>NZ_JBEXUI010000021.1:0-154670 GCF_040614395.1 Nocardia sp. NPDC005998 | reverse complement strand
TACGAGGCGATCGTCAAGGGCGAGAACATTCCGGAGCCGGGCATCCCGGAATCGTTCAAGGTGCTCCTCAAGGAACTCCAGTCACTGTGCCTCAACGTCGAGGTGCTGTCTTCGGACGGCGCGGCGATCGAGATGCGCGATGGTGACGACGAGGATCTGGAGCGCGCGGCCGCGAACCTGGGCATCAACCTGTCCAGGAACGAAGCCGCCACCGTCGACGATCTGGCGAACTAGGCGGTAGGCCGAATGTTGTTCATTGCGAACCGCATTCGGCTCCGCGTTCCACCAACTAGTGAACTTTTGCTCGAATTCGACCCGAATAGGGGAAAGGAAGTTACGTGCTAGACGTCAACTTCTTCGATGAACTCCGGATCGGTCTGGCCACCGCCGAAGACATCCGCCAGTGGTCCTACGGCGAGGTGAAGAAGCCGGAGACCATCAACTACCGCACGCTCAAGCCGGAGAAGGACGGCTTGTTCTGCGAGAAGATCTTCGGTCCCACCCGGGACTGGGAGTGCTACTGCGGTAAGTACAAGCGCGTGCGCTTCAAGGGCATCATCTGTGAGCGCTGTGGCGTCGAGGTGACTCGCGCCAAGGTGCGCCGTGAGCGGATGGGCCACATCGAGCTGGCCGCTCCGGTTACCCACATCTGGTACTTCAAGGGCGTGCCTTCGCGCCTCGGGTACCTGCTCGACCTGGCGCCGAAGGATCTGGAAAAGATCATCTACTTCGCCGCGTACGTCATTGTCGGTGTCGACGAGGAGCTGCGTCACAACGAGCTCTCCACGCTCGAGGCCGAGATGGAGGTCGAGAAGAAGGCCGTCGCCGATCAGCGCGACGCCGACCTGGAGGCCCGCGCCCAGAAGCTCGAGGCCGATCTGGCCGAGCTCGAGGCCGAGGGTGCCAAGTCCGATGTGCGCCGCAAGGTCAAGGACGGCGGCGAGCGCGAGATGCGTCAGCTCCGCGACCGGGCCCAGCGCGAACTGGACCGGCTCGAGGAGATCTGGACCACCTTCACCAAGCTGTCGGTCAAGCAGCTCATCGTGGACGAGGTCCTGTACCGCGAGCTGATCGACCGCTACGGCGAGTACTTCACCGGCGCTATGGGTGCGGAGTCCATCCAGAAGCTGATGGAGAACTTCGACATCGACGCCGAGGCCGAGTTGCTGCGCGAAACCATTCGCTCCGGCAAGGGCCAGAAGAAGCTGCGCGCGCTCAAGCGACTCAAGGTTGTCGCGGCCTTCCAGGCCAATGGCAACTCGCCCATGGGCATGGTGCTCGACGCCGTTCCGGTGATCCCGCCGGAGCTGCGCCCGATGGTTCAGCTCGACGGTGGCCGCTTCGCCACCTCCGACCTGAACGATCTGTACCGCCGCGTGATCAACCGCAACAACCGCCTCAAGCGACTGATCGATCTGGGTGCGCCCGAGATCATCGTCAACAACGAGAAGCGGATGCTGCAGGAGTCGGTGGACGCGCTGTTCGACAACGGCCGCCGCGGCCGTCCGGTCACCGGTCCGGGTAACCGCCCGCTGAAGTCCCTGAGCGATCTGCTCAAGGGTAAGCAGGGTCGTTTCCGGCAGAACCTGCTCGGTAAGCGTGTCGACTACTCGGGCCGTTCGGTCATCGTGGTCGGTCCGCAGCTGAAGCTGCACCAGTGCGGTCTGCCCAAGCTGATGGCGCTGGAGCTGTTCAAGCCGTTCGTGATGAAGCGTCTGGTCGACCTGAACCACGCGCAGAACATCAAGTCCGCCAAGCGGATGGTCGAGCGGCAGCGGCCCCAGGTGTGGGATGTCCTCGAAGAGGTCATCGCCGAGCACCCGGTGCTGCTGAACCGTGCGCCCACCCTGCACCGCCTCGGCATCCAGGCCTTCGAGCCGCAGCTGGTGGAAGGTAAGGCCATCCAGCTGCACCCGCTGGTCTGTGAGGCGTTCAACGCCGACTTCGACGGTGACCAGATGGCCGTGCACCTGCCGTTGTCGGCAGAGGCGCAGGCCGAGGCCCGCATCCTGATGCTGTCCTCGAACAACATCCTGTCGCCGGCCTCGGGTCGACCGCTGGCCATGCCGCGTCTGGACATGGTGACCGGCCTGTACTACCTGACCCGCCTGGAAGAGGGCGCGCGGGGCGAGTACCAGGCGGCCACCAAGGACGCACCGGAGCAGGGCGTGTACTCCTCGCCCGCCGAGGCGCAGATGGCGGTGGACCGTGGTGAGCTCACCGTGCGTTCGCTGATCAAGGTGCGGCTCACCGACCAGCGCCCGCCGAAGGCTATCGAGGCGGAGCTGTTCCCGGAGGGCTGGAGCCGCGGCGACGCGTGGATTGCCGAGACCACCCTTGGTCGCGTGCTGTTCAACGAGCTGCTCCCGGCGGACTACGCGTTCATCAACGAGCAGATGCCGAAGAAGCGTCAGGCGACGATCATCAACGATCTGGCCGAGCGCTACCCGATGATCGTGGTCGCGCAGACCGTCGACAAGCTGAAGGACGCCGGCTTCTACTGGGCCACCCGTTCCGGTGTGACGGTCTCGATGTCGGACGTGCTCGTTCCGCCGGAGAAGACCGAGATCATGGAGCGCTACGAGGCGCAGTCCGATCAGATCGAGAAGAAGTACCAGCGTGGTGCTCTCGATCATCAGGAGCGCAACAACGCCCTGGTCAAGATCTGGCAGGAAGCGACCGAAGAGGTCGGTAAGGCGCTGCGTTCGCACTACCCGGCCGACAACCCGATCATCACGATCGTCGACTCGGGCGCGACCGGTAACTTCACCCAGACTCGTACCCTCGCCGGTATGAAGGGTCTGGTTACCAACCCGAAGGGTGAGTTCATCCCGCGGCCGATCAAGTCCTCCTTCCGTGAGGGCCTGACGGTTCTGGAGTACTTCATCAACACCCACGGTGCCCGTAAGGGTCTGGCCGACACCGCGCTTCGCACCGCCGACTCGGGTTACCTGACCCGTCGTCTGGTGGACGTCTCGCAGGACGTCATCGTGCGCGAGCACGACTGTGGCACCGAGCGCGGCATCCTGGTGCCGATCGCGGAGAAGCAGCTCGACGGCTCGCTGATCCGGGACGCGCACGTGGAGACCTCCGCCTACGCGCGGACGCTCGCGGCCGACGCGATCGACACGAAGGGCAATGTCATCGTGGAGAAGGGCGCCGACCTCGGCGACCCGGCCATCGAGGCACTGCTCGACGCCGGCATCACCGATGTGAAGGTCCGCTCCGTGCTGACCTGCACCACCGGCACCGGCGTCTGCGCCACCTGCTACGGCCGCTCGATGGCGACCGGCAAGCTGGTGGATATCGGCGAGGCCGTCGGTATCGTCGCCGCGCAGTCCATCGGTGAGCCCGGTACCCAGCTGACCATGCGTACCTTCCACCAGGGTGGTGTCGCGGGTGATGACATCACCGGCGGTCTGCCTCGTGTGCAGGAGCTCTTCGAGGCTCGTGTGCCCAAGGGCAAGGCGCCCATCGCGGAGGTCTCGGGTCGGGTGCGGCTCGAGGACGACGATCGCTTCTACAAGATCACCATCATCCCGGATGACGGTGGCGAAGAGGTTGTCTACGACAAGCTCTCGAAGCGTCAGCGCCTGCGTGTGTTCAAGCACGACGACGGCACCGAGCGTCTGCTCTCCGATGGTGACCACGTCGAGGTCGGCCAGCAGCTGCTGGAAGGCGCGGCGGATCCGCACGAGGTGCTGCGCGTAATGGGCCCCCGTCAGGTGCAGATCCACCTGGTCCACGAGGTCCAGGAGGTCTACCGCTCGCAGGGTGTGTCGATCCACGACAAGCACATCGAGGTCATCGTGCGCCAGATGCTGCGTCGCGTGACGATCATCGACTCGGGTGCCACGGAGTTCCTGCCCGGCTCGCTCACCGAGCGGTCCGAGTTCGAGGCCTCCAACCGTCGCGTCGTCGCCGAGGGCAATGAGCCCGCGGCGGGTCGCCCGGTGCTGATGGGTATCACGAAGGCGTCGCTGGCGACCGATTCGTGGCTCTCGGCGGCATCCTTCCAGGAGACCACCCGAGTTCTGACCGACGCGGCCATCAACTGCCGCTCGGACAAGCTCATCGGCCTCAAGGAAAACGTGATCATCGGCAAGCTGATCCCGGCCGGTACCGGCATCAACCGCTACCGCAACATCCAGGTTCAGCCGACCGAAGAGGCTCGTGCCGCGGCGTACGCGGTGCCGTCCTACGACGACACCTACTACAGCCCGGACAGCTTCGGCACCACCACAGGTGCCGCGGTTCCGCTCGACGATTACGGTTTCAGCGACTACCGGTAATCCGGCAGTGCCGTAACAGCATTCGGCCCCCGTTCCATTCGGAACGGGGGCCGATTTGCGTTTCCGTATCAAAGGCCCGCGTACGGGTCTGGCCGCCGGTGCGGCCGCGCGGACTGCGCCGAGCCGTCGCGGGTGCGTTCGCTTATCGGGGCGTGATCGAATTCGGCGACGGCATCTTGCGAACCTTCGTTTCTGACCTGTCGGGCGACTGGACAGATACTCGGCGACTGCTGTGCCGAGACCTGGTCGCAGCCAGATCCTTCACCGAGTGATGAGCAACGCGGACCGTGCCCACTCGGTGATCTGCGTCACATGATGTCAGGATGTTCGGCGCTGCGGTGTCTTGTATTCGAGCCTCTCGGACCGAAGGAGACACCATGAGCACGAACGTCGACGTGGTCGTTGTCGGCGGCGGATACGCCGGTGTGATGGCGGCCAATCGTTTGACGCAGCGCGACGACGTGACGGTAACCGTGATCAATCCGCGTCCGGTCTTCGTGCCGCGGCTGCGTCTGCACCAGCTCGTGGGCGGGACGCACGATGCGGTCGTGGACTACCGGGAACATCTGGTGACCGAAGCGCATAAGCCCGGTTCGCACTCCTGGCCCAAGGACGGCAAGCACCGGCCGCAACTGCTGCAGGCACAGCGCGGCGACGCGGCGGCAGCACCGGTCGCGTAGCGCACCGAAACCGCGGTCGCCGCGCCCAGTTGCACGGCGCGATGTGCGGCAGCGCCCTGATCAAAGGCGTTGCCGCACGAGCGTCATCGGCGGGCTCCAACGACTACTGACGGCCGACAGGAGAGGGATCCATGGACACGACAGCTGAACTCGGTGGGCAGCCCCGGTCCGACAGCGCGGCCGTGGGGCGCGGCGGCGGCGATCACATCATCGTCGCGGCGACGGAAACCTTCCTCGCCCATCGCAACCTGCTGTTCACCGTGGCCTACGAGCTGCTCGGATCGGCGGCCGACGCCGATGACGTCTTGCAGGAAACCTGGTTGCGCTGGGTCGGAGTCGACGCGGTACAGGTCGACGAGCCGCGCGCGTACCTGGTCCGGATCACCACCCGCCAAGCGCTCAACCGGCTGCGCGCGATGAAGCGCCGCAGAGAGGCCTACGTGGGCTCCTGGCTGCCGGAGCCGCTGCTCACCACCCCGGATGTGGCCTGCGACGTCGAACTCGCCGAGAGCGTGTCGATGGCACTGATGCTCGTCCTGGAGACACTGACCCCGACCGAACGGGCGGTGTTCGTGCTGCGTGAAGCGTTCGGGATCGGCTACGACGAGATCGCGGCCGCGGTCGACAAGACCCCTGCCGCCGTGCACCAGATCGCCCATCGCGCCCGCCGCCACGTCGAAGCCCGCCGCCCACGCCGCTCGGTCACCGCGGGCCAGGCCGAGGCGGCTGTCGAGGCGTTCCGACGCGCGCTCGAGACCCGGGACCTACGGAGCCTGCTCGACGTGCTCGCACCCGATGTCGTGGCGATCAGCGATGGAGGTGGCATCAAGCAGGCCACACCGCGGCCGATCATCGGCGCCGACAAGGTGGCCCGGTTCATCGTCGGCGGCCTCACCAAGAAGGACGTCGCGCTCACCGTCGCGGCGACCATGGTCAACGGCAGCCCCGCACTGGCGCTGTATGTGGACGGGGAACTCGACGGCGTCATCGCGATACGCGTCGAGGACACCCACGTCACCGGCATCTACTACGTCCGCAACCCGCAAAAACTGACCCATATCGAATCCGAAACCCCACTCACACTGCGATGAACACCGGTCACGGCCCAATGTTCGAGGAGTAGATATGACCACGCAGGCACCGCTCGCCAGCGATGCGCTTCCGTCACGATGGCCGATTGTGGCCGGAGCAGTCGTCCTGCTCACCGCGATCATCAGCGTGCTGCTCATTGCTTTTGCCTGGCCATCGGTACGGTCGTCGGTGCACGATGTGCCGATCGCCGTCGCCGGGCCGACCACCGCGGTCGCACAGATCCGCGCCGCACTCGATCAGCATCTGCCGGGCGGCTTCGAGATCACCGAAGTTGCCGATACCGCCGCCGCGGAACAACTCATCCGCAACCGGCAGGTGTACGGGGCGATCGACCTCAGCTCCGGTACCCCGCACGTCATCGTCGCCTCCGCCGCCAGCACCGCGGTCGCCCAGACCCTGCAGTCCATGGGGACCGGACTCGGCCAGGCGGGCAGCACCGGCTCGCCGGTCGCTGTCCGCGACCTTGCCGCCCTGCCCGGCGACGACCCACGTGGCGCCGGCCTCTCCGCAGGTGCCCTGCCACTGGTGATGGGCGGTCTGCTGGGTGCGGTGCTGCTGACCAGGCTCGTTCATGGCGCCGTCCGTCGGGCTGCCGGGGCACTCGCCTTCTCGGCAACCGCCGGCCTGACCGTGGCAGCGATCCTGCAGTTCTGGCTCGGCTCACTGAGTGGCTCCTATCCGGCGAACAGCGGTGCCGTCGCCCTGACCATCGCGGCCACCTCCCTGACCGTCCTCGGGCTGGAATCCCTGCTCGGATATGCCGGAATCGGGATCGGTGCGCTGGTCATGATGCTCATCGGCAACCCCCTCTCGGGCACGGCGACCGCACCCGAGATGCTGCCCGGCTGGTCCGGCACGCTCGGCCAACTGCTGCCGCCAGGGGCCGGTGGCCGGTTGCTGCGATCGACCGCCTTCTTCGACGGCCGCGGCGCCGCCCACGCCGTCAGCGTGCTGGTCACCTGGGTCGCGCTGGGTGCAGTGCTCTGTTTGGTCGGCGGCCTGCGCGCTCGCCGGACCAGCAATGGCGCAGCGGTGCGTAGACCACCGCAATCGGTGGCCGACGGCGACTTTGTCCGGCATGAACCCCAGCCGTGGCAGCGTGCATAACGTGATCATCATCCCGGCCGATCCGCCGGACCATCACCACGGCCAGGATCGACGGATGTCAGGTCGGACGGAGTCGGCGGCTGGTCGCCGAACTGATCGGCGATGATGCCGCAGTCCGGAGCTGAAGCCAGATCCCCGCGTCGGTTGTTCATTCGATAGTTGCGCGGTGGTGGGGTGGGTTTGTCACGATGAGGTGCATGCGACCATGGTTCGTGGCTGGTCTGGCTGGGGCGTTGGTGGCCGCCGCCGGTGCGGCGTCGGCGGACGGACCGGGGCGAAGTTTCGATCTGCAGGCGCATCGGGGTGGTGCCGCGCTGGTGGTAGAGAACACTCTGGCCGCGTTCGCGAATGCCTTGGAGCTCGGCGTCAGCACCTTGGAGTTGGATGTGCAGATCACGGCGGATGGGTTCGCGGTGGTCACCCACGATCGGGATCCGAGTCCGGACAAATGTGTCGACACTGCGCCCGCGTTTCCCGGTGATCCACGGTTTCCGTATGTGCCGGGTACACAGTTCATTCGGGATCTGACATTGGCTCAGGTGCGGACAATCGATTGTGGCTCCAAGCGATTGGCTGCATTTCCGGATCAGCGAACCGTGCCGGGGGAGCGAATGCCGTTGCTATCGGAGGTATTCGATCTGGTTCGGGCGTATCGAGCCGATGACGTCATGCTGAATATCGAAACGAAGGTGGAGGCGGGTGCTCCGGAGCAGACCGCGCCGCGGGAGCAGTTCGTCCAGGTGGTCGCGGCGCAGGTGCATCGGGCGCATTTCGAAAACCGGGTGACCATACAGAGTTTCGACTGGGGTGCGCTGATGCGGATGCGGCAGGTGGCGCCGGAATTGCCGATCGTCGCGCTGACAAATGGGCAGCAGTTTCTGCAGGCGGGTCAGCCGGGTGCGTCGCCCTGGTTGGGTGGAATCGATATCGATGACTTCTCGGGCACGCTGCCGGAGAAATATGTGGCGGCAGCGGCGTCCTTCGGCGCGAATATCCTGTCGCCGGTGCACGGCAGCCCGCAGGACGGCACGGTCGAGGATCCGGGCTATGCGGCGTTCACCACCGCCGAACTGGTCCACGCCGCACATCAGCGCGGCATGACCGTGGTGCCGTGGACGGTGGACGATCGCGCCACCATGACCGCGCTGATCGATCTCGGCGTGGACGGACTGATCACCAACCGTCCGGATCTGTTGCGCGCCATCCTCGCTGAACGCGGCTACCGGCTGCCCAGGTCGTCTCACGGCTAGTCCATCCGGCGCAGGGCCGTGGTGCGCGACGCGGGTTGGGTTCGTACGCTGGTAACGGCCTCGGCCGCAACTGCCGGGCCCTGCCGCCGACTTCGAGACGGGATCACTGCCATGACTGATGGGCAACAGCCAGGCGGTTACGGCTACCCCATCAACCAGCCGGGATATGGTCCGCAGCCGGGGTACGGATATCCGCAGTATCCGCCGGCGGAGCCGCCCGCCCATCTGGGCTGGGCGATCGGGGCCACCATCCTCGGGACCCTCACCTGCATGGTGGGTTCCGTGCTCGGCATCGTATCGATTCTCTTCGGTGCGCAGGTGCATTCGAAATGGCACAGCGGGGATTTCGCGGGTGCGTTCGATGCGTCCAAGAAGGCGAAGACCTGGGCGATCGCCGCCACTGTTGCCAATGTGGCCTGTGCGGTTCTCGCGATCGGCTATCTCGTCGTCACGCTGACGAGTACGTCCTCGTACTGACCGTTTCCCGCTGCCGCCGCTCGAGCGGGCGCGCGCCGATATCGCGGCGCGGGTCGATGTCGAATTGGCGGTGCCGCCGAGCCGCTCTCCCGGCCAGATCAGCGCTCGCTGTCCAGCAACGTCATCTGCGCGGCCGCATAGCGCTCACCCGCGATCCGATCCGCGGGCACCGCGGCCTCGATGCTGGCCAGTTCCTCGACGCTGAGCTGGATATCCAGTGCGCCAAGGGATTCCGACCAGCGTTCGCGGGTGCGCGCGCCGAGGATCGGCACGATATCCGCGCCCCGGGTCAGCGTCCAGGCGATGGCCAGTTGTGCGATCGAAACATCCTTCGTCGCAGCGATATTCGCGAGCGCCTCGACCAATTTTAGGTTCTGGTAGAGATTTTCACCCTGGAAGCGCGGGCTGTGCGCACGGAAGTCGGTGGGGGCGAAGGTCGTGCCCTGGCGCACCGAATCGCTCAGCAGGCCGCGTGACAGCACGCCATACGCGGTGATCGCGATGCCGAGTTCCCGTACCGCGGGCAGGATTTCGGCCTCGATACCGCGCGAGATCAACGAGTATTCGATCTGCAGATCCGCGATCGGATGCACAGCCGCGGCCCGGCGGATGGTCTCCACACCGACCTCGGACAGTCCGATGTGTCGGATGTAGCCCGCCTCGACGAGTTCGGCCATGGCGCCGATGGTGTCCTCGATCGGCACGTTCGGGTCCAGGCGCGCGGGTCGGTAGATGTCGATGTAGTCGACGCCGAGGCGCTGCAGGCTGTAGATGAGGAAGTTGCGCAGTGCGACGGGGCGGCTGTCGGTGCCGCCCCAGGTGCCACCTGGTCCGCGCAGCGCGCCGAACTTCACACTGAGCACTACATCCGCACGGGGACGTTCGGCGATGGCCCGGCCGATCAGCATCTCGTTATGGCCCGCGCCGTAGAAGTCGCCGGTGTCGATGAGGTTGGCACCGGAGTCCAGAGCGGCGTGGATGGTCGCGATCGATTCGGTGTCATCGGCGGCGCCGTACACGCCGGACATGCCCATGGCGCCGAGTCCGATGCGGCTGACGGCAGGGCCGGTTTTGCCGAGTTCGGTATCAGTGGTGATCTTCGATGTCGTCATGGCATCAAGCCTGCCCCCTGGGAAAGGGGTGCGGCAGAGATCGCCTATCGGGGGATCGGCGATCCCTGGCTCGGCGCCGGGTATTGCGGGACAGTGGTGACATGGACCGATCCGAACTGGCCGATTTCCTGCGCAGGCGCCGCGAACAGCTGACGCCTGCCGATGTCGGGCTGCCGCCGGGGGTCCGCCGGCGCACCCCCGGCCTGCGCCGGGACGAGGTCGCCCTGCTCGCGGGCATGTCGACCGATTACTACACCCGGTTGGAGCAGTCCCGTGGCCCGCGGCCGTCCACGCAGGTGCTCGCCGCGCTGGCGCGGGCGCTGCGCTTCAGCAATGACGAACGCGACCATCTCTACCACCTGTGCGACCACGCCGCGCCCGGGCGTGAGCTCGCGGATAAGCACGTCGGTCCCGGGATCATGCATGTGCTGGCGAAGCTCGACGACACCGCGGCCACCGTTATCACCGACCTCGGCGAGGTCTTGGTACAGAACCGGATGCACACGCTGCTCGTCGGTGACCACGGGAATCGGCGCGGCTGGGATCGGTTCTACGCCTGGCGCTGGTTCACCGACCCGTCGTCGCGGGCCATCTTCCCGGCCGAGGATTGGGATCGGCTGGGCCGCAAGCATGTCGCGGACCTGCGCGCGACCGCCGCGCGTCGTTCCGGCGATGCCGATGTCACCGAATTCGTGAGCCGATTGCGTTCCGCAAGTGCGGAATTCGAGCGGCTCTGGAACGAACACGAAGTGGCGGTGCGGATCTCCGACACCAAGCGGATCCTGCATCCCGAGGTCGGTCTGATCGATACCATCTGCGAAACCCTGCTCACCCCGAACGAGGCCCAGCGACTACTCGTCTACCTGCCCCGTCCGGGTACCGATGCGGCGGAGAAGCTGGATCTGCTACGGGTGATCGGCACGCAGCGCCTGCTCCCCGCCCACGATGGCGTTCAGGGATTGACGTTGAAGTAGTCCATCGCGGCCTGGACCGCCGGCTCACCACCGCCGGTCGACAGACCGGCGAACGCGCCGATGACGCCACCTACCACCGTGGTGATCGGAACGGTGACGAAGTCGACGACGAACAGGCCGAGGGGGAAGCCGAGTACGAACCCGATGGCCGCACCGATGGCCGCGCCCGTCAGGACCTGCGGCATCGACTTTTCGATCTGACCGAAGAAGCGCTCCTGGGTGCTGACGTCGCGCACCGGCTCATCCGACCTGCTAATGGGTGTCAGCGACAGCCGGGTACCCGCCTCATCGATGACCGGGGCCAGATTGATCCGGTGTCCGCCGATATTCAGCGCGGTCGGCAGCGCGGCGACGACCTGCCCGTTGTGATCGGTCAGCGAGACGACCTTGTTCTCCCGGACCAGATCCCAGCGACCCTCCGAAATGGTGGTCACCACGGCATGGCGGTTCTCGGCTGCCGTGACGCGGTAGCCGATCTGCTGGAATACGCCCTGCAGATCGAGTGGTGCGTCTGCGGTCGAATTCGCCACGGGCGGTGCGGGTTCCGCGTGCACGACACTGGCTCCGATCGTGGTGGTCGCCAGCGCCAGCAGTGCCGTCGCGGTAATAGTGGAGATCCTCATCGTGCTCTTCTCGTCGCGCCACCCGAGTGGAATGTCCGTTTTGGTTGCCGACGATACCGTTTCGTGATCGACATCAGAAGAGGGTCACGCCCGGTGATTTCACCGGGGCCGCGCGGCGGCGCCTCGAATTCAGGTTCTGGCCTGGCCGATTCGACGCTTGCGCGGCTTCAGATGCAGACCCGGCAATGGCGGAGCCGGGATGCGCTGTTCCGGAGTGTGGCCCGCGATATCGGCGAAGCGGTCGAGATCGTGCTTCTCCCAATCATTTCGGGCTGCGACGATGTCCTCATGGCTGCGGCCGACGAAGTTCCACCACATCACCAGTTCTTCGCCGAACGGTTCGCCACCGATCAGCGCGAAGTGGGCGCCCGCGGTGCTGCTGAGTCGCAGTTCGTCGCGTCCGGTGCCCAGATAGAGCAGTGGGCCGGCGGCGATTTCGGTGTCGGCGGCGGTGAGGTCGCCGTCGATCACCATGAGTGCGTGCTCGAAATCGGGATCGAGGGTGATGGTGGTATCGGTGCCGGGCTCGATCCGCACATCCGCGCCGACGATCGGCGTATAGGCCTTGGCAGGTGAGGTGAGTCCGGCGAAGGTGCCGATCAGCACGATGGCCTGCACTCCTGCCCCCTGGTAGACCGGCAGGTCGCGATGCTGCTCGAAATGCGGATCGATGCCGAGGCTGTCGCCGGGCAATGCGATCCACAGCTGCAGCCCGTGCCCGGCGTGCGCACCGGCGACGCCGTACTCGGAATGCGCGATGCCGCGGCCGGAGGTCATCAGGTTCAGCTGACCCGGTTCGATTTCCACATCGGAGCCGACCGAATCCCGATGGCGGATCCGTCCGTCGAACGGCCAGGTCACTGTCTGCAGTCCGATATGCGGATGCGGGTCGATATCCGGCGACGCACCCGTCTTGGTGACCGTTGGCGAGCCGAAATGGTCGAGGAAGCACCAGGCGCCGACGGTCGGCAGATCACGTTGCGGCAGTACGCGTTCCACGTAGACGCCGCGCACACCGCCGAGTGGGACCTCGCGTGCCGGATAGAACTCGGCGACAGGTCCGGGACTCGGCGATGCCTCGCAGACCGCCTCCTCCGGATGCAGCTCGAGATCACTCATCGCGTGACGCCCTTGCCGACCACATGTGCGTCGTACTGCGGATGCTTCTCGAGATATGCCTTGATGAACGGGCACAGCGGCCGGATCACCCGGCCGCGGGCGATCACATCCTCGACCGCGTTCTTGGCCAGGATGCTGCCGAGGCCCTTACCGGAGAACCCGCCATCGATCTCGGTGTGGATGAACACCGTCTCGTCATCGCGCTCCTCGTATTCGCTGAACCCGGCCAGCTCGCCATCGAAGAACACCTCATAGCGGCTCTTCTCGTCATTGCGGACGACCTTGCTCTCGGGCGTCGGTTCGGTCATGGTCGGCTTCTCCTTCCGTGGGCGCACTGGGTGCTTGCTGAGGATCGACACCCGGTTGAACGCGCCGATCGTGGTGGCGATCCAGAGGATCGCCGAGACCTGATCATCGGATAAAAGCTCTCGGGCCCGAGCGTACTCACGGTCCATCGTCGCCTCATCCGGCAATGTGGTGGTGAGTTCGGCCAGTGTCAGCGCGGCCCGTTCCTGCGGTGTGTACAGCTCGGTGCGGTCCCATGCGGGCAGTACGGCGAGTTCGCGCTCGGTGGCCCCGGCCGCGACGGCCGCGCGATGGTGCACGTCGAGGCAATAGGCGCAGCCGTTGATCTGCGAGACGCGCACGTTGATCAATTCGATGAGCCTGCGGTCGAGTCCGGCCGCGGCGCCCGCCGCGCGGACCGTGCTGGCCACGGTGTTCAGCGCTCGAAACGCTTCCGGGGTCTGCTTATCCATGAACACACGCCCGTCTGGGTACTCCATAGGTCCGGATAGTAGAGCAGCACGGCGATATGCCCGGACTGTGGTCCGGATCGCCGTGCTGCAATCGACTGCCGTGCTGGCTCAGCCGACGTCGTTGAACCGCCGGACCTGCAACGGCTCGAGCAGGATCTCCGCCAATGTGGCGGAGCACTCCTTCAGATGCGGCGTTTCGAAATGTGCCGCGAGCGCCGCCTCGTCGACCCACTCCTCGAGCAGCACCACGCGGCTCGGATCGCTCGGGTGCAGGTACAGCTCATAGGCCAGACAGCCTGGTTCGGCGAGCGTCGGCGCGACCATATCCTCCAGCGTCTCGCGCAACTCGGTCTCGTGACCGGGCTTGGCGGTGAACCGGACATTGAGGGTCAGTGTGGACACCGATTACTCCTGATCTGCTGTGCGTGCACTACGCGCGGTCATTCCCGGCCGACGGAGGTGAAGGACATATCTGTGTACCGGTCTCCGGCCACCTTATCGGCGATCGGTTCCAGCGTGGCCAACTCCTCGGCGGTGAGCGAAATGGTGGCGGCGGCAACGTTGTCGGCGAGCCGGGTGCGGCTGCGGGTGCCCGGAATCGGGACCACCGCAAGTCCGCGGACACCCGTCTGGGCGTGCACCCACGCCAATGCCACCTGGGCGAGCGAGATACCGCGGGCGTCCGCGATGGCGCGCAGCGGCGCGAGCAGTTCGGCATTGTGTGCCGCGTTATCGCCGGAGTAGCGCGGCTGCAGGTGCCGGAAGTCCTTGCCATCGGCCAATTCGCTTGCCGCGGTGAAGGATCCGGTGAGGAATCCGCGACCCAGCGGCGAGTACGGAACGAAGGTGATGCCGAGTTCGGCGGCGACGGGTACCGCGCTGCGCTCGACGTCCCGGGAGAACAGCGACCATTCGGACTGCACGGCCGAGATCGGATGCACCGCATGGGCCGCGCGCAGTTCGTTGCCGGTCACCTCGGATAGGCCCAGCGCCCGAACCTTGCCCTGCGCGACGAGTTCGGCCATCGCGGCGACCGATTCCTCGATCGGGACCGCCGGATCGCGACGGTGCATGCACGCGGTGCAGCATTCATATCCTGGTCCCTTCGCATGGTTGTGTGAGCGCGGCCGGTTTGACGGCGGAGGTCTTGCCCTCGTACAGGTCGATCTTGTAATCCAGCACGGCCACCGTCTGGCGAAGTTCGTCGATCTTGGCGAGCACCTCGGCGCGGGTATTGCGGAACATCTGCAGCCGCTCGGGCACGGTGGATTCCCCTTCCCGCACCAATTCGGCGTAGCGGACCATGTCCGCCACCGACATGCCGGTGGCACGCAGCCGGCCGATCAATGCCAACCACTCCAGATCGCGATTGCTGAACCGGCGCTTCCCGGCGTGATCGCGCCCGATGTAGTTCATCAACCCGATCCGCTCGTACCAGCGCAACGTGTCGCGGCTGAGCCCGGACCGATCGGCCGCCTCGCCGATCGAATACTGCGGCTTCTCCCGATCGATATCGACGGCCTGCTGATCACCGACAACCTGACTTACGGCTCCACCCACTGCACTCGCCCTTCTCGATGAACACCAACGACGTTAATAACCTGGAGTGCACTCCAAGCAAGTCTTCATTCTGCCGAAATTCGGAACCGCTCGCCGCCGCCTGCGTACCTTCCATGGGCCGTCGGAGCCCGAATATGGTCATCGCCGCGCAGCTGCTGCGCGGCGATGACCGAGATGGGCCGATATCTCGGACTCAGTCGCGCTTGGGCAACTCCTGTACCGCCCACTTGTTCCCGTCGGGATCGGCGAAGAAGGTGAACAGGCCCCAGCCCATATCCTTTACGGGGGTCGCCTCCACACCTGCCGCGACCAGCTGCTGGTATGCGTCTTCGGCGCTCGCGACGACCATCTGCATGCCTACGACGCTGCCGGGTGCGGCGTCGGTGATGCCCTCGCCGATGCAGATGGAGCAGCCGGAGCCGGGCGGGGTCAGTTGGACGAAGCGCAGGCTCTCATTGACCCGGTGGTCGTGATCGGCATTGAAGCCGATCTTGGTGTAGAAATCCTTGGCGCGGTCCACGTCGGTCACCGGAATGGCGACCAGTTCGATTTTCCAATCCATCCGCTGAGCATCCCACCGGCTCGACGGCGAGAACTAGTTTTCGCACCTACCCTGGTGACATGCCAGGTAAGGACATCGACCGGATCAGGGGCCGCGCGGCCTGGGCTACGGTCAAGGAAAGCCCGGTGATCACCGCCATCGCGGTGGCACCGTTCGTACTGGCGCTCGGCGTCGTGTGGTGGCTGCTCGGCGGATTCGCCGCGTTCGTCCTGCTCGTCGTCCTCGGCGTCGTTGTGGTCGTCGGCGGCAAGCTACTGCGCTGACGACGCCGAGCCCGTGCTCAACGCGGGATGTGGAAGCGCACCAGATCGCCGGTGCCCTCATCCACCTGCGCCCACGGCCGGTCGAATTCGAGCACCGCGAGTGCCGAGGTGGGGAATTTCCTGCTGAGCTCGATCGCCCGATCGGAATCTCGGTTGCTCGCCAACTCCCATGCCGTCCACGGCATTCCGGGCGCGTGCCCGATCACCAGCAGCGTCTCGACATCGTCATCGCTGAGCTGGATCAACTCGATGAGCGTGCGCGGCGACGCCTCATAGATGCCCGCCTCATAGACCACCGGCGCGGTGACGCCGGTGGCAGCCAGGGTCTCGCGGGTGCGCGTGGCGGTCGAGCAGCGCACCGCATCGATCGGTGGCTGGGTATCGCGCAACCACTGTCCGGCCAGGCCGGCCTCACGCTGACCGCGTGGCGCGAGCGGGCGCTCATGATCCGAGATACCGTCGGGGTAGGCCGATTTACCGTGCCGCATGAGGATCAGAGTCCGCACCATGCAGATACCGTAAGGCCTAGCGGAAGAGAGGCCTCGACCACACTCGAGGCAAACTGAAAGCGGCATCACAACGCGGCGCCCCCTGGGGCACCCTCCGCAGGCTCCGCGGCGGTGACGCTCCCGCCCACACCTGACCCCTTGGGTGGCTACAACCCACGTACATTTTCGAGGATCTGCACAATATGGCCTACGTAATCACGCAGCGTTGTTGCAACGACGCCAGCTGCGTCACTGAGTGCCCGGTCGATTGCATTCGTCCTACCCCGGATCAGCCGGAGTTCGCGACCACCGAAATGCTCTACATCGATCCCGACACCTGTATCGACTGCGGTGCCTGCGTCGACGCGTGCCCGGTTGAGGCCATCTTCTCCGAGGATGATCTGACCGCGTCACTGGCCAGGTTCCGTGACATCAATGCCGCCTACTTCCAACGGCATCCGCTCGAATCGAACTTCGATCCGATCGTCACGCCCGCACGTCCGCCCAAGGAACTCGGCACCCTGCGCGTCGCCATTGTCGGTGCGGGGCCCGCCGCCTGCTACGCCGCCGACGAACTGCTGCGGCGTTGCGATGTCGAGGTCGAGATGTTCGACCGGCTACCCACGCCGTGGGGGCTGGTGCGCGCGGGTGTCGCCCCCGACCACCCGGGCACCAAGACGGTCTCGGGCCTGTTCGAGTCCGCGTTCCGTCGCGAGACGCTGCAGTACTACCTCAATGTCGAGGTCGGTACGCACATCACGCACGAGGAACTGCTGGCCCATCACCACGCGGTCATCTATGCCGTCGGCGCATCCTCCGACCGGCGCCTTGGCGTGCCCGGTGAGGATCTGCCCGGCAGCCATTCGGCGACCGAGTTCGTCGCCTGGTACAACGGCCACCCCGACTTTGCGGACCGACACTTCGACCTGTCCGCCGAGCGCGCGGTGATCGTCGGCAATGGCAATGTCGCCCTCGATGTCGCCCGCGTGCTGACGGTGGATCCGGACGAACTCGCCAAGACCGATATCGCCGACTATGCCCTGGATGCGCTGCGCGCCAGCAATATCCGCGAGGTGGTCGTGCTCGGCAGGCGTGGTCCGCTGCAGGCGGCCTACACCTCGCCGGAGTTCCTGGCGCTCGCGCATCTGAAGGGCGTCGATATCGTCGTCGACGAGGCCGACCTCGCGCTCGACCCGGCCAGCCAGGCGCTGCTCGACGATCCGGAGGTCGAGCCGTCACTGCAGCTCAAGTACACCCTCGCCGAGGAGTTCGCGGCCGGCCACCGCGATCCGGCGAACAAGCGGATCGTCTTCCGCTACCTGACCTCGCCGACCGCGTTGCACGGTACCGAGCACGTCGAGTCGGTGGAGTTCGCGCACAACGAATTGGTCAGTGAGAACGACCAATTGGTGGCGCGCGCGACCGATCGCACCGAAACCCTCGAGACCGGGCTGGTGCTGCGCTCGATCGGCTACAAGGGCGAACCGATCAAGGATCTGCCCTTCGATGAGCGCCGCGCGGTCGTTCCCAATGAGCACGGGCGGGTAATCGGCGAAGACGGTGTCCCGCTGCCCGGTGTCTATGTGAGCGGCTGGATCAAGCGCGGTCCGCGCGGTGTCATCGGGTCCAACCGCATCGACTCCGAGGAGACCGTCGAGCTGCTGCTCGCCGACTTCAGCACAGGCAAACTCGATGCGCCACAGGCCGATCGGGCCGCACTGAAGGCACTGCTCGCGCAGCGGCAGGCCGATCTGGTCGACCGTGCGGGCTGGAAGGCGATCGATACGGCGGAGAAATCCGCGGGCAAGGCCTCGGGACGTCCGCGGGTCAAGTTCACCACCCGCGAGGATCTGCTCAAGGCCGCGCGCGGCTGAACCGGCGACCGGCTCCGTTCCCAGCGAACGGAGCCGGTTTCTTACAGGGGCATGATGCGCACGACCGTGGTGGTCGTGCCGCCGACCACGAACCACAACCGCAGTACCGGCCGCCCGGAGCGATCGCCCGGCTCGTAGCGGCTGCGCACGGTGACGTGCTGACGCGCGAGTACCGGCGCCACGTACTCGATCACCGCGCGATGCGGGCCCGCGACGAGCTTGGGGTACTCGACCAGGAACTGTTCCACCGCCTGCCAGTAGCAGGCGTTGTTGACGTGGTTGTACTGGTCGATATCGGTGGCCCGCACCGGGAACGGCATATCGGTATCCGATTCCGGCGGTGTGGCGTCGATGAGATAGGGCCGCCAGCGCAGGCGGTGCTCATTGGTGGTCTGGGCCAGATAGGCCAGGCCCTCATCGCTGATCCGCGCCGGCATGTTGTTGGACTCGCTGATATTGATCCAGAAGCCCTCGGTCTCGATCAATCCGCCGTTGGCGCTGGTAACCCGGACCCGCATATTCGTCCACCGGGTGGACATACTCGAACACCAGCGCAGCAGCCGCACCTCGTCGGGCCACAGGATCGGCCGGATGACGTCGATGACCGTACGACGCACGATCCAGGTCGGATCGGTGGTATGCAGATTCGTCTGCTGCAGCTGCTCCCAGGCAATATCCTGCAGGTAGCGTGCGACGGCGTCGAACCGCAAGCGGTTGTACGGATCTACATCGCCAGCCCGGATGGGCCACGCCGACGCAAACCCCATGCCCTCCTGGGGAAGCGGGGCGAGTGGCTGATCGAGTGACACTGGTGCTCCTCGCGCTGCACGGTGTGCCGCGTTCTTTTACGCTGCTGTTCTGAGACGACTTTACGGGGCGTACGTCACACCCTCGCGTCGAGCCGCCTCTACTCTCACTTGTCGGTCCCGCCGAGCAGGACGGGCAATGAGTGCAGCACCGTGCAGCGATTCGATGAGAGGTGGTGCCCGGTGACCAGTGCCCCCGACTCCGACCTACCCGCCAAACTCGGCAAACCCGCCGAACGCGCCCTGGCCGCCGCCGGCATCCAGCACCTGTCCGACCTGACCAGCTGGACCGAACGCGACGTCGCCGCCCTACACGGCGTCGGCCCGACCGCCATCGCCAAACTCCGCACCGCCCTGGCCGAACGCGGCAAGAGCTTCGCCTGAGCGCTCCGCCGCGGGGACGATCGGCGATTGCGCCGGTACTATCCCGAGCAGGACCGAGGGGAGGGGCGGAGTTGGAATCACTGGGGCCGCATGATCCGCAGATGGCGGGTCGCCACCGCTTGATCGCCGTAGTCGGGCAGGGTGCGATGGGGCGGGTGCTGCTCGGGCGTTCGCCGGATGGACGGCTCGTAGCGGTCAAGATGATCCACCGCCACCTCGCTCAGAACCCGGAATTCCGCGCCCGTTTCCGACTGGAAGTCCAGGCATCGCAGCGCGTCACCGGCGCATACACGGCTGCGGTCATGGATGCCGATCCGGATGCGCCCGAGCCGTGGCTCGCCTCGGTCTTCGTCCCGGGCCCAGCGCTCCGCGACGCTGTCGACCAATTCGGCCCGATGCCATTGGGTGGGCTCCGATTGCTCACTGCGGGACTGGCATCGGCGCTCATGGAGATTCATCGCGCCGGCATGGTGCACCGCGACCTCAAACCGACCAACGTGCTGCTCGCGGAGGATGGTCCGCGCGTCATCGACTTCGGTATCGCCCGGGCGCTGGAGGGGGATCCCCAGCTCACCAGCACCGGCTCGCTCATCGGGTCACCCGCCTTCATGTCGCCCGAGCAGGCAGAAGGCCGACAGCTCACCGCCGCCAGTGATGTGTTCTCCGTCGGTGCCATGCTGTTGTTCGCCGCGACCGGGCAGAGCCCATTCCTCGGGGCGTCGCCGCCGCAGACCTTGTACAACGTGGTGCACAACCGGGCCGACACGAGCCGAGTGCCGACGATATTGCGCCCGGTGCTCGATGCGTGCCTCGATAAGCGCCCCGCCTATCGCCCGACGCCCGCTCAGCTGCTCGAATCGGTCGATGCTGTGACCGCCCAGTCCAACTGGTCGGGCGGAGTGCGGCAACAGATCGCGCGGGCGCGGGCCGATGCGGAACGGTGGGTGGCGCTGGACGGGCGGGTCCCCGATCCCGAAAAGCCAAGGCGTCCGGCTCGATGGGCAATTGCCGCGGCTGCGGTGACGTTGTTGATCGCAGGCGGGACCACGGCGGTGTTGCTCACTCGCACCCAGCCCACACCGGATCCACTGGCGAACAAGTCTGTCGATTTGTCCGATGATCAACTGCGGCTGGTCGACTCGTGCAAACTGCTCGGCTCCGATGTAGTCGGTACGCTCGGTCAACCGCTAAGACCCAAGCTGACGAATTCCTCGGTCTGCAGTACACAGTTCGCGACCGTTGATGGCAAGAAGCCCGCCATGACGGTTAGTGTTGGGACCGTACTTGCCGGATCGCGCAGCGAAACCGGCACCTCGGTTGCGGGCAAATCGGTACTCGATACAACAACCGAAACGCAGTCGTGCGCCCGCGGTATCGCGCTTCGCGCCAAACCATTCATCGGTGTCGAGCTGAAGATCGGCCTGGTGGACGGGGATGTCTGTGAGTTGGCCGCGCAGGCCCTGAGAGCTGTTGTCACGCGATTGGTGACCGATCCACCGCGCGTCAGTCCGCCGAAGCAGTCGGTTGTGCCGATAGACCCCTGTACTTCGGTCGATCCAACGGTCATTGCAGCCACGATGGGATCGACAGCCGAGCCGTCGCCGGAAAACGTACACACCTGCTCATGGAAGGGCACTAATTTCGGTCTCATCACTGTCCGGACGGATGAGGAACCACGGGTCGACGACAATTCGAGGTATAGCAACTTTGTGGTGGACGGTGGCAAGCTGGGCGGTCTCGCCTCGACGCGCATAACCACCAGCAGTGGCGTCTGCACAACAATTCACCTGGTACGCCCGACCATCGAAGATCGGGGGGAATTGATCACCGTAATGGTCGTACCCGCAGACCGAACGGCTGTCGAGGCTGCCTGTGCCGCAACCGAATCGGTACTCCGTGGGGTTGTCGACAGATTGAGGAAATCCTGATGGTGACGCAGCTGCAGCCCGGTGACCCCGTCCGCATCGGCAGATACCTGCTGCTGGGTCAGCTCGGTGCCGGTGGCATGGGTCGGGTGCTACTCGGCGTCGGTCCCGATGGCCGCTTGGTCGCGATCAAACAGGTGCACGCGCACCTGATTACCGAAGAGGACTTCCTGCCGCGCTTCCGCCGGGAGGTGCAAACCTCCGCGCGGGTATCGGGCGCTTTCACCGCGGCCGTGATCGACTTCGACATCGAATCTGAAACACCTTGGCTTGCATCTATTTTTGTACCTGGTGTGCCCTTGGACAAAGCGGTGCAAGACCATGGGCCGCTACCATCCGCGCAAGTGCGGACCCTCGCCGTAGGCCTTGCCTCTGCTTTGCATGCGATTCATGGCGTCGGATTGATCCATCGAGATCTCAAGCCCGCCAACGTTATCCTTGCCGAGGATGGTCCGCGCGTCATCGACTTCGGTATCGCTCGTGCCGTCGAAGGCCGATCCGAACTGACCCATACCGGCTCGATCATCGGCTCGCCCGCCTTCATGTCGCCCGAGCAGGCGCAATCCGAGGCGCTGACCCCCGCCAGTGACATCTTCTCCCTTGGCGCTGTTCTAGCGATGACAGCGGGCGGCAAGAGCCCCTTCGCCGGATCTTCCCTGCCGCACACGCTCTACAACATCGTGCACACCCAGCCCGACCTCAGCGGCCTCCCTCCGGAGGTGCGTCACCTCGTCGAGCCCTGTCTGCGCAAGGACCCGAAAACCCGCCCTACCCCGGCGGAAATCCTCGACTTTTTGGGACCGCTTCCGCCCCAGGCGCATCCATGGTCCGCCGCGGTCCATCGGGCTGTTCGCGCACAGGGCGCGGAACTGTCTGCGCTGCTCACCGATCCGGAAGCGACGCAGATCGTCGGCGCCGATGACACCATCGGCCCGGGGGCTGGTCCGAGCTTCGATGAGAAACTCCGGCAGCTCGAGGCATGGTCACCGAACCGATCGGATCGGCGCAAACGTAAGCGGGTCTGGATCGGTGCGCTCATGGGAGTGGTGGTTCTGCTCGCGGCCGTGACCGGTGCGGTCGCGCTCAGCGGAGGTGGGTCGGACCCCGATAGACCGAACCCGCTTGCCGGGTTCAACATGACGAAGCTGCGGTCGATCGATGTGTGCTCCGCCATGAACGATCCGTTGGTGGATTCCCTGGGGGAATGGGAGCGGAAACCGGCCTTCGGCGATTGGGGATCCTGCAATGCGACTGCAGGTGGGTATTCGATCACCGTGGACGTCGAGCGGATCGATGGATTTCGAGACAGCAGCACGAAAGTCAGCGGAGTTCCGGTGCTCGAAAACCCTGCGGCTGCAGAAAATCAGTGCGACCGCGCGTTGTTGCCCGCTGCCGCCGATCCGCAGTTCGGAATCGTC
The DNA here is from genome assembly GCF_040614395.1 of Nocardia sp. NPDC005998. NCBI lineage: Bacteria > Bacillati > Actinomycetota > Actinomycetes > Mycobacteriales > Nocardiaceae > Nocardia > Nocardia sp. NPDC005998. The sequence continues at coordinate 131,906 of NZ_JBEXUI010000021.1, read as the reverse complement.
GTTCATGTGGGGGCTGTGCACGAGGGATCGGCCGACAAACTTTGCCGAATCTCGGACGAAGCCGCGGCAGAGCTGGCTCGTAATCTCAGTGTCAAAGTGCCGCAGCTGCAGAACTTTCGTGGTTCGTTGGCACGGCACGACCCCTGTGCGGTGGTCGACACCATCACCTTGAAATTATCGATCGGCGAACTGGTTCATGGGACTCCGGACTCGCTGCATACGTGTAAGTGGGTTTCTGCGAACACAGTCACCGTGTCCCTCTGGACGTACACTCCGCCCAACGAGCAGAAACCGATTCATTTCGACTTCGGTGGCGGGAATACGGTCGATGTCGACGAGGCCGAGATGAAGTCGACCTCGTGCACTCGGCATGGGGTATACCGCCCTGCCACCGATGGCCGTCCGTCCGAGGTGGTGACGGTCTCGGTTGCGGGTTCCTCGGTCGGCGAACATCCCGAGCTGCGGTGCCTCGGCGCGCGCCAGATCCTGCAGAACATTCTCGACAACCTCCCCAAGGTGAGCCGATGAAGCGCGGCCGGATGTTTTCAGCTCTGCGCACGGTCGCTGTGCTTACTGCTGTTGTCGTCGCATCCGGATGTGGTGCGACTGTGCATGGCAGCGGTGTCGCCGCCGAAATCGACGTGCGCACACTCGATGTTGGTGCCCTGCCGACATCGCCACCCAAATTGTCGTCACGTCTGAGCGATCTCGGATACCGGCGCCTCGAGGCCGCCCGGATGTCGGATGCGGTGCTGAGCCCACATGAGGTGGACGGCAAGTACACCGGTGGTGCCGCGGCGGCCGCACACACCGAGGCGAAGTCGGTGACCTTCTACTTGGCCGATGCCGTCGTACCGGTACTGCAGAAATACGACTTCGTCGTGGGGTTCTCGACTGGATCCGCCGACGACTCACGCCCGCTGACCAAAGCCACGCATGGTAGTCACGAGCGGGAGGGTCTGGTGATAACGGTGCTTCGGTTTCCGGATGCGACGGCGGCAGAGGCCGCGGCTAAGGAGCTCGATACTGTGGATTTCGGGCTCAGTCCAGAGAATGTCGCGGTCACGCTGCCCAAATATCCGACATCTAGCGCGCACTGGCGACCGGCGGTTCCTACGCTCGGCAGTACGACCGCGCACGGGGTTTACGTGGTGAGCGTCCTTGCGGATGCTCGGTCAGCGGATCTCACTCGGCTGACCGAGATGACGCAGAAATACCTCGACGCGGAACTCCCGGAACTGGACAAATTCGTACCAACGCCGATCGGCAAATTAAATACCCTTCGTCAGGATCCGGATAGCGTCCTCATTCGTGCCCTGCATGCTGGCGGAGTCGTTCCAGAACCCGATGGTCAAGGCGAGGTCGTCTACACCGCGCGTGGCTATCTGAACTACATCCTCGATCAGGGCGGACGATTCCCGGTGTTGCAGCGCGCTGGCGTGGATCGGGTCGCGATGACGCCGAGTGTACTGGTGTTCCGAACCCGAGACGACGCGGCCGCAACCGTATTCGTCGCTGAATCGGTGGAATTGGGTGCGGCGGTTGATCGCCGTGCGGTGGATCCACCCGAGGAAGTTCCGAATACGGCGTGTGTCCAGGACTATTCGGCGCAATCGTCCGACGCGCAGTTCCGGTGTTTCGTCGCCTACCGGCGCTACGTCGCATTGCTCCTGGGCCGTCGATTGTGGGAGACCCAGCAGAGGGCAGCGGCACAGTACGCCTTGTTCGCCAACAGTCGATGACGCCTTGTTCGCTCGCCGTCAGTAGCCGCGGTATGCGCCACCGGAATTGACCGCCGCGACACCTGGCACATTGCCGAGCGATCCGTATGTATCGATCGAGTACCGAACCCCAGCGATGATGTTGTCGACCGGATTCCAGATGTCGTCGTGGCCGGGCGCTTTGTAGGCGTTGAAAGTGCTGTCGATGGTCTGCATGAGCCCTTTGGACGGATGTCCGGCCACCCAGTTACTATCCCAGCGGTTTTCGGCGTACGGATCGCCAGCCGATTCGTGCTGGATGATCAGTGCGATCGCGTTCTCATCGATATCCTTCGGGTCGTAACCCATGGCGATGAGCGCCTTTTTCGCATCCTCGATCCACTTGGCCACATCGCCGGACGGCTTCGCCCCGGTTGGTGCGCTCGAGCTCGTACCACCGGAGTACAGCGAGCTGGAAGGGGATCCGGAGCCGCTGCCGTTGTGGTTGCTCGACACATAACTGGGCTTGCCCGTGTTGGGTGTGGAGGTGGTGGTAGAGGTCGGTGTGGTGCTGGTGTTCTGCGGCTGCGACGCAACGGCATTCGGATCGCCGAGGCCGTCGTAGGCGGTCTGGAGTTTCGTGACCGCCTGATTCACCTGGACCTTCGCCTGATCGGCCACGGCTTCGGCCTGCGCGAGCGCATTGACAATGTCCGATTGCCATTTGGCGGCGTCCAGGCTGGTCTGATCGGTGAGCCGGTTGGCTTCGGACTCGTTCAGATTCTCCTTGTACCAAGCGATTCGGTCATTGGCGTCGACGGTGCCGTTGGCGGCGACGCGGAAGCCCGGTTCGGTCTTCGCGCCAGGGGCCGGGCAGGTCGGGTTGGTGGCCAGATCGCGCAGCGAGAGCACCTTCTGCTTGGCGTTGTTCAGATTGTCCACCTGGGAGGTGAAGGCGGTCTGGAGATCGCGCAGTGCCTGACTCAGCGTGGAGGCGCGGGTCTTTTCGGTCTCCATTCGCGTATTGGCCGCGGTAGCGGCCACGCCGGACCACGTCTTGTCGATCCCCAGTTTCGCGGTGTCCTCGGTGCCCTTGCGGACCACGGTATCCAGATCCGTCGAGATCTTGCCCGCGTTGTTCGCGGCGGTGGTGAGGTGGTCGGGCTCCCATTTGGCGACGTCGTCGATGGTGAGCGTCATGGCAGTTGCAGCCCGATCGTCTTCAGGTTGTTGGTGAAGTCGGTCTCGGCGACTTCGAAGGCGCCCGCCGCATTGTGGGTGATCGACGCGATCTTCTCGAGGCGCTCGCCGATTCGGGTCAGGCTGCGGTTGACGATATCGGTGGCCGGTTGCACCGCGGCGCCGAATTGGGTGCCGGGCAATGCGTTGATCGCCGAGTTGAAGCCGTCACCGGCATTGAGCTTTTTGATGCCGCTCGCCTCATCGCCAAGACTTTTGGCGAAGGTCTGTAGCGCGCCCGCGTCGACTTTCAATGTCCCCGGGTCATTGGTGTCCACCACGGAAAACTCCCCCTTCGTCCCCACCTCAGGTCGCGGTCAGCATAGCCAAAAACGGGTGGTGTGGACAGGGGGCCGATGGGGCCGGTTAGGTTGGTTACGGCGTCGGTGATGGTCTGAGTGTCGCCGAGTGGACAGAGAGGTCGGCATATGCGCGCAGCCCAGGTCAGCAAGCTGGAGGGGCCGGAAGCGGTCGAGGTCGTCGAGATTGCCGAACCCGCGGCATATCCCGGCAGTGTGGTCATCGACGTGCACGCGGCCGGGGTGGCGTTTCCCGATGTGCTGATGACACGCGGTCTGTACCAGATGAAGCCGGAGTTGCCGTTCGTCGTCGGCGGTGAAATCTCCGGGATCGTGCGCGAGGCCCCGGAGGGCGCGCACGTCGTGGCGGGCGACCGGGTGGTCGCGCTGACGCTGCTCGGCAATGCCATGGCCGAGGTCGCGGTCGTACCGGCGCAGATGGTGTTCCGCCTGCCGGACAACGTATCGCTGGAGGCCGGGGCCGGGATCCTGTTCAACGATCTGACCGTGCACTTCTGCCTGCGCAACCGCGGCAGACTGGCCGAGGGGGAGACCGTGCTCGTGCACGGTGCGGCCGGTGGCATCGGCACCTCGACGCTGCGCATGGCGGCGGCGCTGGGTGCGGGCCGGGTCATCGCGGTGGTGAGCACCGAGGAGAAGGCGGCGGTCGCGCGCGCCAATGGCGCCACCGATGTGGTGCTGACCGACGGCTGGCTCGCCGCGGTCAAGGAACTCACCGGTGGTCGCGGTGTGGATATCGTGCTCGATCCGGTCGGCGGCGACCGGTTCACCGACAGCATCCGCAGCCTGGCCTCGGCGGGTCGCCTGCTGGTGGTCGGCTTCACCGCTGGGGAGATCCCCACGGTCAAAGTGAATCGACTGCTGCTGAAGAACGTCGAGGTGGCCGGTGCGGCCTGGGGCGAATGGATCATGACCCATCCGGGCTACCTGACCGAACAGTGGGCCGAAGTCGAGCCCCTGCTGGCCTCCGGCAAGATCACCCCGCCGGAGCCCGTGCTCTACCCGTTGGAGCGCGCCGCCGAGGCCGTCGCCTCTTTAGACAATCGCACGGCAACCGGCAAGGTCGTCGTCACCCTGCGCTGATAATGCTGTCCAATCGGGTATTGAATCGGACCTTGCTCGCGCGTCAGCATCTGCTGGAGCGTTCGACGCTGAATGTGTTCGAGATGTGTGAGCATCTGGTCGGGCTGCAGGCGCAGGATTCGCCGCCGCCGTTCGTCGGATTGTGGAGTCGCATAGCGGATTTCGATCCGGCGACGGTTTCGGCCGGGCTGGAGGACCGCTGGCTGGTACGGATCACATTGATGCGCGGCACAATTCATCTGGTGACGCCGCCGGACGCGCTGCGTATTGCGCCGCATATTCAGCCGGAACTCGAAAAGGTGCCCTTCCGGAAGGGTTTCAACTACGGCGCAATGGTCGGGTTGGATCCGGATGAGGTGCGCGAACACGGCGAGGCGGCGATGGGCGATGAGCCGATGTCGGCGGCCGATCTGCGCGCCAAGGCCGCGGCGATCTACCCGGATCGCGATGCGGGTGCGGTGCTGCAGACCTGGCTGTACCAATTGCCCGTGCTGCAGACCCCGCCGCGCGGCAAGTGGAAGGACAACAGCAGGCCGGTGTGGTCGCGTGTCGAACCCTGGCTCGGCGCACCGCTGGATCCGAGCTATCCACTGGCGGAGTTGGTCTTTCGCTATCTGCGCGCCTTCGGCCCGGCCAGCACCATGGATATGCAGGCCTGGTCGAAGCTGACCGGTATGAAGGCCGCCGTGACACAACTCGGCGATCGCCTGCGCACCTACACCGACGAACGCGGCCGCACCCTCTACGACGTCGCCGACGGCGAACTCGCCGATGCGGATGTGCCCGCTCCGGTCCGGCTGCTCGGCTGGTACGACAACGCGATCCTGTCCCATCAGGATCGGTCCCGAATCGTGCCCGATGGCGCGGCGCCGCCGCTGCGGGCATTCGCCGCCGCGGTTTCACCGGTACTGGTCGATGGCTTCCTCGCGGGTTTCTACAAGATCTTCCTGGCGAAGGGCGTCGCCCGACTGCGCATAACGCCGACCAGGAAGTGGACGGCCGCGGAGCGCGCAGCGGTGGATGCCGAGGCCCATGCGCTGGTCGGATTCCTGGAGGCGGATAAGCAGCCGAGCGTCGAAATCCTCGATGTGGGCGCCGATTTGCGACCCTGACGAGGTCGGCCGGGACGGCGCTGACTGCGCCTACCTGCCCGGCGCTACATCGAGCGCGGTTGCCGTCGCACCCGGACCACCGGCAACGGTTGACCGGGTCCGGCCACCATCTGCTCGGCGATATCGGTTGCCATCAACACCGCCGCGGTGAGTCCGACCACGGCGATGGCGGGCAGCATCGACGACACCAGCGCGACGACGATCAAACCCAGTGCCGCCGCAATGCGGGTCGTGGCCACATTGCCCAGCATTCGCCACCGATTCACCACCAGCGCCATGAGGAACAGCGCAGCGCCGCCCGGTGCCAGTGCGGCGGCAACACCGTGCGCGATGTGACCGGGATCGGCCACCGCATGACCCAGCCCGACCGCCACCGCGACCAGTCCGGCCACCAGCCCCAAATGCCCATAGCTCAGCACATCTCGCACGATCAACCCGGGCGCGGGCATGGTCGTCAGCGCGTGCTCGAGCAATCGCGCCGAGCGATGGAAATAGATCCACCACAGCCCTGCGCCCACCAGGAAGGCCAGCACCAGCGTGGTCACCACCTGCGGATCGAGGTCGGTCGATGCGGCCTGCGCGCCCGCGTCGACCACCGATTCACCCAGCGCGATAATGATGAACAGGCCGAACCGCTCCACCAGATGCGAGACCCCGATCGCCCGGTTGCGCACGGCCCTGCCGTACAGCAGCGGTGCGCCCAACTGCACGATGAGCGCCCCGGTCCAGACCCAGATGCGGGTATGTTCCGGCAGCGGCGCGCTCGCGAAGATCGCTATCGCGGTGACCAATCCGATGCTGAACGGATTGATGGTGGTCTCGAAGCCGTGCGTGCGGGTGACGGCGATGAACAGCACGATGCGCAAAAGCAGATGCGCGCCCGCGAAAACCATTGCGGCCCCGCGTGGTTGGTCCAGTGCCGCGGGCGCCGCCACCGCCATCAAGTAGATGAACAGCCCACAGCCGAACAGCACGAGACGTTGGGCATTGGTCTCCTCGACGGTATTCACCAGAATGGTGACGCCGACCCAGCCCCACCACAGCGGGGCGAGCAGGACCAGGGCGTGGCCGAGGGTGGCGATCGAGGTGTGCTGGCCCAGCACATGCGCGGTCTGGGTGACCGCGAAGACCAGGACCAGATCGAAGAACAACTCGGCCCAGGTGGCGCGGGCATGGGGTGTGGCGGTGTTGGATTCGGCAGGCTCGCTCATCGGAATCTCGTACTCGGTGACACGGGAATACGAGCCTAGATGGGTTCAGCGCTCCGGGTTGTCCCGGTAGGCGGGCGCTTTGGTGGTCCCGGTCGGTGTCAGCGTGCGCAATAGTGGCAGCGTCCGGTGCGCGATGACCGTCGACAGCACGATCACGCTGTGCGAACGCACCACCGAACTCGTCCGGTCGATACTCAACAGCACCGCCTGCAGCCCGGCATGCGAATCCGCGCCGATCCGGCACAGCACATCGCCCGAGCCCGTGGTCGCGTATGCCTCCAAAACCCCTGGAATCGCATCGAGTTCGGCCGCCACGGCATCCAGCGCGCCCTGTGCGATCTCCAGCGTGACGAAGGCCTGCACATCGAAACCCGCTGCGGTGACATCGATCTGCGGATCATAGGAGGCGATGACGCCCGACTCCTCCATCCGTCCGATGCGCGACTGGACGGTGGCCCGCGCGACCCGGGTGCGCCGGGACAGTTCGAGAATGCCCGCCTTCTGATACTCGTGCATCGCGGTGAGGATGGCGAGATCGAGTTCATCCAGTTTCGCGGGCGTGCGCGACATGACGGCCTCCGTTCGGGGCGCGACCGGCGTGGTGCGGGTCGCTCTGATGCTATTCAAATTGTCCAGCATCAGGGGTGGGTTCCTAGCCGAATTCACCACAGTGTCTACCGAAAATCGATGATGTTGCCTATCCGCAGAGGCGGCGATTTCCTTGGATCATGACCATCGAGCACCTGCCGAACTCCCAGCGACACAGCGGCCCGCTGCCCACCGACGTTGAGCTGCGCCGGCTCGTCGGGCTGGTCGATCACGATGACGCCGTCGATCCGTTCCCGGTCATCGGCTGGGACGCACTGGTCTGGGTGGTCGGCAACGCGACCCAGACCGCCCACTTCCTGGAGTCCGCCTTCGGCATGCGGCTGGAGGCCTACTCGGGCCCGGAGACCGGCAACCGCGATCACAAGGCCTATGTGCTGCGCAGCGGCGCGGCCAGATTCGTCATCACCGGAGCGGTCGCACCGGACAGCCCGCTGGTCGCCCACCACGACCGGCACGGCGACGGCATCGTCGATATCGCGCTGGAGGTGCCGGATGTGGACCGCTGCATCGAATGGGCGCGCACCCACGGCGCGACGATTCTCGCCGAACCACATGACGACACAGACGAATTCGGCACCGTTCGGTCGGCGGCACTGGCCACCTACGGTGAGACCAGGCACACACTGATCGACCGCTCCGGGTACCACGGGCCGTATCTGCCCGGATATATCGCCCGCCGCTCCGGCCATCAGCCGCGCCCCGGCACGCCAACCCGGCTGTTCCAGGCCATCGACCATGTCGTCGGCAACGTCGAGCTGGGCATGATGGACGAGTGGGTCGAGTTCTACCGCCGGGTCATGGGTTTCACGAATATGGCCGAATTCGTCGGCGACGATATCGCCACCGAGTACTCGGCGCTCATGAGCAAGGTGGTGGCCAATGGCAATCACCGGGTGAAGTTCCCGCTCAACGAACCCGCGGTGGGTAAGAAGCGTTCCCAGATCGACGAATACCTCGAGTTCTATCGCGGCCCCGGCGTACAGCACATCGCACTGGCCACCAGCGACATTCTCGAATGCGTCGACGTATTGCGCCGCGAGGGCATCGAATTCCTCGAAACACCCGACACCTACTACTCCGATCCCGAACTGCGCGCCCGCATCGGCCATGTCCGCGTCCCGGTGCGCGAACTGCAAAGCCGCGGCATCCTGGTCGACCGCGACGAGGACGGCTATCTCCTGCAGATATTCACCAAACCGCTCACCGACCGCCCCACCGTCTTCTTCGAACTGATCGAACGCCACGGCTCCCTCGGCTTCGGCAAGGGCAACTTCAAGGCCCTGTTCCAGGCGATCGAACGCGAACAGGCCGCCCGGGGCAACCTCTGAACCAGCCCGGTCGGTGCAGCCCGCACCGCACAGCGGGCTGCACCCCGGGTTCCGCCGGTATTGTTCACGGCATGCGGATCCCGTCGGCGATCGTCACCGGTCTGGCCTTGGCATTGACGCTAGCGGCCTGCGGCTCGGACGGTGACTCCGATTCCTCCAACGCCCCGTTGCGTCCGCCGCCGAAGGTCGCCGCGCTCGGCCCGTTCGTCGGTGAATGTGGCCATGTCACCGAACAAGAGGTCCGCGATATCGCCGGACTGACCCAGCTTGCGCGGGTGTATCGGAACTCGGTCGGCTGTAACTTCCAGGCCGCCGGACTCGCTTCGCCGAGTGTCACTTTCGCGTCGTATCGGGGTAGCCCGATCGATCGCGAGAAGGCCTGGGTCTCCAATGTCGGTCGCAATCCGGAGACCATCGATGTCGGCGGTCGCAAAGGATTCCAGGCGCTCGACCCCAGCGGTGCGGTCTGCGATCTCGCGGTGCAACTCGATGACGACTTCTTCGAATGGTCGATGTCCTACGGACTGTTCTCCAGTCAGGGCAATCCGTGTGACCGGACCCGCAAGCTGGCCGAGTTGACCGTGCAGCGGTTGCAGTGAGGGGAGCACAGATGAGTTCACGTCCGGGCCTCCGGATCGCGGCCGTCGCCGCCACGGTATGCGCGGTCGCGCTGACCGCCGGTGGCTGCGGTAAGACCGTCAACGGTTCGGCGCATCCGGCGGGCGGCAGCGGAGCCACCACCGTCAATACCAATTTCGACAAGCTGCTGCGCGAATGCGAGGTGGTCGGGCTCGACCAGATCGGTTCGGCGGTGGGCAATGCGCAGATCGTCTCGTCGTCGTTCAACGGCGCGGTCTGCATGTGGGATGTCGAGGATGCACCCGGCGGCTCGGCCATGGTCACCCTCAACTGGTACGAGGAAGGCTCACTGAATAACGAGAAGTCCAATAACGACAAGCTGGGCTACAACACCGAGAACATCACCGTGCAGGGGCGGCGCGGTCTGAAGACGACGCGTCCGAACGATCCCGACTCGTGCGGGGTGAGTGCGGGCGCCGCCGATACCGGCATCATCGGCTGGTGGATCAACTATCGACCGGGCGGCCATCCCGATCCGTGTGCCGGCGCCCAGAAATTGGTCGAGCTGACCCTGAATCTGGCCAGGTAGCCCGGCCGGTGATAGTGGCCTTTCGGCCGCGCCGACCGACCCCACTTTGACCATGTGTCGAGGCCACGGGTATCGTGGATCGCTGTGCCCGGAAGCATGCGGGCAAGTTCGTGCGCAAACGTAGGCCAGCGAGAGCGGCCGACCTTTCCGGCGTGCCCGGAATTCGGACTATGTCTTGCGTGCGACACGCCCGACCTCGGGACGCGAGAAACGCGGTCGGACGTGCGGGTGAAGACTCGATGACACAGACATGAAGTTCCAGACACCGCGTTAACTAATTAAGGAAAGCCGGTCTATGCCAACCATCAACCAGCTGGTCCGCAAGGGTCGTCGCGACAAGGTCGCCAAGACCAAGACCGCGGCCCTCAAGGGGAGCCCGCAGCGTCGTGGCGTGTGCACCCGCGTGTACACCACCACCCCGAAGAAGCCGAACTCCGCGCTGCGCAAGGTCGCGCGTGTTCGCCTGACCAGCGCGGTCGAGGTCACGGCCTACATCCCGGGTGAGGGCCACAACCTGCAGGAGCACTCGATGGTGCTCGTTCGCGGCGGTCGTGTGAAGGACCTCCCCGGTGTTCGCTACAAGATCATCCGCGGCTCGCTCGACACCCAGGGTGTGAAGAACCGCAAGCAGGCCCGCAGCCGTTACGGCGCCAAGAAGGAGAAGAGCTGATATGCCACGCAAGGGCCCCGCACCCAAGCGTCCGCTGATCAACGACCCGGTCTACGGTTCGCCGCTGGTTACTCAGCTGGTCAACAAGATCCTGCTGGACGGCAAGAAGTCCACCGCCGAGCGCATCGTCTACGGCGCGCTGGAGCAGGCGCGCGAGAAGACCGGCACCGATCCGGTCGTCACCCTCAAGCGCGCGCTCGACAACGTCAAGCCTGCCCTGGAGGTGAAGCCCCGCCGCGTAGGTGGCGCCACCTACCAGGTCCCGGTCGAGGTTCGTCCCGGCCGCTCCAACACCCTTGCGCTGCGCTGGCTGGTCAACTACTCCCGCGCGCGCCGCGAGAAGACCATGATCGAGCGCCTCGCCAACGAACTGCTCGACGCCAGCAACGGTCTCGGTGCTTCGGTGAAGCGCCGTGAGGACACCCACAAGATGGCCGAGTCCAACCGGGCCTTCGCGCACTACCGCTGGTGACGTCTGCCCGGCCCGTCGTTTTCTGGGTCGGGAGGCACAGTCGGAACGCGGCACTAACCTGCCGCTTCCGGCGTTGACATAGAGACGACCACAGGGTCGTCCCCGAAAATCCCATCTAGCTACGAGCGGGGAAGATTTCCGTGGCACAGGACGTGCTCACCGACCTGAACAAGGTCCGCAACATCGGCATCATGGCCCACATTGATGCGGGCAAGACGACCACAACTGAACGCATCCTCTTCTACACCGGCATCACCTACAAGATCGGTGAAGTCCACGATGGCGCCGCCACCATGGACTGGATGGAGCAGGAGCAGGAGCGTGGTATCACCATCACCTCCGCGGCCACCACATGCTTCTGGAACGACAACCAGATCAACATCATCGACACCCCCGGGCACGTCGACTTCACCGTCGAGGTGGAGCGGTCGCTGCGCGTGCTCGACGGCGCCGTTGCGGTGTTCGACGGCAAGGAAGGCGTCGAGCCGCAGTCCGAGCAGGTGTGGCGTCAGGCCGATAAGTACGACGTGCCTCGGATCTGCTTCGTCAACAAGATGGACAAGCTCGGTGCGGACTTCTACTTCACCGTGCAGACCATCAAGGACCGCCTCGGTGCCAAGCCGTTGGTCATCCAGCTGCCGATCGGCGCTGAGGACACCTTCGAGGGCATCGTCGACCTGGTCGAGATGAACGCCAAGGTCTGGAAGGGCGAGACCAAGCTCGGCGAGAAGTACGAGATCGAAGAGATCCCGGCCGATCTCGCGGAGAAGGCCGAGCAGTACCGCCAGGAACTGCTCGAGACCGTCGCCGAGTCGGACGAGGCGCTGCTGGAGAAGTTCTTCGGCGGTGAGGAGCTCTCGATCGAGGAGATCAAGGGCGCCATCCGCAAGATGACGGTCAACTCCGAGCTCTACCCGGTCCTGTGTGGTTCGGCGTTCAAGAACAAGGGCGTGCAGCCCATGCTCGACGCCGTGATCGACTACCTGCCGACCCCGCTGGACGACGGTGGCACCGACGGTCACGTGCCGGGCAAGGAAGACGAGGTCATCCACCGTGACGCCAGCACTGCTGAGCCGTTCGCCGGTCTCGCCTTCAAGATCGCCGTGCACCCCTTCTTCGGCAAGCTGACCTACGTGCGCGTGTACTCGGGCAAGGTCGACTCCGGTGCCCAGGTCATCAACTCGACCAAGGGCAAGAAGGAGCGCCTGGGCAAGCTGTTCCAGATGCACTCCAACAAGGAGAACCCGGTCACCGAGGCCGTCGCGGGCCACATCTACGCGGTCATCGGCCTGAAGGACACCACCACCGGTGACACCCTGTGCGATCCGCAGAACCAGATCGTGCTCGAGTCCATGACCTTCCCGGACCCGGTCATCGAGGTCTCGATCGAGCCGAAGACCAAGTCCGACCAGGAGAAGCTGGGCACCGCGATCCAGCGCCTCTCGGAAGAGGACCCGACCTTCTCGGTCAAGCTGGACCAGGAGACCGGTCAGACCGTCATCGGCGGCATGGGCGAGCTGCACCTCGACATCCTCGTCGACCGCATGCGCCGCGAGTTCAAGGTCGAGGCGAACGTCGGTAAGCCGCAGGTGGCCTACCGCGAGACGATCACCAAGAAGGTCGAGAAGCTCGAGTTCACCCACAAGAAGCAGACCGGTGGCTCCGGCCAGTTCGCGAAGGTCATCATCGCCCTCGAGCCGTTCGTCGGCGAGGACGGCGCGACCTACGAGTTCGAGAACAAGGTCTCCGGTGGCCGCGTGCCCCGCGAATACATCCCTTCGGTGGACGCGGGCGCGCAGGATGCCATGCAGTACGGTGTGCTCGCGGGCTACCCGCTGGTGAACCTGAAGGTCACGCTGCTCGACGGCGCTTACCACGACGTCGACTCGTCGGAAATGGCCTTCAAGATCGCTGGCTCGCAGGCCCTGAAGGAAGCGGCCCGTAAGGCCGGTCCGGTGATCCTCGAACCGCTGATGGCGGTCGAGGTCATCACGCCCGAGGACTACATGGGCGATGTGATCGGCGACCTGAATTCCCGCCGTGGCCAGATCCAGGCCATGGAGGAACGCAGTGGTGCCCGTGTCGTCAAGGCGCTGGTTCCGCTCTCGGAGATGTTCGGTTACATCGGCGATCTGCGGTCGAAGACCCAGGGCCGGGCGAACTACTCCATGGTGTTCGATTCGTACGCGGAGGTTCCGGCCAACGTGTCGAAGGAGATCATCGCCAAGGCGACCGGCGAGTAGGTGTCTTCGGGCACTCCGCAGGCTCCGCGCCTGCACGATCGGGGCAGGTGCAAGACTTGCCCCGATCAGCCGGGAGTCAGCACGACCCCCAATATGTAAACCGCACTGCTGCAACTGCACGCACCAACAAGTCCAGGAGGACACCAAGTGGCGAAGGCGAAGTTCGAGCGGACGAAGCCGCACGTCAACATCGGCACCATCGGTCACGTCGACCACGGCAAGACCACGCTGACCGCAGCGATCACCAAGGTGCTGGCTGACAAGTACCCGGATCTGAACGCGGCGTTCGCGTTCGATCAGATCGACAAGGCGCCGGAGGAGAAGGCTCGTGGTATCACGATCAACATCTCCCACGTCGAGTACCAGACGGAGAAGCGCCACTACGCTCACGTCGACGCGCCGGGTCACGCCGACTACATCAAGAACATGATCACCGGTGCGGCGCAGATGGACGGTGCCATCCTCGTGGTCGCCGCCACCGACGGCCCGATGCCGCAGACCCGTGAGCACGTGCTGCTCGCCCGTCAGGTCGGCGTGCCCTACATCCTGGTCGCGCTGAACAAGTCGGACATGGTCGACGATGAGGAGATCCTCGAGCTCGTCGAGATGGAGGTCCGCGAACTGCTGGCCGCCCAGGAGTTCGACGAGGACGCGCCGGTCGTGCGGGTTTCCGGTCTGAAGGCGCTCGAGGGCGACCCGAAGTGGACCGAGGCGATCGTCGAGCTGATGAACGCGGTCGACGAGTCCATCCCGGACCCGGTTCGTGAGACCGACAAGCCGTTCCTGATGCCGGTCGAGGACGTCTTCACGATCACCGGTCGTGGCACCGTCGTCACCGGTCGTGTCGAGCGCGGCATCATCAACGTGAACGAGGAAGTCGAGATCGTCGGCATCCGCGAGAAGAGCACCAAGACCACCGTCACCGGTATCGAGATGTTCCGCAAGCTGCTCGACCAGGGCCAGGCCGGTGACAACGTCGGTCTGCTGGTTCGTGGTATCAAGCGCGAAGATGTCGAGCGTGGCCAGGTTGTCGTGAAGCCGGGCACCACCACCCCGCACACCGAGTTCGAGGGTCAGGCCTACATCCTGTCCAAGGACGAGGGCGGCCGCCACACCCCGTTCTTCAACAACTACCGTCCGCAGTTCTACTTCCGTACCACGGACGTGACGGGCGTTGTGACGCTGCCCGAGGGCACCGAGATGGTCATGCCCGGTGACAACACCGAGATGACCGTCAAGCTGATCCAGCCGGTCGCCATGGACGAGGGTCTGCGCTTCGCGATCCGCGAGGGTGGCCGCACCGTCGGCGCCGGTCGCGTCACGAAGATCGTCAAGTGATTCACTGAATCGCTTATCGAACGGCGTCGCTCCGAAAGGGGCGGCGCCGTTCGGCGTTTCCCGCTCCTGGAGCGCGGACGCCGTTGCATCGAAAAGTGTTGTGCCGCACGGGGTTTCAGTTTGCCGTGCCCGGCTTCACATAATCGACGTGCAGTAGCGCTATAGGGGGCTGCACGCAGACGTCGACGTCGAATGGGAGAGTTACCGCGGCGGTCTGGTTCGGTGGATAGATCAGCAGATATTCGGCCGGAGCGTGCTCGCAGTCAAAGTTTCCCGCCTGTGTGTATCGCACTGTCGCATGCGCGACCGCGCCGGGGCCGAGGATGACCTGTTGCGGCTCGCCGTCGGTGGTCTGCTCGCCTGCGGGGCCGATCGACAGTGGCGGATCTCCGACGGCAAGTGACACTGCTGGATAGCCGAAGAGCGCGCAGGCGCGCGCGGTGATATTCGTGAAATCGATCGGGGCGTAGATACTCCCCGCCGCCCCGCCCGCATTCTCCAGCGATAGTGCGACATCCGTGGCGGCACAGTACGGTGCGCCCAGGGGCTGCGCGTCGGTCGGCGGGCCGGTGGTTGCGGGCGTTGTCGCTCCGGGCACCGATGCCGCGGGAACCGATGGTTCGGGAATCGGCGTATGCGGAGTTACCGCAACAGCGGGCCGGGTGATCATGCTGGCCGATGGCGCGGGCGATGAACTCTCGCAGGCGGCCATCGGCAACGCCGCCACCAGGGCGGCCGCTGCTATCAGGCGCATATTCCAACGGTAACCGCCAGGTGCGCAACTAGGACTACAACGCATCGCATACGCGAACTTGTGGCGAAACTTCGCGCCGGTGCGGTAGCCGAACCCTTCCGAATGGGTACTCGAACCCATGACCTCCGAGGTTATCGCGGGTCGGCATGGCTCGGCGCTAACGTCGAGCGAAGAGGTAAGACCGGTTGATCGGAGGAAGCATGAGTAGTTCGGCCCTGGCCACCGCACTCGATGTCACCGAGGGGACGTGGACGCACGGCATGCCGTATCTCGCACTCGGATCCGGACGTCCGCTGGTCTTCCTGCGGTGGTTCACCCCCGATCACGCCAATCCGACCGGATGGTTGCGACAGTCCGAGATCAGGACATTGGCCCCGCTCGCGGCACATTTCCGGGTATACGCGGTAAACCGCGCGCCCGGTATGGCCGAGGGCACCACGATGGCCGATATCGCCGCCGAACATGCGCGGGCATTGCACGACGAATTCGGCGAGCCCGTCGATATTGTCGGCGTCTCCTCGGGGGGATCGCTGGCCCTACAGCTCGCGGCGGACCACCCCGCCGCCGTTCGGCGACTGATCATCGCCTCGTCGGGCTACACCCTGGAAAACGCCACGCGCACGGCGCAGCTGCGCTACGGCGAGGCGGCCTATGCGGGCAAGCGCGGACTGCACCATATGGCTGCGGTCGCCTTCAAATCACCGGTCGTGCAGCGCCTCGCCGCCGCGGGCATGTGGTTGGCCGATCCTCTCGCGCGCCCGCGGAATCCCGCCGACACCCTGGCCTTCATCCGTGCCGAGGACGCCTTCGACCTCACGGGTCGGCTCAGCGATATCACCGCACCGACCCTGGTCCTTGGTGGCGACAGCGATGGCGGCTACAGCACGGAAACCTTCCGCCGCACCGCGGACGGAATCCCGAACTCGCGCTTGATCATCTACCCGCACACCACCCACATCGGGGTCGTGAAGCGCTTCGTTCCCGATGTCGTCGCCTTCCTGGCGGACTAGTTTTCGCAGTTGTTCGGGGCCGGGTCGCCGCGCAAGCGGGCGTCGAGCCAGAAGAGCACCGCGGGTATCCCGAGTACGGCGGCGCTCAGATGTTCGGGGGAGTAGGTGAGTTCGGCTTGCAGCGCGACACCCGCAGCGCAATACCGCCGGTCGACATTGAGGATCGCGTCGACCGGAATGAGCGGATCGCTCGGCGAATGCCATTCGAAAATCGGGATATTCGGGATGCCGTCGAAGAGTTCCAGACTGTTCTCCTCGACCACCGCCCTGGCATTCCGATCATCGGCCAGGGTCATATTCCGTGCGTAATCGCGGGCGCTGTGCCCGGCGCCGATGTAGAGGATTTCGTTGGTGCAGGCGTTGGCTATCGCGGTGCGTGCTTCCAACCCGCGTTGATTCAGGTAGTCGCTGATCGGAAAACGGTACGGGTACTCCCGTTCCAGCCCGATACCGGCCGCCATCAACAGGCCGAATGCCGGATGCGGATCGGTGTTGACCCACTCCACCATTTTCACCAGGTTCATCGGTACGCCGCCGATCGCGGCGCCCGCGATATCCAGTTCGGGCGCGTACCTCGGCGCCATCGCGGCGGCGAATGCGGTGGCCATGCCGCCGCCGGAATAGCCCGCCATCGCGATTCTGCTGTTCGCTATTTCGAGTTCGGGAACTCGGCGAATGGCGCGAATGCCGTCCAGGGTGATCTGGCCGCCGAGCCGGGCCGCGCCATAGGCGGAGTTCGGCCCGAGATGGTCGGGCAGTGCGATGCTCCAGCCAGCGAACAGCAGCGCGTTCAGCAGCACCGCCTCGCGCAGCTGGAGAGCCGGATCGGAGGTGTAGAGCACGCGCGACACCGTGCACTGCATGCCGAGGCCGTTGATGATGTGCTGATAGGACAGAACCGGTCCATCGGGGCGGTGCGAGCGCGGCGTCAGCATTAGTGTCGTCGCCGCGATCGGCTGTCCGGCGGAATTGTTCGAACGGAATTTGATCTGTGTGACCGTGGTTTCCGGAAAAACCAGCAGTGGCGGCATCGGTCGCGTCGCGAGCACCTCACCCGGTCGCTTATTCGCCAGATCCGGTGGTGCCGCATAGAAGGGGTCCGGATCCGGGGTCGGGTAAATCGGTGTGGCGTGGGCTTCGGTGCCGCCCAGAAATGTCGTCGAGGCGCCGACCATGAGGCAGACGATCAATGCGCGCGTCGCGAGACCGGTCAGATCTCGAAGGGTTCGATTGATCTGCACAAGCCGAAGGTCTATCACGCGCCCCGGATGACATCGGTAAAGGCGCGCTTCAGTTATCCAGTCGAAAGAATAAAAAGCATGCTCAACCGAGCTGCGTCATGCCCGCCGCGACGACCCGCGCGACATTGAAGATCTCATCCGCCGTCGGCAGCGGCACCCCGTCGAGGGCGTGCAGCCGATCGCTGCTGGCAATGGCGAACATGGCCGAAACCCACGCGGCCGCGCAGGCACGCAGCGTGCCGGGCTGAACCGGAACGGGCGCGCTGGCCTGCAGCACCCGGGCGGTGGTATCGAGTAGTTGATCGCGCAGGCGGCGCAATTGGCGGCGGACATCGGGATGGGTATCGGCCTCGCGCCACATGATGACGCGTAGCACCGAGGAATGGTGATCGCGCAGATTCAGCGCGGCATCGAGATTGACCAGGCTGGCCGCCGGATCGCCCGGTGCGACCACCGTGCCGATATCGCCGATCGGCTCCGCGGGCACCCGCTCGGCCATCAGTGTGGACAGGATCGAATCCTTGGTGGGGAAGTAGTAGAAGACCAGGCCCTTGGGGACACCGGCAGCCTCGGCGATGGCCGCGGTCGCGGTCGCGTCGAATCCCTGTGCCGCGAACAGTTTTTCCGAGGCATCGAGAATAAGCTGACGGGCGTCGCCGTCGACTTTCGCGCTACGGCGCCGCCCGCCTCGCCGGGGTTTCGGCATCTGCATCAGTGATGCGGCGCCATATCGTGCAGCCGACCCGATACCGTCGGCAGCGCCGCCACCGCGACCGCCACCGTCACCACGCCCACTACCCATGCGGTCCAGGATGCGCCGCGGTAGCCGGTGTAGTCCATCGCCCATGGCGATATGAACAGCAATGCGCCGAACAGGCCCATCGCATAGTCGGCGGCCGCCAGGGTCGCCCGGTACATCTGCGTCAGGCCGGTGAGGGCGATGAGCACGCCCAGGACGATCAACGACCACATGCCGTTGTCGTTCGTGTTCACCCACAGGGGTGACAGCGCGGTAAAGATGCCCAGCACAACGGCCAGGAAATCCTGCGCGCGACTTTCGGTGAACATGGTGTGCCTCCTCAGGCTCTGAATTGTTCTCCGCACTTCGATCTAACTCTGATTGACCGCCCGATCAATATAAATATGGATACGATTGCGCACCGATCGGTTGGTGATCTGGTGTGGCGGCCCTCGCTGTGGTTTGCAACCAAGCAAAGGTTAGGGTGAGCTTCGTGTCACCCTCAGTAACGGATGCCAACTCGACCCGGCGCCGGTTCGGCGCTAATGAAGGGAAGGCCGCATGAACCGGCCGATTGTGATCGTCGGAGCCGGTCTCGCCGGGCTGCGCACCGCCGAGGAGTTGCGTCGCGCGGGATACGAGGGCGAACTGATCCTCATCGGCGAGGAGTCGCGGCTGCCTTACGACCGCCCGCCGCTGTCCAAGCAGTTCGTGCGCGGCGAGACCGACGACACCACCCTGCGGCCCGCCGAATTCTTCGACGAGAAGCAGATCGACCTGCGGCTCGATACCGAGGCGGTCGGCGTGGATACCGCCGCGCGCCAGGTGCGTCTGGCCGGTGGCGGCACGCTCGACTATGACCAGCTGATCATCGCGACCGGTCTGCGTCCGCGCCGCCTGCCCGGACTACCGGATCTGCGGGGCGTGCACGTACTGCGCGGACATGCCGATGCCGCCGCGCTGCGCGCCGAATTGTCCGGCGCGGGTACGGCGCTGGTGGTCGGGGCCGGATTCATCGGCTGTGAACTCGCGGCGAGCTTCCGGGCCAGCGGTGTAGAGGTCGTCCTGATCGAACCGCAGCCGACGCCGCTGGCCTCGGTGCTCGGCGCACAGATCGGCGCGCTGGTGGCCCGCATGCATCGGGCCGAGGGTGTCGACCTGCGCTGCGAGACCGGCCTGGACACCTTCCTCGCCGACGATGCCGAGCGGGTGCGTGGCGCCGTGCTCTCCGATGGCAGTGAGGTATCCGCCGATCTGGTGGTCATCGGCGTCGGATCGCGTCCGGTGACCGAATGGCTCGCCGATTCCGGTATCGAGCTCGCCGAGCCCATGGCCGGTGGCGGCGTACTCGCCGACGAGGTGGGCCGCACCTCGGTCGATGGGGTGTGGGCGGTCGGCGATGTGGCCGCCTGGCGGCACGAGACCGGCTTGCGCAAGCGCGTCGAGCATTGGACCAATGCGGGTGAACAGGCCAAGCTGCTGGCCTGCGCGCTACTCGGCGCCGAACCGCCGACCGCGGCGCGGGTGCCGTACTTCTGGAGCGATCAGTACGACGTGAAGATCCAGGCCCTCGGCACCCCGAGCGCCACCGACGATATCCACATCGTCGCCGACGACGGCCGCAAATTCCTCGCCTACTACTCCCAGCACGGCAACCTGACCGGTGTGGTCGGCGCGGGCATGACCGGCCAGGTGATGAAGGCCCGCGCGAAGATCGCCGCGAATGCGCCGATCGCGGATCTGCTCGCGGCCACACCCTAGCGATTGCTCGCGGGTCGCTCGAAAGGATCTGTCGTAGCGATTGCTCGTCCGGGCGCTCTACACAACCAGCCCGGCGGCCGAGTAGGGCGTGATGGTCCGCTGTAATACGGTGGTCGAGTGATCGTCGCGCTCATCGATTCCGGGCTGGGGTTGCTGCCCACGGCCGCCTGGCTGCGCAAGCTGCGGCCGGATGTCGACCTGCTGCTGCGGTTGGATCCGGATGGCGCGCCGTGGGGACCCAAACCCGAGCAGTGGGTGACCGACCGGGTGGTCGACGCCGCGCGGAGTTCGGTTCGCCTCGGGGCGGAGGTGATCGTGCTGCCGTGCAATACGGCCAGCGTCACCGCGCTGGACCAGGTGCGTGCTGAGGTCGGGCCCGGCGTCCCGGTGATCGGCACCGTTCCGGCGATCAAACCGGCTGCGGCGGTGTGCAAGTCGGTCGCGGTGTGGGCGACCGCGGCCACCACTGCCAGTCGGTATCAGGCGGATCTGATCGCCCGCTTCGGCGGTGATGCGAAGGTGGTCGGCATCGCCTGTCACGGTTTGGCGGATTCGATCGATCGCGGCGACCTGGTCGCGGCCCGCGATTCGATTGCGCGCGCGGCCGAACAGACGCCGGCCGATGTCGAGGGGGTGGTGCTCGGATGCACCCACTACCCGCTGGTCATCGATGCCATTGTCGCCGCACTGCCCGATGGCGTTCGGCTCTTCGACAGCGCGCAAGCCGTTGCGGCACAGACGATTCGGCGGATGGATGCGCT
Organism: Nocardia sp. NPDC005998; assembly: GCF_040614395.1. Classification (NCBI taxonomy): domain Bacteria; kingdom Bacillati; phylum Actinomycetota; class Actinomycetes; order Mycobacteriales; family Nocardiaceae; genus Nocardia; species Nocardia sp. NPDC005998. The sequence continues at coordinate 111,147 of NZ_JBEXUI010000021.1, read as the reverse complement.
CGGCAAGCCGACCACCGGCAATGGTGCGGTGCGGGTGCTCAACAGCGGTCGGCCGGGCGAATTGCCGGTCAGCGCAGCGGCTTTCGAATCGGGTCGGATCCTGGGGGCGCAGGGGCTGCAGTGCTGACCCAACTGACCGCCGCCGCGGTGCATGCGGCGCTGGCCGAGGTCGCCGATCCCGCCGATGCCAGCCAGCTGGCGCGGTTCTTCAAGACCGGGCCCGGTGAGTACGGCGAAGGCGATGTCTTCCTCGGTGTGCGGGTGCCCGTCACCCGATCGATCGCGAAACGCTTTGCGGCACTTCCACTCGACGAGATCGATGCGCTGCTGGACAGTGCCGTGCACGAGGACCGGCTGGCCGCGCTGGTCATCCTCAATGCCAGATTCGCCGCGGCGCGCAAGCCGCGCACGCTCGATACCGACGGGCAGGCGGCGATGGTCGAGCTCTATCTCGCCGCGGTGCGCCGGGGCCGGGTGAACAACTGGGATCTGGTCGACGTCTCCGCCGAGAACGTCATCGGCCCCTGGCTGCTCGATCGGCCACGCGACCTGCTCTTCGAACTCGCGCGCGCGGACTCGCTCTGGGAGCGCCGGGTGGCGCTGCTGTCGAGCTTCGCCTTCATCAAGGCGGGCGATGCCTCGACCACCTTCGAACTCTGCGAACATCTCCTCGACGATCGCCGCGATCTGATCCAGAAGGCGCTCGGCTGGATGCTGCGCGAGGTCGGCAAGCGCGTCGACGAGCGACTGCTGACCGGCTTCCTCGACAAGCATGCGGCCGATATGGGCCGCACCGCACTGAGCTATGCGACCGAGCGCCTGGATCCCGCCCTCCGCGTCCACTACCGCGGACTGTAACCGGTTGCGCCGGATCAGAATTGGATGCGCAGGTGGTCGGTGACCGGATGCGCCTGGCAGCCGAGGATATAGCCGTTCTCGATATCCTCGGGATCGAGGATCTCGGCATTGTCCATTTCGACCTTGCCCTCGAGCACCGTGCACGCGCAGGAACCGCATTCGCCTTCCTGGCAGGAATACGGCACATCCAGGCCCTTCGACAGCATGATGTCGACCAGGGTCTGCTTGCGCGGCCACTTCAGCTCATGCACCTCGCCATCGAGTTCGACCTCGACGGTGGCCGCGTCGGCGGCCTCCTCGTCGGTCACCTCGACCGGTGCCTGATCCGCGAACGGGTCTCCCGCAAGGGAATTGAACACCTCGGCGTGCGTGCGCGAACGCGGCACATCGAGTCGGGCCAGCGCGTCGTGCACCCGGTCCATGAACGGCTTCGGCCCACACATGTAGGCGTGGTAGCCCGCGTACGGCGCGACCAGCGCGGCCAGACCGTCCGCGGTCGGCAGCCCCTGCAGGTGCTCCAGCCAGTGGATCACAATGAGCCGCTGCGGATGCTTCTCGGCCAATTCGCGCAGCTCACCAGCGAAGATCACCGATTCGTGATCACGATTGGCGTACACCAGCACAACTCGGCCGTTCCCGCGCGCCAGCGCCGATTTCAGGATGGACATCACCGGCGTGATGCCGCTGCCGGCGCCGAACAGCAGCAGATCGTCGTCGAGGTTCTTCGGCGTGAAGACGCCCGATGGCGGCAGTACTTCGAGCTGATCGCCCGCTTTGACGTTGTCGCAGACCCAATTCGATCCGTAGCCGCCCACGGTGCGCTTGACGGTCACCTTCGGCTGGTCGTCGGTGTGCGGTGAGCTGGCCAGTGAATAGCAGCGTGCCACCGAGCCGGTGAGGTCGCTCGGGATGCGCAGGGTGAGGAACTGCCCCGGCTGGTATTCGAAACGTTCGCGCAGTTCGTCGGGCACGTCGAAGACCAGCGAACAGGTGTCGGCCGTTTCGGCGATGACTGCGGATACCCGCAGCACGACCGAACGCGAACCGTGTGGAACTTCGACGGTGGTCACGACTGCGCCTCGCTGGCGCTCGGCTCCGTCATGACCACCGAGGGTGCTGTGTGTATGGCTCGCTCGCTGCGCTCGCTCACGGTTCTCGTCCTCTCGAACACAACCAAAACTAGAACGTGTTTCAGTTTCATCGTACGTCGGGACCGGGCTGACGGACAAGCTGGGCCTGCAGACCGTCGATCAGCACCTCGACGCCGAAGTCGTAGGCGTACTTCCCACGCAGGTCCGCCATGTATTTGGTGGCCCGCTCCACCGCCTCCGGCAGTGCCACCTCCGACAGCGGCGACCGGTCGCGCGGATTCACCCGCCGGCGGCCGAACAGGTAGGTGTGGATCGTCGCGTACGCGGCCAGCACATTGCGGTCATTGAAACCCGCCTCGAACAGGATCTCCATAATGGCGGCGATCAGATCGAGCTGTTTGCCGAGCATCTGCTCGATCAGCACATCGCCGAGTCCGGGATGTTTGCGCAGCTTGTCGTCGATCTGGTCGATCAGATCGCGCAGCCGGTGCTGCCACGGCCCGGAATCGGGCGCCGGCTTGCGAACTCCGGTCAGTGCCGCGCTCGCGACGAGGTCGAGCAGCTCGCGTTTATCGGCGACGTAGTAATACGGCGCCATCGGTGAAACTCCGAGTTCGCGGGAGAGTCGACGCATCGACAATTTCTCCACGCCGTCCTCGCGGACCACGCGCAGCGCGGCCTCGACGATCTCGGATTCCGACAGTGTCCTATTTGCGGCGCTCCCGGGCCCTCCGTGGTTACGCAAGCTCCCGCCTCCGGTCCTCGGGCTCGCACCGCGGGGTCCTATTTGCGGCGCTCCCGGGCCCTACCTGGTTACGCAAGCTGCTGCCTCCGGGCCTCGAGCTCGCACCGCGGGGTGTAGCCGCCCCCGCTCGTCTGCATTCGTCCGACTCCCATGCCACCTCTACCACTGCGGGCGATGTCGCCCGTCACGTCCTGTTCAGCTGCTTGCCACCCGCAGTCTAGAGCGCGCGGTCGCCGCTCGGTCGGCGTGTGTGGGGAGGCGGACCTGCGGCGACATGTGGGGTCGCGGCGGCGGCGATACGGCGCTGGTGTAATTCACATACTGAAACGTGTTCCATTTTGTCAGCTCGTGACGTTATCGTGTGAGCACGGCCGCACCCGTGGCCGTGGTAACTGGTCGCATCTCGGAGGTAGGCATGCCGGAGCACGGATCCATCGGACACACCGATACCGACAACACCGGGCGGATCGCGACGATCGAATCCAGGTCGATCGAGGAGGCGCCGCTGATCGAGGAGACCCTCATCGAAGAGGTCTCCATCGACGGTATGTGCGGCGTCTACTGACCGGCGGTAGGACCATGCTCGATCTCGATACCCGATGGGAGCCGCATCCGCGGGTGGCGCTGCGGCCGGAGTCGTTCGGTGCGCTGCTCTACCACTTCGGCACGCGCAAACTCTCCTTTCTGAAGAGTCGACGGATCCTCGAGATCGTCCGCTCGCTGCCCGCGCATGTCTCGGCCCGTGCGGCACTGCGGGCGGCGGGCGTCTCGGACGACCTCGCCGGACCGTATGTGCGCGCCTTGGCGCAGTTGGCCGATTCGGACATGATCAGGCAGGCCGCGCCGGGCAGTGTGCCCACGCCGATGCCCGCACCGCTGTCGCACACCGGGCTGCCGCGAGCTGCCACGGGCGGGCGGCTGATCGATAAGTTCGAAACCGGTTTGGCCGCACCGATCTGCCTGACGTGGGAGCTGACCTACGCCTGCAATCTGTCCTGTGTGCACTGCCTGTCCTCCTCCGGCCGCCGCGATCCGCGCGAGCTGAGCACCGAACAGTGCAAGGCGTTGATCGACGAGTTCGAGCGCATGCAGATCTTCTATGTGAATATCGGCGGCGGCGAACCCACTGTGCGCCAGGACTTCTGGGAGCTGGTCGACTATGCGACCGCGCACCATGTCGGAGTGAAGTTCTCCACCAACGGAGTTCGCATCACACCCGAGGTGGCCGCGCGCCTGGCCGCCAGTGACTATGTGGACGTACAGATTTCGTTGGACGGCGCCGACGCCGAGGTCAACGATGCAGTGCGCGGACCGGGGTCCTATGCCATGGCGATCCGGGCGTTGGAGAATCTGGCGGCGGCGGGATTCACCGATGCGAAACTCTCGGTGGTCGCGACCCGGCACAATATCGCCCAGCTCGACGAGTTCAAGGCGATTGCCGATAGGTACGGCGCCACACTGCGTTTGACGCGGCTGCGGCCATCGGGTCGGGGTGCGGATGTCTGGGACGAACTGCATCCGCTTCCGGAACAGCAACGGGTGCTCTATGACTGGCTGGTGTGCAATGGCGAAGGCGTGCTCACCGGCGATTCGTTCTTCCATCTGTCCGCATTCGGCCAGGCGCTGCCCGGTCTGAATATGTGCGGTGCGGGCCGGGTGGTCTGCCTGGTGGATCCGGTCGGCGACGTGTATGCCTGCCCCTTCGCGATTCACGACAGGTTCCATGCCGGAAATGTGGTGGCGGACGGCGGTTTCCGCACCGTGTGGCAGGAATCGGAACTCTTCGCCGAACTGCGCGAGCCCACCGATGGCGGTGCGTGCTCCGGCTGCGCCCACTACGACGCCTGCCGCGGCGGTTGTATGGCGGCGAAGTTCTTCACCGGACTGCCCGCGGATGGGCCGGACCCGGAGTGCGTGCAGGGCTACGGCGAGGCGGCGCTGGCCGACGCCGGACGGATGATCCCGCGCTCGTCGGTCGACCACTCGCGCCGGTCCGCGCCGAGCCGACCGGGATCGCGTAAGTCGGGCCCGATTCCGCTGACACTGTCGGTATCTCGCCCCGCCGCTGAACGCATATCACCGGAGCGGCGACCCGCGCGCGCCTGCGACGAGAGTCCACTGACATGATTCCGAACCGGTAGCCAGTTATGTGCTGCACGATCAATCGACGATGGCTATCGAGTGGCAATTCGATGATTGCCGGAATGTTGCCGAATGTCTTCGGCGAGTCGCGCGCGACCCGCCGGAAAGCCGTGTCGGGAGATATCCCGCCCCGCGGGCGCATTCGTGCGGAATTCCGTCCTTTTTTCCGGACTGATGATGCCAATGCGCGAATCTCCGCCTAGCATGCCAGGAATGCGCCATGATCGCCTGCCCGATGGATTCGGGGTGCGGATCGATCCACGGGTACGCGCATACTCCGGGGGGCGCATCTTGATCGGGGGTTCGCCCGCCCGGTTGCTGCGACTTGCCCCGGAGGCCGCCGAGATGATCGGCGACGGGTACCTCGAGGTCACCGGCCCGAAGTCCGCCGTTGTTGCCAGACGGCTGCTCGACTCCGGTGTCGGTAATCCGCGTCCCCAGTTGCTGCCCGCGCTCGACGACGTGACCGTGATCGTGCCGCTGCACAACAATGCCGACGGCCTGGCCCGACTCCTCGCGGCCCTGCGCGGGCACAACGTGATCGTCGTCGACGACGGTTCGGATCAGCCCGTGCAGATCCCGCGCAACCGTGGCACCCGCTGCCGGGTGACGGTACTGCGCCACGACCGCAGACAGGGCCCGGCCGCCGCGCGCAATGCCGGATTGCGGGCCGCGACAACCGACTTCGTCGCCTTCCTGGACTCCGACGTGGTCCCGCGCAGCGGCTGGCTCGAGGTGATGCTCGGGCATTTCAGCGATCCGGAGGTGGCGCTGGTCGCGCCCCGGATCGTCACACTCGATCCGGAGTCGAATGCGCTGGCGCGCTATGAGCACACCCGCTCCTCACTCGATCTCGGTCGGCGCGAATCGGCCGTGCAGTCGCGCGGGCTGGTGTCGTACGTGCCGAGCGCCGCGCTGCTGGTACGCCGCAGGGCGTTGCTGGCCGGGGGCGGATTCGACGAGTCGATGCAGGTGGCCGAGGATGTCGATCTGTGCTGGCGGCTGGAGCAGGCGGGCTGGCGGCTGCGCTATGAGCCCGCAGCACATGTGGCGCACGATAGTCGAATCTCGTTCCGCGCCTGGTTCGGTCGCAAGCTCTTCTACGGCACCGGCGCCGCACCGCTCGGCGAGCGGCATCCGGGCATGGTGACGCCGCTGGCAATGCCGTTGTGGACGGCGGTGGCGACCATACTGTTCGCCACGCTGACGAAGTGGGGACTGCTCGGCGGACTGATCACCATGGTGACCGCGCTGGCCCGACTACGCCGGGTCTTCACCGGATTGGACAACCCAACGCGGATCGCGGCGATCTATCTGGCGCGCGGCTACTTCGCGGGAATCTGGCGACTGGCCTCGGCGATGTGCCGACACTATTGGCCCGTCACCATGGTGGCGATGATGCTGTCGCGGCGGGTCCGGCGCATCGCGGTCACCATGGCGGTCGCGGACGGCTTCGCCGACTGGTTCACCCATCGCGATGCGGGCGGCCTCGACCCGTTCCGCTATGTGGCCTACAAGCGGATGGACGATATCGCGTACGGAACCGGCCTGTGGCTGGGCGCATTCCGCGCCCGCAGCCTGGAGTCGCTCAAGCCGAGTACGCCTCGGAACTGAATCGAACGTGTAATGGCTGTGCCACCTGATGAGCTGATGTAGAGATGGTCGATACGCTGATCGTCGGTGGTGGCACGGCCGGATGCGTCCTGGCGGCCAGGCTGAGCGAGGATCCGGACCATAGTGTGCGGCTGGTCGAGGCCGGTCCGGTGTCGATCGATGCGGCGCAACTGCTCGACGCGACCCGGATGCCGATCGGCCCCGAATCGACCTTGGTGTGGCGCTATCCCGTCGACCTGGCCGACGATGTTGCCGGAAATATTGTGCGCGGCAGGGTGATCGGTGGATCGGGCGCGATCAACGGCGGCTACTTCGTGCGTGCGACGGCGGCCGACTTCACGGCGTGGAGCAAGGAGCTGGGCGGCTCGGCGAGCTGGTCCTTCGACGCGGTGCTGCCCGCCTATCGCCGCCTCGAGCGCGATCTCGATTACGGCGACCGGCCGGGGCACGGCACGACCGGGCCGATACCGGTGCGCCGCACCGCCGCGCCGACCCCGCTGAGTCGCGAATTCGCCTCGGTCTGTGCGGCACTCGGCCTTGCCGCGATTCCCGACCTGAACGCGCTGCCCGGCGCGGGTCCGGCCGAAGGCTGGGGACCGGTGCCGTGCAATATCGAGCACGGCAGGCGGGTCGACACCGGGACGGCGTATCTGGCACCCGCGCTCGACCGACCGAACCTCACCGTCACCGGCGCGATGCTGGTGACTCGCATCCGCTTTCACGGCACCCGTGCCGTCGGCGTCGACTATTTGCACGACGGCAGGGCGGGCACGCTCGCGGCCGATCGCATCGTGCTGTGTGCGGGCGCCATCGAATCTGCCGCGCTGTTGCTGCGCTCCGGTATCGGTGATCCGGGACAGCTACGGGCGCTGGATGTTCCGGTGCTGCATCCCGCGCCGGTCGGCGCGTGGTTCAGTGATCATCCCGAGATCGGTATCGACTATCGCGGTGATCCAGCGTTGGCGAGCGGCGTCGGTATCCCGCTGGAATATGTGCTGGAACTCGACGATGTCGAAATCCGTCCGTACACCGTATCGTTTACCCCGTATATCCATCGTTTAGGTGTTGCGCTCATGCGTCCGCGATCCGAAGGGGTGCTCCGGCTGCGTTCCACCGATCCCACCATCGCGCCGCTCATCGATTTCCGCTACTTATCGGCGGACGCCGATCGGATTCGATTGCGAGAAGCGGTGACCATGGCGGTCGAGGTATTGCACGGAATCCCGATGGTGCGCGCGCCGGAATCGAAACCGGAACCCGCCGATGCGTGGCTGCGAGCGAATCTGGCTACCTCGCAACATCTGTCGGGAACCTGCCGAATGGGCGGTGCGGACGACGAACGCGCGGTGGTCGACGAGCGGTGCCGAGTGCATGGCACGACCGGGTTATCCGTGGTGGATCTTTCCGTCGTGCCGGTACCGCTGAGCCGCGGTCCGAAGGCGACGACGGTAATGATCGCCGAACGCATCAGCGAATATCTCACCTAAGGATCTGAAAGACGGGTAGGTCACATTTGCACGAGGTTTGAACGGGATGTGAGCTGGCGGACAAACCAAGACAACCGCCTTTGTCTGGTAATGCACGCCGGTACAGTTTGGGGCGGAAAGAAAGGCTAATGGTCAGCAATCTTGCAGGTGGGCGGCCCCCACGGCACGGCGTCGAACCCGGCACTCAACTCGGCGCTCTGGAAGCCTATGCCGCACAAGCACATGGATACCTTAGCGCGGGTGGCGAGCAGCTGTCGCAGCTTGCCGGTCTGCTGCGTCCGGCTGTGCTCGAATCCTGGCTGCGCAGCGTGCGCGGCGGCATCGACCCGATGGACCTGCTGGACGGGCGCGGCCTGCGCGGTGCCGATCTGCAGCGCTATCGCGATGCGCACCCGATTGCTGCATTGATGCCGCTGATCGACAAATTACTCGTACAGGACACGGCCAGAACGGGTTTGATCGTCGCGGTGGCCGATCAATTCGGCCGGGCGCTGTGGGTGCACGGCAATTCGGATCAGGTCGACGCGGCCGCCGAAATCGGTTTGCGTGCTGGCGACGATCTGAGCGAACGCCGCATCGGAACCAATGCCGTCGGCCTGGTGGTGCGCACCGGCCGGGCCGCGTGGATCCATGGGCCCGAACACTTTCTGCACCGGATGCATCAGATCACCGGTGTCGCCGCGCCGGTACACGATCCCGACGGCAGGCTGGTCGGCGTGCTGATGATCGCCGGGGGCGTGCGGGTGGCCAAGCCGGAAATCCTGGCGCTGGTGAAGGCGACATCGACGGCGGCCGAAATGGATTTGCTGCTGAGTGCCATGCGGGCGGGGCAGCACGGGTCCTCGGGCCGCGCCGTGGCCTATGACAGCACGACGGGCGAAATCGCGGTGGCCCGGCTCGGTCTGGACGTGCTCGGGCTCGGGCAGCCGCTGCTGAGTGTCGCGGGTGATCGAGTTCCGTTGTCGCAGCGGCATGCTGAGATCCTGCTGCTGCTCGCCGAACATCCCGAGGGGCTCGGCGCCGACCATCTCGCGCTGCTGCTCGATGACACGGATCTGGACAACGGCACCATTCGTGCCGCCATGTCGCGGCTGCGTGCGGTGGTCGGTCCGAGCGTATTCGGTTCGCGCCCTTACCGGTTGCGGGTGCATGTCGCAACCGATATCGAAGCGCTGCGGGCCGCACTCGACTCCGGTGATGTCGATTCTGCATTACGGCTGTACGCCGGACCGGTGCTGCCGCGCTCGACCGCGCCCGGAATTATTGACATTCGGGATGAACTTCGGGTTCGGCTGCGCACCGCGGTGCTCAGTTCCGGCGATACCGCGGTGCTGCGTCGGTGGACCGCATGTGCCGAAGGGCGTGACGATGCCGCGTCCTGGGCCGCCTATCGCGCGACGGTGGATCGTGATTCGCCGTTATATGCGCAGATCGAGGCCAAGATTCGAGTGCTCGATCGACGCTTGGGCGCCGATGCAACGCGGATGCAACGTTCGGGCTCATAGTCTGCACATCTGAAAGTGCCGTAGCTCACATACGCGATCGAAATGTGGTCGCGGACACAGCTTTGCCCTGCTGCGTCGGCCCAGCTGAGCGCGCTGGACGATCGACCAACTTTTTTTAGTGCAAAAAGTTCCTTTTTATTAACGAAGCGCCTAATGTTCGCAATGCACGGATCACATCCGTGTGATGAAGCTGACAAAGCCCCGGCGCCCCGCACCGCGGCAGCAACGTTGGAGGAGCGATCAAGAGCTAGTCGCATGCGGTGACCGTCGGTCGCCGCGGTGGTGACCGTCGGTCACCGAATCTCGATTCACGCAATCTGTTCCGATCTCGTGTGGGTGCCGTCGTCGTGCCCCGCACATTCGCCGAATCATCTTGTGGTGGCGTCCCAGCCATGCGTCCAACGCTGAACAGCGTTGTCGCAGCGGCTTATTCGTCGTGCCCAAAAGCGTTCGGCCAGCTGTTGTTTCGCCGAACGAGGAGGCTCTGGTGCACGATACGGAGTTGGGTGGGGCGCGACCGGAAGGGCCGGCGCACAACGCATTGCGAGCGTTTCCGCTTGCTCCGGCGCAGTTGGGGATCTGGTACGCACAGTTGCTCGAGCCCGACGTGCCGATCAATGTGGCCGAGTACGTGGATGTGCCGCAGGCGCTGGATATCGCGATCCTGCAAGAGGTGACGGTCGAGGCGGCACGCGAATACGAATCGGCGCTGGTGCGGGTCGGTGAATCCGGCGGTGCACCGTGCCAATGGGTGGATCCCGCGAATTCCGTTGATATCAAGGCGATCGACCTGCGCGACCATGCCGATCCGGTTGCGGCGGCACATGAATGGATGCGGGCCGATGCGAGTGCGCCGGTCGATATGCTGGCCGACCGGCTGTTCGCGGGTGCCGTGCTGCGGGTCGGCGACCATCGGTCGTTCTGGTATCTGCGGGTGCATCACATCGTGCTCGACGGGTTCGGCGCGCTGACCAATATCCAGCGGGTGGCCGAGCTGTACACCGCCCGGGTGCTGGGCACCGAGCCGCCAGCGGTGCGGCCGGGTGCGCTGACCGCGCTGGTCGACGGCGAACTCGCCTACCGCGATAGCACCCGTTTCGAGGCCGACCGGGAGTACTGGGCCGAGCGGGTGGCCGGGCTGGACGGCACGACCACGCTGGACGGGCGCACCGCACCGCGTTCGGCAACCAACCTGATCGCCGGTCGGGTATTGCCGGAAGCGCTGGTCAACCGGATGAATATTGTTGCCGTGAGCCAGGATTCGACGTTGGCGGTGGTGTTGCTCGCGGCCTTCGCCGGATATCTCGGGCGGATCACCGACCGGGACGAGGCGGTGCTGAGCCTGCCGGTGACCGCGCGCACCACGGCGGTGATGCGGCGGTCGGCGGGGATGCTGTCGAATATCGTGCCGCTGCGGCTCGCGGTCGACGGCACCTGGGGTGAGCTGTTGCGCGCGACTCGGGTCGAGGTGGCGGGCGCACTGCGGCACCAGCGGTATCGGCACGAGGACATCCGGCGCGATGCCGAGCACGACGGGCAGCCCACGCGCCGGGCGCTATTCGGTCCGGTGGCCAACATCATGCTGTTCGGCAGCGAGTTGACCCTCGGCGATACGGTCGGCCGGTATCACGTGCTCTCTACCGGGCCGGTGGAGGACCTGAGCCTCAATGTGTACTACGGCGAGCGCGACAGCGTGCACGTGGATTTCGAGGCGAATCCGAATCTGTATTCGGCCGATGACATCGCCCGCCATCACACCCGCTTCCTGCAGTACCTGGAGCGGGTGGTGGCCGCCGAGATCGATACGCCGATGGTGGCGGTGGCGGTGGCGACCGAACTGGAACTCGAGGTGAGCACCAGGATTTGGAATGCGACCGCCTTCGATATGCATACGGTGCTCGCCGGTGCGCCGACGCTGGTGTCGATGTTCGAGGCGCAGGTCGGGCGGACACCGGATGCGGTCGCGGTGCGATTCGCCGGTGCACCGGATCTGACCTATCGGGAACTCGCGGCCCGCAGCAACCGGCTGGCACGGCATCTGATCGGGCTCGGCGCCGGACCCGAAACGCTGATCGCGGTTAACATCCGCCGCTCGCCGGAGCTCATCGTCGCGATCTACGCGATTCTCGCGGCGGGAGCGGCCTATGTGCCGCTCGATCCGGATCATCCGGCCGAGCGCACCGCGCATATTCTGGCCACCGCCGGGCCCGCCTGCGTGCTGACCACCGAGGCGGCTGCGGCACCGGAGTTTTCCGGGATCCCGGAAATCCGCGTCGACCTGGCAGATCTCGCAGAATATGCCGATGGTCCGGTCTGGGATCGGGAGCGCGGCAGCGCCTTGCGGCCGGGACAGCCCGCCTACGTGATCTTCACCTCGGGGTCGACCGGACTGCCGAAGGGCGTGGCAGTCACGCACGAGGCGATCGTGAATCGGCTGGTGTGGATGCAGCAGATGTATCGGCTCTCGTCCGAGGATGTCGTACTCCAGAAGACGCCGGCGACCTTCGATGTGTCGGTATGGGAGTTCTTCTGGCCGCTGCAGGTCGGGGCGCGACTGGTGCTCGCCGAGCCCGACGGCCATCGCGATCCGGCCTATCTGCGCGCGGTGATCAGCCGATACGGCGTGACGACCGCGCATTTCGTACCATCGATGCTGGAAGCGTTTCTGGCTCACCAGGAGTTCACCAACCGCACCTCGCTGCGCACGGTCTTCGCCTCCGGTGAGGCGCTGCCCGGCGCGCTGGCACAGCGGCTGCGGGTGCTGACCGGTGCGCGGCTGCATAATTTGTACGGTCCGACGGAGGCGGCGGTCGACGTCACCTTCCATGAGGTGACCGATACCGATACCCTCTCGGTGCCGATCGGCGCGCCGGTGTTCAATACCCGGCTCTATGTGCTCGATTCGCGGCTGCGGCCGGTACCGGTCGGGGCTTCGGGCGAGCTGTATCTGTCGGGGGTACAGCTCGCCCGTGGCTATATCGGCCGACCCGGGCTCACTGCCGACCGGTTCGTCGCCGATCCGTTCGGTGGGCCGGACGGTGCCGCCACGCGGATGTACCGCACCGGTGATCTGGTCCGCTGGACCACCCATGGCGAGCTGGAGTATCTGGGGCGTACCGATTTCCAGGTCAAGCTGCGCGGGTTGCGGATCGAGCTCGGTGAGATCGAGGCCGTGCTCGGCGCCGTCGATGCGGTGGTGCGGGCGGTGGTCGTGGTGCGCGATGATGCCGGAGTCGGCGAGCAGTTGGTCGCCTATGTCGTCGAATCCGAGCCGGGCGCAGTATCTTTCGCGCAGTTGCGGGCCGCGGCGAGCCAGGCGCTGCCCGGGTATATGGTGCCCGCGGCATTCGTGGTGCTGGATGCGCTGCCGGTCAATGCTTCCGGCAAATTGGACCGTGCCGCGCTGCCCGCGCCCGAGCGCAGCTCGACCGAATATGCCGCGGCGGCGACGCCGGTGGAGGCCGCGGTGGCGCGGGTTTTCGGCGAGGTGTTGGGTCACGATCGGGTCGGGCGTGACGACGATTTCTTCGCTCTCGGCGGTAACAGCCTGGTGGCCACTCAGGTCGCGGCCCGTTTGGGTGCGGATCTGGGCTGTCGGCTCGGAGTTCGCGAATTGTTCACCGCCACAACGGTGTCCGCACTCGCCGAACTGATCGAGCAGACGGGTGGAGCCAGCGACGTGCCGGTGCTCGCGCTGCTGCGGGCGCGTCACCGGCCGTCGCTGGTTCCGCTATCTCCGGCGCAGCAGCGGATCTGGTTCCTGAACCGGTTCGAGCGTGCCAGCGCCGGTTACAACATGCCTTTCGTGGTGCGGTTGCGCGGTGCGGTCGAGGTGGCCGCGCTGCGGGCGGCCCTGGCCGATGTGGTCGGCAGGCATGAGGTGCTGCGCACGGTCTTTCCCGCGGTGTCGGCACCGGAGGTGGCCGCGCAGCAGGTGGTGCTGTCCGTGGACGAGGCCGCGGTCGTGGGCGAGCCCGAGCCGATCGGTGCCGGTGCGCTGGATGCGGAGTTGGCTCGGTTCGCGGCGCTCGGCTTCGACCTCGAGCGCGAAATTCCCATTCGGGCGCGGATCTTCCTGGTCGATGACGAAAGCTGCGCGCTGGCGCTGGTCCTGCATCACATCGCGGCCGATGGGCTGTCGCTGCGGGTATTGGCGCGAGATGTGATGTCTGCGTACGGATCCCGGTATGCGGGCGCTGCGCCGCAGTGGACGCCACTGCCGGTGCAGTATGCGGACTACAGCCTCTGGCAGCGTGAATTGCTCGGTTCTGCTGCGGATCCGGTGGCACCCCTGGCGCAACAGCTGGAGTTCTGGACCGCCACGCTCGCCGGTGCGCCCGATCTGATCGAGCTGCCAGCCGATCGGCCGCGGCCCGCGGTCTCGTCCGGACGGGGCGCGGTCTTCCGCTTCGAGCTGCCCGGTGACCTGCACGCCGGAATCGCCGAACTCGGACGTGTCCAGGGTGTTTCGAACTTCATGGTGCTGCATGCCGCATTCGCGGTGCTGCTGGCGCGGCTGTCCGGTAGCGATGACATTGTGATCGGCACGCCCGTGGCCGGACGCGGTGAACGGGCGCTGGACGACCTGGTCGGCATGTTCGTCAACACCCTGGTGCTGCGGACCGCGATCGATCCTGCCGCGCCCTTCTCGGCGCTGCTCGCGCGCGTGCGCGAAATCGATCTCGCCGCCTTCGGACACGCCGAATTGCCATTCGAGCAGCTGGTCGAGGCCATCAACCCGCCGCGCTCGCAGGCACGGCACCCGCTGTTCCAGGTATTGCTCGCTTTCGACAATGCCGCGGACATCCGATTCGAACTCCCCGATTTGTGGGTCGACACCAGTACGCTGGACACCGGCGTGACCAAATTCGATCTCCAACTCACGGTCACCGAAGGTTTCGCCGGTGCCGGACTCGGGGAAGGTTCGGCATCGGCGGAGCTGCCATCGGGGGGTGTCAGGGCCGAATTCACCTATGCCACAGAGCTATTCGACGAATCCACCATCGCGGACTATGCGCAGTGGCTGGTCCGGTTGTTGCGAGCGGTCGTGGTCGATGCCGAGTCGCGGGTGGGGGATCTGCCGCTGCTCGACGCGGCCGGTCGGCAGCGGGCGATCGAATGCGGTACCGCCGAGTCGACGCTGAAAAGTCCGACTACCTTGCTGGCCGGGTTCCAGGCGCAGGCTCGGCGCACGCCCGATGCCGTGGCCCTGGTCGATGCGGACGGTCCGCTGACGTATGCGCAGTTGTCCGGGCGGGTCAACCGGCTCGCTCGGCGGCTGATCGCCGCCGGGGTCGGTCCCGAGGCGCTGGTTGTGCTCGGTATGCGGCGGTCGGTGGATTTCGTGGTGGCCGCCTATGCCGTGCTGACCGCGGGCGGTGCGTATGTGCCGGTGGATCCGGACCAACCGGCGGCCCGGCGCGCGGACGTTATCGGCTCGGCCCGGCCGGTCTGTGTGTTGACGCGCACCGGCGATGGATGGTCGATCGGAGCCGATTCGCCGGTGCTGGCCATCGATGCGCTCGACTGCTCGGGCTATTCGGATGCGCCGGTGACGGATTCGGATCGGCTCCACCCGCTGCGGGCGACCGATACCGCATACGTGATCTTCACCTCCGGATCGACCGGTAGGCCGAAAGGTGTCGCGGTACCGCATGCGTCGGTGGTGAACCAGATCGAGTGGATTGCCGATGAGTACCGCATCGGGACCGGCGATGTGGTGCTGTTCAAGACTCCGGCGACCTTCGATGTATCGGTGTGGGAGCTGTTCGCACCGCTGGCGCGTGGTGCGCGCGTGGTGGTTGCCGAACACGACGGACACCGCGACAGTGCGTATCTGGCCGCCACCATTGCCGCGCACGGGGTGACGATGACCTCGTTCGTGCCCTCCATGCTGACGGTATTCGCCGATGCCACCGGCATTGCCGAGATCGCCTCGCTGCGGACGGTTTTTGTGGCAGGGGAGGCGATGAGCGGTGAGGTCGCGGCCGACTTCGCCGCGGTGAGCCGAGCCGAGCTGCACAATCTGTACGGCCCCACGGAATTCACGGTGCATGCCACCTACGCGGCGGTCGATGCCACGGCGAAGGGACCGGTGCCGATCGGTCGTCCGGTGCGCGCGAGTCAGGTGCTGGTGCTCGATGCGCGGCTGCGACCGGTGCCGGATCTGGTGATCGGCGAGCTGTACCTGTCCGGAGTCCAGGTGGCGCGGGGGTACCACGGCCGGGCCGAGTTGACTGCCGAGCGTTTCGTGGCCAATCCCTACGGCCCGGCCGGAGCGCGGATGTACCGGACCGGTGATCTGGTGCGGCGCAATCGTGCCGGGGAACTGGAATATCTGGGGCGCAGTGACTTTCAGGTGAAGCTGCGCGGGCAGCGGATCGAGCTCGGCGAGATCGAGGCGGCGCTGGTGGCCGCGGCCGATGTGCGGGCGGCGGCGGTTCGGGTGTTCGCACATGCCGCCGGTGAACTGCTGGTCGCCTATGTGGTTTCCGCCATCCCGGAGACGGAGCTGAGCGCGGTGTTGGAGCAGCGGCTGCGCGCCACGCTGCCGTCATATATGGTGCCGACCGCCTACGTCGCGCTGGCCGAAATGCCGCTGACCAGCTCCGGCAAGCTCGATCGCCGTGCGCTGCCGGATCCGGTGCTGGCCGCCAAGGCATATCGCGCGCCGACCACATCGGCGGAACTCGCGGTGGCCGAGGTGTTCGCGGCGGTGCTCGGGCTCGAGCGGGTCGGCCTGGACGACGATTTCTTCGCACTCGGCGGAAATTCGCTGGTGGCCACGCAGATTGCGGCGCGGATCGGCGCCATCGCCGGTGTCGAGGTGCCGGTGCGGCTGCTGTTCGAATATTCGACGGTGGCCGCCTTCGCGGCGCATCTGCCCACCGCGGGCACGGCGCGCAACCGTCGGGCGCTGGTGGCCGGTCCCCGTCCCGATGTGGTGCCGCTGTCCTATGCGCAGCAGCGGATGTGGTTCCTCAATCAGTTCGATGCCGATTCGGTCGCGAACAATCTGACGGCCGCGGTGCGGTTGCGGGGCGCGCTCGATGTGGCCGCCATGAACGCCGCCATTGCCGATGTGCTCATCCGGCATGAGGCGCTGCGCACCAGATACCCAGCGGTGGACGGTATTCCGCACCAGCAGGTATTGGCGGTCGAGGAAGTCACGGGTTCGCTCGTACCGGAGCGGGTGCTGGCGGCGGAGTTGGCCGATCGGATCCGTGCCCTGGCGGCAATGCCTTTCGCCGTGGATGAGGAGCCGCCGGTTCGGCTGACATTGCTCCGCATGCGGTCCGAGGGTGCCAGTGGCATGGCCGAGGACGCTCCGGCAGGCAGCGAGCACGTACTCGTCGTCTCCATCCATCACATCAGCGGCGATGGCTGGTCGATCGCGCCGCTGACCAGGGATCTCATCACCGCGTACGCCGCCCGCCTGGCCGGTGCCGAGCCGGGGTGGGCACCGCTGCCGGTGCAGTACGCCGACTACACCCTGTGGCAGCGTGCGACGCTGGGTGCGGAGGACGATCCGGAATCGCTGATCGCCGAACAGATCCGGTTCTGGGCCGCCGAACTGGCCGGCGTGCCCGAGGTCCTGACCCTGCCGATGGACCGGCCACGTCCCGCGGCTGCCACCGGCCGTGGTGCCCGCCACGCATTCACCATCGATGCCGCGACGCATCAGCGGCTGCGCGGCCTGGCCGAGGATGCGAACGCCTCGCTGTTCATGGTCCTGCACGCGGCGTTCGCCACGGTATTGGCGAAACTCGCCGGGCAGCAGGATATTGCGATCGGCACGCCCATCGCGGGACGTGGTGATCAGGCGCTGGACGACCTGGTCGGCATGTTCGTCAACACCATGGTCCTGCGCACCGATGTGCGTCCGGAATTGCGCTTCGCCGACCTGATCGTGGCCGTGCGCGACGGCGATCTGCGCGCCTTCGCACACGCCGATGTGCCGTTCGAGCGGCTGGTCGAGGTATTGCAGCCGGAGCGGTCGGCGGCGCGGCATCCGCTGTTCCAGGTCATGCTGGACTTCCAGAACACCGCGCAGACCAGCTTGGCATTGGCCGGACTCGCGGTATCGGCGCTCGATATCGATACGCAGACGGCGAAATTCGATCTACAGCTCACACTCGCCGAAGCTGTCGACGCCGCCGGTGCTCCCGCTGGGCTGGGTGCGACCTTCGAGTACGCGACCGACCTGTTCGACGCCGAGACGGTCGCCTCGTTCGCGATCCGGCTGCAGCGGGTACTCGACGCGATGGCGGATCCGGGGATGCGGATCGGCGATATCGATCTGCTCGACCAGAACGAGCGGACGCTGATCCTGAACTCCTGGAATGCGACGGCACATCCGGGCGCCGCCGACGCGACATTGGTGTCGCTGTTCGAGGCGCAGGCGGTACGGACGCCGGAGGCGGTCGCGATCTCATTCGAGGGTGAATCGCTGGCCCACCCGTCGCCCGATCACCACCCCTCATCGAGTCGCTCCGCGACGCTGGCCCACCCGTCGCCCGATCACCACCCCTCATCGAGTCCCTACGCGACGCTGACATATGCGCAGTTCACGGGCCGGGTCAACCGGCTGGCGCGGTTGCTGGTGTCCATTGGGGTTCGTCCGGATAGCACCGTGGCGATCGGCATGCGGCGCTCCGTCGATCTGGTTGTGGCGATGTACGCGGTGCTCACCGCGGGTGGCGCGTATGTTCCGGTCGATCCGGATCATCCGGCCGAGCGCATCGCGCAGGTGCTGCGGACTGCTCGGCCGGTCTGTGTGCTGACCCGTTCGGCTGACGGATTGGAACTGCCCACCGAGGTCGAGGGGCGCTCGCGGGCGTGGGCAGTGCTCGATGTGGATCTGTTCGACACCGACGACTATTCGGACGCGCCGCTCACCGATGCGGATCGGCTCGGTGCGTTGCTGCCGGGCAATGCCGCGTACGTGATCTTCACCTCCGGCTCCACCGGACGGCCGAAGGGCGTGGCGGTTTCGCATGCCGCGATCGTGAATCGGCTGGTGTGGATGCAGGACGCATATGCGTTGAGCGCCGATGATGTGGTGCTGCAGAAGACCCCGGCCACCTTCGATGTGTCGGTGTGGGAGTTCTTCTGGCCCTTGCAGATCGGTGCGCGCCTGGTTATCGCGGAGCCGGACGGACACCGCGACCCGGCGTATCTGGCGCGCGTGATCCGCCGCGAGCGGGTCAGTGTCGCGCACTTTGTGCCGTCGATGCTGGTGGTGTTCGTCGCGGAACCGCTAGCGGCTCAGTGTGATTCGTTGCGGCTGGTATTCGCCTCTGGCGAGGCGCTGCCGCCGAGGCCCGCCCACCGGCTGCGTGCGTTGACCGGTGCGGCGGTGCACAATCTGTACGGCCCGACCGAGGCGGCGGTGGATGTCACCGGCCACGAGGTCACCGCTGCCGATATCGACACCGTGCCGATCGGTGCGCCGGTATTCAATACCCAGGTCTATGTGCTCGACGGGTGGCTGCGTCCGGTGCCGGTGGGGGTACCTGGTGAGTTGTACCTGGCCGGAGCGCAATTGGCGCGCGGATATGTCGGGCAGCCGGAGCTGACCGGCGATCGGTTCGTGGCGAATCCGTTCGGCGACGGTGCGCGCATGTACCGCACGGGTGATCTGGTGTGCTGGCGGGCCGATGGGGTGCTCGACTATCTGGGGCGCACCGACTTCCAAGTGAAGCTGCGCGGTCTGCGGATCGAGCTCGGTGATATCGAAACCGCGCTTGCCGCAGTCGATTCGATCGGACAGTCCGTTGTCGTGCTGCGCGAGGAACAGCTGGTGGCCTACCTCGTCGCGCAAGCCGGTGCGACGGTCGATACCGATGCCGTGCAAGCAGCGCTGAGCGGGGAACTGCCGGCGTACATGGTGCCATCGGCCTATGTGGTGCTCGATGAGTTCCCGCTCAATGGCTCCGGCAAGCTCGATCGCAGGGCATTGCCCGCGCCGGTATTCGAGGCCGCCGTCTTCCGTGCGCCCGGCACCGCGATACAGGTGCTCATCGCCCGCACCTTCGCCGAGGTCCTCGGTACCGAGCGGGTCGGCTTGGACGATGACTTCTTCGCCCTCGGCGGCAATTCGCTGAGTGCCACTCGGGTCGTGGCCAGATTGGGTGCGGCGCTCGATATGCGGCTGCCGGTACGGATCTTGTTCGAGGCGTGCACGGTCGTGGCGCTCGCGGACGAGGTGTCGCGCGGCGGATTCCCGGGGCTCGGCGATATCGAGTTGACCGCTCGCATACGTCCGGAGCGGATTCCGCTGTCGCCCGCGCAGCAGCGCATCTGGTTCCTCAATCGTTTTCTCGCGGGAGATGAGACCGGACCCGGCGATGCCGTGGACAACATTCCGGTCGCGCTGCGGCTCACCGGTGCGCTGGATGTCGCGGCTCTGGCCGCTGCGCTGGCGGATGTGGTCGCCCGGCACGAGAGCCTGCGCACTGTCTATCCGGACGGTTCCCAAGGTCCGGAGCAGGTGATCATCCCTGCGGCGCAGGCTGTTCCGACGCTGCGGTCGGAGCCGGTCACCGAAGCGGAACTCGCACCGTGCCTTGGCGCATTCGCGGCGGCCACCTTCGGTCTGACGGCGGAGCTGCCGATGCGGGCCCGGCTGTTCACGATCACCGATGGTGCCGCGGTCGAGCACGTGTTGGCGATTGTGCTGCACCATATTTCGGCCGACGGCTTCTCGCTCGGCCCGCTTGCGGGCGATCTGATGACCGCCTATGCGGCTCGGCGCGCGGGCGTTGGGCCGGAATGGACCACACTGCCGGTGCAATACGCCGACTACACGCTGTGGCAGGCCGAAACACTCGGCGTCGACGATGATCCGCGGTCGCAGGCGCACCGCCAGCTCGCGTACTGGCGGGGCGCGCTGACGGGTCTGCCGGAGCAACTGGAACTGCCCACCGATCGTCCGCGACCGGCCGTCTCGTCGTATCGCGGTGACACCCACCGGCTGCGCATCGACTCGGATCTGCACAGTGAACTGCGCGAGTTGGCACGCAAACGGGAGACCACGCTGTTCAGCACGGTGCACGCGGCACTGGCGGTGCTGCTGTCGCGGCTGTCGGTCGGCGAGGACATCGCGATCGGCACTCCGATCGCCGGTCGCGGTGCCGCCGCGCTCGACGGGCTCGTCGGCATGTTCGTCAATACCCTGGTGCTGCGCACGCATATCGACACCAGGGCGCGCTTCGAAACGGTGCTCGACACCGTGCGCGCACAGGATATCGAGGCGCTGTCCAATGCGGACGTGCCGTTCGAGCGGCTGGTCGAGGTCATCGCGCCCACCCGGGCACAGAACCGGCATCCGCTGTTCCAGGTGGCGCTGGCCTTCCAGAACTTCGCGCTGCCCCGGCTCGAACTCGCCGATCTGGTGGTGCGGCCGGTCGCATTCGATGCGGCCGCGGCCAAATTCGATCTGCAGTTCACGGTGGTCGAATCCGATGATGCCGATGGTCGCGCCGACGGCATGGATATCGAGATCAGCTACGCGACAGACCTTTTCGACGCGAGCACCATCGCGGTGCTCGGTCGCCGGTTCACCCAGGTGCTGGCCGCCATCGCGGCCGATGCGACGGTGGTGGTGGGGGATATCCAACTGCTCAGCGCCGAGGAGCAGCATCGGGCGCTGTACGAATGGGCCACTCCGGTGGCGACCTACGTCACCGAGACCAGCACACTGGCCGACCGGTTCGCGCTGGCCGCGGCGCTGCATCCGGCGGCGGTCGCGGTCCGCGCCGGTGGCCGATCGCTGACGTACGCCGAACTCGATACCTGGTCGAACCGGCTGGCCCGGCGGCTCATCGCGGCCGGAGTCGGACCGGAGGCCCTGGTGGCGGTGGCGCTGCCGCGTTCGGTGGAACTGATCGTCGCGCTGCTCGCGGTGGTCAAGGCCGGGGGCGGATATCTGCCCATCGACCCCAACTATCCGGCGGATCGGATCGAATACGTCCTCGATGACGCGCGTCCGATCTGCGCGATCACCAGTGCCACCGCGGAATTGACACCCGGCTGGTTCGGCGGACCGGTGCTGGATATGGCCGCCAACCTGAATTCGATGGATCCGGCGCCGATCACCCAGGCCGAGCGTCGGGCACCGCTCGACCCCGCGCATACGGCCTACGTCATCTACACCTCAGGATCCACCGGGCAGCCGAAGGGTGTGGTCATCCCACATCGCAATGTGCTGCGGTTGCTGGACAACACCCGGGGCCATTTCGATTTCGGACCATCGGATGTCTGGACGATGTTCCACTCCTACGCCTTCGACTTCTCGGTCTGGGAGCTGTGGGGCGCGCTGCTGCACGGCGGCAGGCTGGTGGTGGTCGACTACTTCACCTCGCGCTCACCACAACAGTTCCTGGAACTGCTCGCCGCGGAACGGGTGACGGTGCTGAACCAGACGCCGTCGGCGTTCTATCAACTGATCGCCGCCGAGGCCGCCGCACCGCCGGCCGAACTCGCCTTGCGCTATGTGATCTTCGGTGGTGAGGCGCTGGAACCGCAGCGGCTCGGCGGCTGGTCGGCCCGGCATCCGGGTATGCCGCAGCTGGTGAATATGTACGGCATCACCGAGACCACCGTGCACGTCTCCTACCGGCGGATCGATGCGGGCACCGGCTCGGCGAGCGTCATCGGCGGCGCCATACCGGGATTGGTCGTGCGGGTGCTCGATGCCCGGCTGCGGCCGGTACCGGTCGGCGTGCCCGGCGAAATCTATGTCTCCGGTGGCCAGTTGGCGCGCGGCTATCTCGGGCGGCCCGCGCTCACCGCGAGCCGGTTCGTGGCCGATCCGTATGCCGACAATGGTGCGCTGGCCTATCGGTCCGGTGATCTCGCACGGTGGACCGTCGACGGTGAGCTGGAGTATCTGGGCCGGGCCGATCAGCAGGTGAATCTGCGTGGGTTCCGGATCGAGCTGGGGGAGATCGAAGCGGCGCTGCTGGATGCGGACGTATCGGTGCACGAGGTGGCGGTCATCGTGCGCACCGATCTGGTGGATGAGCCGCGCATCGTCGCGTATGTGGTCGGCGCCGACGGGGTAGATACCGTGGGGTTGCGCCAACGGCTCGCGCACCGGCTGCCCGAGCATATGGTGCCCGCCGCGATCATGGTGGTGGGTCGAATTCCCCTGACCGTCAATGGGAAATTGGATCGCGCCGCGCTGCCCGCGCCGGTATTCGAGGCCACGGCCTACCGCAAGCCGGGCTCGGTCGCAGAGGAAGTCGTCGCCGGAGTCTTCGCCGATGTGCTCGGCATGGGCGCCGACGGTCTGGTCGGCGCGGATGACGACTTCTTCGCACTCGGCGGTAGTTCCCTGCTGGCCGCCAAGGCCGCCGCCCGCATCGGTGCCGCGCTCGGCCGTACCGTCGGCGTCCGCGCGCTGTTCGAGTCGCCGCGGGTGGCCGATCTCGCCGCGGCAGTCGTCGCGAACGATTCGGGTGCGATCCGGCCCGCGCTGATCGCCGGTGCGCGTCCGGCGCAGCTTCCGCTATCACCCGCGCAGCAGCGGATGTGGTTCCTCAATCGGTTCGACCGGGACTCGATCGCCTACAACATTCCGGTGGCGCTGCGGCTCACCGGTGCATTGGATATCGCGGCACTGCAAGCGGCGGTCGCCGATCTGGTCGGCCGACACGAATCGCTGCGGACCCGGTATCCGGAGGTAGACGGCGCGGCGACACAGCTGATCGTGCCGGTCGCACAGGCGGTTCCGTCGCTCTACCCGATCGACAGCACGGAGGCCGAACTCCCGGAACGGATTCGGGAGCTGGCCGCCACCACCTTCGACGTGACGGTCGATATCCCGGTGCGGATGCGGTTGTTCCGGATCGCGGGACGTGCGGAGTTCGTCCTGGCCGTGGTGCTGCATCACATTGCCGCGGACGGGTCTTCGCGCGCACCGTTCGTCCGGGATCTGATACAGGCGTACACCGCGCGCCGGAACGACAGCGCACCCGGCTGGACGCCACCCGCCGTGCAGTATGCGGACTATGCGCTGTGGCAGCGGGATCTGCTCGGCAGTGAGGACGACCCCGAATCGGTATCGGCGCAACAGCTCGCCTACTGGACGGGGGCATTGGCCGGGCTGCCGGATCAGCTGGCGCTGCCGACCGATCACCCGCGGCCTGCGCGTCAGAGCCTGCGCGGCGCGAAGGTCGAGTTCGCGATCGACGCGCAGTCGCATGTCGCGCTCGTCGCGCTCGGACGACGCAGCGGCGCAACGCTGTTCATGGTTGTCCATGCCGCCTTGGCGGTGCTGCTCGCGCGGTTGTCCGGCAGTTCGGATATCGCGGTCGGCACGCCGATCGCGGGACGGGGCGATGCCGACCTCGATGATGTCATTGGCATGTTCGTCAATACGCTGGTCCTGCGGACCCGGGTCGAGGGCGCGGAAAGCTTCGATGAGCTGCTCGGGCGGGCCAGGGCCGCGGATATTGCGGCCTTCTCGCATGCGGATGTGCCGTTCGAGCGCCTGGTGGAGGTGCTGAATCCGGAACGGTCGACGGCGCGTCATCCGCTGTTCCAGGTCGGGTATTCGTTCCAGAACCATGAGCGCGGTGAGCTGCGGCTGCCCGGACTCGAGGTGCATGAGCTCGAATTCGACAGCGGGGTAGCGCAATTCGATCTGCATCTGTTCGCGGTCGACCACTACGGTGCGGACGGCGCACCCGAGGGGATCGACCTGGCGCTCGGGTATGCCACCGATCTGTTCGAGCCCGCGAGTGCGCGGCGGTTCAGTGCGCAGCTGCTCCGGATTCTCGAAGATGTTGTTACCCAGCCTGATACCGCAGTCGGCGAGTTGGACCTGCTCGGGGAGGTCGCTCGTACCCAGTTGCTCGAGGAGTGGAACCGGACGGCGCATCCGGTGGCATCGGCGACGCTGGCGGATCTCATCGATGCCCAGGTGGCGCTGACACCCGACCGCATCGCACTGATCGATGCGACCTCCGAGTCCGTGCTCACCTATGCGGAATTCGATGCCGTGGTCAACCGGCTGGCACGCAGGCTGATAGCCGACGGGGTTGGCCCGGAGGCCACCGTCGTGCTCGCGATGCGGCGTTCGGTCGAACTGGTTGTCGCCATGTACGCGGTGGTGCGGGCGGGTGGTGCGTATGTGCCCATCGACCCGGATCATCCGGTCGACCGCATCGCGCACATTATCGAGACCGCCGGACCCAGCTGTGTGCTGACGACCTCGCGCGACGGAATGCCCATCGAAACCGGACTTGCCGCACTGGAAGTGGATCGGCTCGACCTGTCGGAATACGACGCGACGCCGATCACCGATGACGAACGGGTTCGATCACTGCGACCGAAGCATCCCGCCTACGTGATCTTCACGTCCGGGTCCACGGGCCTGCCCAAGGGCGTCACCATTGCGCATGCCGCGATCGTCAACCAATTGGCCTGGCTGCGTGACCGATTCGCATCCGGACCGAATGCGAGCGCGCTGCTCAAGACACCGGCGACGTTCGATCTGTCGGTATGGGAATTCTGGTCGATCCTGACGACGGGCGGTCGGCTGGTGGTGACCGCGCCGGGCACCGAACGTGATCCGGACCGGCTCCGTGCCCTGATCGAACGGCATGCGGTAACGGTGCTGCACGCGGTACCGTCCCTGGTCGGCATGCTGCTCGCGGTGTCGGCCGCGCCGCTGCCGGAATCGCTGCGGCAGGTGCTCGCCATTGGTGAGGCGCTGCCGCCGGCTACCGCGATCGAATTCCGGCGCAGGGCCGAACGGACCGGCGCGCGCCTGTTCAATCTGTACGGCCCGACCGAGGCCGCGGTATCGATCACCGGTTTCGAGGTCGCTGACGATCCGACTCATATCGTGCCGATCGGGACGCCCGCGTGGAACAGCCGGGTCTATGTGCTCGACGGTCGCTTGCGGCCGGTTCCGGTGGGTGTGCCGGGTGAATTGTATTTGGCCGGTGCCCAATTGGCGCGCGGCTACCAGCGCAGACCGGGTCTGACCGCCGACCGGTTCGTCGCGGATCCGTTCGCGGCCGCCATCGGCACCACGATGTATCGGACCGGCGATATCGTCCGCTGGCGTCCGGAGGGCATGCTGGAGTACCTGGAGCGTGCGGATTTCCAGGTCAAGATCGGCGGATTCCGGATCGAGCTGGGCGAGGTGGAGACCGCGCTGCTGCGGCTGCCCGATGTGCGAGCCGCGGTGGCGGTGGCGCACAAGGACGGCAATGCGGGAGCGCGGCTCATCGCCTATGTCGCAGTGCCGGAGGCCGATTCGACCGAACTGGCCGCTACGATCCGCACCGCCGTGGCCGCGGAGTTGCCGACCTATATGGTGCCCGCCGCGGTTGTCGTGCTGGAGTCCTTGCCGCTCAATGCCAATGGCAAGGTCGATCGAGCCGCGCTGCCCGAACCAGTGTTCGCCGCGGCGGACTTCCGCGCACCGTCGAGTGAATTGGAACGGTTGGTCGCCGCCACCTTCGTATCGGTGATCGGTATGGCGGCGCGGCACAGCGCGATCGGGGTCGGCACCGAATTCTTCGCGCTCGGCGGCAATTCGCTGCTGGCGACGAGGTTGGCCGCTCAGCTGGGTGCCGCGCTGGGAGTGCGGGTTCCGGTCGCCGCGGTATTCGAAGCGCCGACCGTCGAGCTGCTCGCGGCACACCTGGCCGACTTCGGCGACGCCGATGCCAGGCCCGCGCTCACCCGCCGGTCCGGGACCGCGCCCGTTCCGCTTTCCTTGGCACAGCAGCGCATGTGGGTGGTCAACCGGCTGGCACCGGACTCCTCGGCCTATCACATTCCGGCGGCACTGCGTCTCACCGGTGCGCTGGATATCGCTGCCCTCGACTCGGCGATCCGCGACGTGATCGAACGCCACGAGAGCTTGCGCACCCGGTATCCGGATACCGAGCCCGGTCCGGTGCAGGAGGTGCTGACCGTCGCCGATCTGTCATTCGAACTGACTCCGATTCCGGTGTCTCGGCACGATATCGACGCGTGGATCGAGGAATTCGTCGCCACCGGTTTCGATATCACCGCGACGGTGCCGGTGCGCGCGGCGCTGTTGCGCACCGATACCGATGAGCACCTGCTCGTTGTGGTGCTGCATCACATCAGCGCCGACGGCTATTCGGTGGCTCCGATGACGCGGGACCTGATGCGCGCCTATCTGGCCAGGACCGCGGGCCACGCACCCGACTGGACTCCCTTGCCGATCCAGTACGCCGACTACAGCCAGTGGCAACGGTTGGCACTCGGCGCCGACCACGATCCGAACAGCCTGCTCTCGCGGCAACTCGGCTACTGGACAACGGAATTGGCCGGACTGCCGGAGGTGCTGCCGCTGCCGACGGACCGACCGCGGCCACCGCGCCGGAATATGCGCGGCGCGGCAGTTGATTTCGAGATCGACGCCGAACTCGCCGAGCGTTTGGACACCATTGCCCGCGAGCACGGGACCACGCTGTTCACCCTGATCCACAGTGGCTTCGCGGTCCTGCTCGGCAAGCTGTCCGGGACCACGGATATCGCCATCGGCGCACCGGTCGCGGGCCGCGGCGAACGCGAACTCGACGATCTGATCGGCATGTTCGTCAACACTGTCGTGCTGCGCACCGAAGTCGATGGGCGCACCGGTTTCGCCGATCTGCTGCGCCAGGCCAGGGATCGCGATATCGCCGCCCTCTCACATGCCGATGTGCCGTTCGAGCAGGTGGTCGACGCCATGGGCCGAACCAGATCCAGCGCCTATGCGCCGCTGTTCCAGGTGATGTTCACCTTCCAGAACATGCCGTCGGGCCGCGTCGCGCTGCCCGGGCTCGAGGTCGAGGTGCTCGATCTCGCGCTGGCCGAGGCGAAATACGACTTGCAGCTGATCGGCATCGAGATGTTCGACGCGGCGGGGGAGCTGGCCGGGCTGGATATGCGGTTCGGGTACGCGACCGACATTCTCGACGCCGCCACGGTCCGATTGTTCGCCGAGCGACTTCAGCGTGTGCTCGCGGTCGTGGCAGCGGACCCGTCGATCGCGATTCGCGCCATCGATATTCGCAGCGCCGCCGAGCGCGGCGGAGCCGAGCAGTCGCGACGCGTCGATGACCAGAACACTGCGCCGAAGCTGGCGGACCTGCCCGCGGTCATTGCCGCCGCGGCCGATATCGCATCCGGTGCCGTCGCCTTCACCCACGACGCGCACACGGTGACCTATGGCGAGCTGGCCGCCAAGCTCGCGACGGTCGCCAAGGCCATGGGTGCGACCGCGAAACCGGAAGCGCTCATCAATGTCGCCCTGGCCGGGCTGGTGCCCGGTCTCCTGGCCGCCCTCGGCGGCAGTGGTCTGGCCGCGGTGCTGCGGACCCTGCGCACCGAGGCACAGGCCGTGATCTCCAACTCGGGGTTGGAAGTCGATTCGGAAGGAATTAGCTGATGTCCCACGCAGAATCGGTCGCATCCAGCGGACTCGGCAATCGCAGTGCCGCGCACGATCATTCGGCGCTGCGCCGGGCGTACGGCATCGATGATCTGCCCGGCCTGATCGATAAGGTCGCCGAACTGGACCCGGACCGGGTCGCCCTGCGGCACGACGAGACCACCATCACCTACGGTGTGCTGGCCACCGAGATCATGGTGCTCGACGAGGCCATGGGCGGCGGGCTCGGCGCCGACGCACTGGTATCGGTCGTGGTCTCCGGTCAGCTGCCCGCGCTGCTGGAATCGGCCGACGGTGCGCTGGGCACGGTGCTCGAGCAGCTGCTCGACGATGCGCTGACGGCGGCGGCGCATGTGCTGCCGACGACATTCGCGCCGGTCGAGACCCTGGTTACCGAATTCGAGGAGCAGGTGCGCCGGACGCCGGATGCGGTGGCGCTGGAATTCGCGGGCTCGACGCTCGCCCACCCGTCGCCCGACCACCACCCCTCATCGAGTCGCTGCGCGACGCTGACATATGCGGAGTTCGACGGCCGGGTCAACGCCCTCGCGCGGCACCTGATCGACCTGGGCGTCGGCCCGGACGCCCTGGTGGGGCTGGCCGTTCGGCGCTCATTCGACCTGCTGGTCGGCATGTACGCGATCCTGAAGGCGGGCGGTGCGTATGTGCCGATCGATCCCGAGCATCCGGCCGAACGCATCGGTTACGTCCTCGAGGTCGCCGCACCCGTGCTGGTGCTCACCACGACCCAGGACCAGCCGGAGCTCGGGCCCGATATCCGGGTACTGCGGATCGACGAATTCGACGGCGGCGCCATATCCGACGAGGCGCTGGACCGCGCGCCGCTGTCGGCGGACAATACGGCCTACGTCATCTTCACCTCCGGGTCGACGGGCCGCCCGAAAGGTGTTGCGGTATCGCATCGTTCGATCCTCGCCAACCTGCGGTGGCGGCAGCGGCTGTACCGACTACGCGGCGCGGATGTGGTACTGCAGAAGACACCGTTCACCTTCGATGTCTCGGTATGGGAGTTCTTCTGGCCGTTGCAGGTCGGTGCGCGGCTGGTGATCGCGGCACCGGACGGTCATCGTGATCCGGCCTATCTGGCCCGCACGATCGCCGGACGCGGCGTCACCGTCGCGCATTTCGTGCCATCGATGCTCGCGGTATTCGTGGCCGAACCGCAGATCGAAACGGCGGCGCGGAGCCTGCGCCTGGTCTTCGCCTCCGGTGAGGCGCTGCCCGCCGCCACTGCGGCCGCCTTCCGCGATATCAGCGGCGCGACGCTGCACAACCTGTACGGCCCCACCGAGGCCGCCGTCGATGTCACCGCCCATGAGGTCACCGCCGCCGACCACACCACCGTGCCGATCGGCGCGCCCGCCGACGACACCGAATTGCTGGTGCTCGACGATAATCTGCGGCCGGTCGCCAGCGGTGTCGTCGGTGAGCTGTACCTCGCCGGTGTGCAGTTGGCCCGCGGTTATGTGGCCCGTCCCGGACTGACGGCCGATCGCTTCGTGGCAAATCCCCAGGGCGCGCCGGGTGACCGGATGTATCGCACCGGCGATCTGGTGCGCTGGGTCACCGATGGTAAGGGCGGCCCGCACGAACTGGAATATCTGGGCCGCATCGACTTCCAGGTGAAGCTGCGCGGGCTGCGGATCGAACTCGGTGAGGTCGAGGCGGCGCTATTGCGCAATGAGCAGGTCGCGCAGGCCGCGGTGCTGCTGCATCGGCACGCGGGCGGGGATCATTTGGTGGCTTATGTGGTGGCGCACCGTGGCATTGCGCCGGATCCGGCCACCGTGCTGGCATCGACCCGGCGGGACCTGCCGGACTACATGGTGCCGTCGCTGGTCATGGTGCTCGACGAAATGCCGATCAATGCCAACGGCAAATTGGACCGTCGCGCGCTGCCGGAACCGGTATTCGGTTCCGGTGTGGCCGAATACCGTGCCCCGGCGACCGCCGATGAGATCGCGGTCGCGCAGATCTTCGGTGAGCTGCTCGGCGCGCAGCGGGTCGGCGCGGATGACGATTTCTTCGCACTCGGCGGCAATTCCCTCATTGCCACCCGTGCCATCGCCAGGATCGGGACAGCGCTCGGCATCACCATTGATGTCCGGGATTTCTTCGACCGCCCGACGGTGGCGGCACTGGCCGGACTGTCGCGAACCGGAGTCGCGCGGCCCACACTCACGGCGGTCGCCCGGCCGCAGCGCATTCCGCTGTCCCCGGCGCAGCGGCGCATGTGGTTTCTCAACCGGTTCGGCACATACACCGAATCGGCCTACGTCTTCGATACCGCCGCGGTGGACAATATCCCGGTCGCGCTGCGGCTGCGCGGTGTGCTCGAGGTCTCCGCCCTATCCGCGGCCATTACCGATCTCGTGGCCAGGCACGAGATCCTGCGCACCGTCTACCCGCAGACCGAGGACGGTCCGGTCCAGGTGGTGCGTTCGGTGCACGCCGTATTCGACCTATCGCCGACCGATGTGCCGGATGCCGAACTCGCCGGGGCCGTATTGGCCACCGCCGTACAGGGATTCGATGTCACGGAGGAGATTCCGGTCCGGGTGTGCCTGCTGCGCAGCGGACCGGAGGATCACACGCTGGTGCTGGTCGTGCATCACATTGCCGCCGACGGTGTGTCGATGGGGCCGCTGATGCGCGATCTCGTCACCGCCTATTCCGCCCGTCGCGCTGGCCGCAATCCGGGTTGGGCCGCATTGGCGGTGCAGTACGCCGACTACGCACTGTGGCAGCAGCAGGTGCTGGGCGACGAGGACGATCCGGATTCGGTCGCCGCGCGCCAGCTCGGGTTCTGGGCCACCGAATTGGCCGAGCTGCCCGCACAGCTGGATCTGCCCGCCGATCGACCGCGCCCCGCGGTGGCGTCCTATCGCGGGGCCACCCACGAGTTCGCCATCGACGCGCAACTGCGTCATGCGATCGACCGGATCGCCGCTCGCAGCCGTGCCACGCCGTTCATGGTTGTGCACGCCGCGCTCGCCGTGCTGCTGTCACGGCTGTCCGGCACCTCCGATATCGCCATCGGCACGCCGGTGGCCGGGCGTGGTGAGCGCGCGCTCGACGACCTCGTCGGCATGTTCGTCAATACCCTCGTGCTGCGCACCGAAGTCCGGGGCGAGGTGAGTTTCGCCGATCTCGTCGCCCAGGCCCGTGAGCGCGATCTGAATGCCTTCGCGCACAGCGATATTCCGTTCGAGCGGCTGGTCGAGGTGGTCAATCCGGCGCGGTCGCAGGGGCGGCATCCGCTGTTCCAGGTCGCGCTGTTCATGCAGAATATCGGGCCGATCGCGCTGACCATGCCGGGGCTGGACGCGGAGCTGGTCGATTTCGATCCCGGCTTCGCGAAATTCGATCTCCAGCTGACACTTTCCGACACCGGCGCGGACGAATCCGGTTACCGTGCCGAATTCACCTATGCCACCGATCTGTTCGATGCCGCGACTGTGCGCGAATTCGGGGCCAAGTTCCTCCGGCTGCTGCGCGCGGCCATCGACGATCCGGATATCGCGGTCGGCGATATCGAGCTGCTGGATATGGGCGAACTCGATTACGTCACCGCGAGCTGGAATGCCAGCGGGCACAAGGTGGCCGACCGATTTCTGCACGAGGGCTTCGACAACCAGGTGCGTCGTACGCCGAATGCCATTGCCCTGGTCTCCGATACGACCGAGCTCACCTACACCGAGCTATCCGAGCAAGTCAATCGGCTGGCCCGCCTGCTCATCGGTACCGGAGTCGGACCGGAATCACTGGTGGTGCTGGCCATACCGCGCTCGATCGAATTGGTCGTCGCGATGTACGCGGTGCTGCGCGCCGGTGCCGCCTACGTCCCGGTGGATCCCGAACATCCGATCGAGCGCGTCTGGCACATTCTCGACACCGCCCGGCCGCATTCCGTACTCACCACGCGCGGTAGCGGATTCACCCTCCCCGCCACCGTGCCGCCGAGCGTGCACCTGCACCATATCGACGAGCTCGACCTGTCGGAGTACTCCGCCGCCAAGATCGGCGACGGTGAGCGTCGCGCGCTGCTGCGACCCGAACACCCCGCCTACGTCATCTTCACCTCCGGGTCGACGGGCAAGCCGAAGGGGGTATCGGTCGAACACCGCGCCATTGCCAACCAGCTGGCCTGGATGCACGACGAATACCGGCCGCACAGCGGCGATGTCTACCTGCAGAAGACCGCGACCACCTTCGACGTATCGCTGTGGGGCTATTTCCTGCCGCTGCGCGCGGGCGCGACGCTGCTGCTCGCCGCGCCGGACGGCCACCGCGATCCGCGCTATATCGCGGAAACCATTGCCCGCCACGGTGTCACACTGACCGACTTCGTGCCATCGATGCTCGCGGTCTTCGCGGCGCATGCCGAGGCGGCGGAACTCGATTCGCTGCGCGATGTTTTCGTCATCGGTGAGGCATTGCCGCCGGAGACCGTCGCGGGTTTTCATGCGGTCAGCGATGCCGCGCTGCACAATCTGTACGGCCCGACCGAGGCGGCGGTATCGATCACCTACCGCGAGATCACCGCCGACGACGAACTGGTGCCGATCGGCGAGCCCGAGTGGAATTCCCAGGTGTACGTGCTGGATTCGCGGCTGCATCCGGTGCCGATCGGGGTACCCGGCGAACTGTATCTGGCCGGTGACCAGCTGGCCCGCGGCTACCACGGCCGGGTCGACCTGACCGCGGAGCGGTTCGTGGCCAACCCCTTCGGCAGATCCGGTGCGCGCATGTACCGCACCGGAGATCTGGTGCGCTGGAGCGCCGATGGCGAGCTCGTCTACCTCGGCCGGATGGATTTCCAGGTGAAGTTCCGCGGCCAGCGCATCGAACTCGCGGAGATCGAGGCGGCCCTGCTGGCGGCGCCAGCGGTGGGGCAGGCCGCGGTTCGGCTGATCGATGGCGATACCGGGGACTATCTGGCGGGATATGTGATCCGCACACCGGGCAGCGAATTGGAGCTGGAGGAGGTCAAAGCGGGTCTGGCACGGCGTCTTCCCGGATATATGGTGCCGACCGCGCTGGTCGAGCTTTCGGAGTTCCCGCGCAACACCAGTGGCAAGCTCGATCGCCAAGCTCTGCCGCTTCCGGTATTGCGGCACAAGAGTTTCCGAGCACCGACCAATGCGGCCCAGCGCCTGGTCGCGGCGGTATTCGCCGAGGTGCTGCGGGTCGAACGGGTCGGCCTCGATGACGATTTCTTCGCACTCGGCGGCAGCTCACTCGACGCCACCCAGGTGACCGCCCGGGCCGGGGAGGCCATCGGTGCGCGCATCCCGGTGCGAGCCCTCTTCGACGCGTCCTCGGTCGAGGGGTTCGCGGCCGCCGTCGATGAACTCAGTCGGGCCGCCGCGCCCGCACGGCCGCTGGTGCGGCAGGAACGTCCGGAGCGCATTCCGCTCTCACCGGCCCAGCAGCGACTGTGGTTTCTCAATCGGATCGAAACCCAGGACCGCGCGGCCAGTGTGTACAACCTTCCCGTCGTCCTCCGGCTCACCGGCAGGCTCGACGTCAACGCGCTGGAGCGCGCGGTGCTGGATGTGCTGTCCAGGCACGAATCGCTGCGCACCTGCTACCCCGATAGCGAATCCGGTCCGTACCAGTCGATTCTGGTAGCCGCTGAGATCGGGCTGAACCTCATTCCGGCACCCGTCGAGCGTGCCGAGCTGACCGCCGCCATTACCGCGATCACCAGTGCCGGATTCGATGTGACCAGCGAACTGCCCGTGCGGGTGGCGCTGCTGAGTGTCGACCGCGTCGACGATCGGCGCGGTATCCCTGGTGACGAATACGTGCTGGTCTTCGTCGTGCACCATATCGCCGCCGACGCGCTGTCGATGACGCCACTGATCAGCGATCTGGTGCGCGCCTATCTGGCCAGATTGGGTACAGCATCGCAAAGCGATTCGATGAGGGGTGGTGGCCGGGTGGCGGGTGGGCCGAGCCGCATACCGGATTGGCAGGAACTGCCGGTGCAGTACGCGGATTACAGTCTCTGGCATCGGGCATTGCTCGGCGCCGAGGACCGGCCCGGAGATCCGGCGCATCAGCAGTTGGGATTCTGGCGCGAAACCCTCGACGGCCTGCCGGCCCAACTCGCGCTGCCCACCGACCGGCCGCGTCCGGCGCTGCCGTCGAATCGCGGTGCCGCCGTTGATTTCGAGGTGACGTCCGAGGTCGCGGCAGATCTGCGCGCACTGGCACAGCGTGGCGGCGCGACGCTGTTCATGGTGGTGCACGCGGCCTTCGCGGCCACGCTTGCCCGCTCGAGCGGCACCGACGACGTGGTGATCGGCTCGCCGGTCAGCGGGCGCGGTGCGCGCGAACTCGATGCGCTCATCGGCATGTTCGTCAACACCCTGGTCTTGCGGACCAGGGTCAGCGCGTCGGCGACCTTCGCCGAACTTCTTGCGGGCGTGCGTGATACGGATCTGGCGGCCTTCGCCAATGCGGATCTGCCATTCGAGCGCCTGGTCGATGCCATGGCGGTGGACCGTGGTACCGGCGCGCATCCCTTGTTCCAGGTCATGTTCAGCTTCGGGGAGGCACCGCGTGTGGTGGCGGGCAGCCGGGCGTTCGAGGTGCCGTGGCTGACGGTGGAGCCGGTCGAACCGGCCGATACCGGCGCGAAATTCGATCTGCACCTGGTGGTGAACGAACGCGCCGAGGACGGCGGTCTCACCAGCAGCCTGCGCTACGCCACCGATCTGTTCGATGCGTCGACGATCGCCGCCTTCGTCGCCCGCTTCCTTCGCGTGCTCGCCGCCGCTGCCGCGACGCCACAGACCCGGATCGGTGAGATCGAGCTGCTGGATGCCGACGAGCGGTCGCTGTTGGATCGGTGGAACGACACCACTCGCGCAATCGACGAAACTTACACGCTCGCTTCATTATTCGCGGCCCAGGTGGTGCGGACCCCGAACGCACCCGCGCTGACCTTCGATGGGACAACGCTGGCCGACCTGTCGCCCGACCATCGCCCCGCATCGAATCGCTACGCGACGCTGGCCCACCCGTCGCCCGACCACCACCCCTCATCGAGTCGCTACGCGACGCTGGCCCACCCGTCGCCCGACCACCACCCCTCATCGAGTCGCTACGCGACGCTGTCCTATGCCGAATTCGCCGGGCGGGTGCACCGCTTGGCGCGCTGGCTCATCGAGCAGGGTGTCGGACCGGATTCTTTTATCGCCCTTGGTATGCGGCGTTCGATCGATCTGGTGGTCGGTATGTACGCCGTCACGATGGCGGGTGGTGCCTATGTGCCGTTGGATCCGGATCATCCGGGTGAGCGCATCGATTACATCCTGGAGACTGCGCGTCCGGTGTGTGTGCTGACCTCCGGCACTGATCTGGAGACGACGGTGTCGCGGCAGGTCCGCATCGATGAACTCGACCTCACCGAGTTCTCGGATGAGCCGTTGACGGACGCGGATCGGCATCGGCCGTTGCGGCCGGGCAATACCGCGTACGTGATCTTCACCTCGGGTTCGACGGGCCGCCCGAAGGGTGTGGCTGTTTCGCATGCTGCGATCGTGAACCGTTTGGTGTGGATGCACGCCGCATACGGTCTCTCGGCCGATGATGTGGTGCTGCAGAAGACTCCGGCGACCTTCGACGTGTCGGTGTGGGAGTTCTTCTGGCCCTTGCAGGTCGGCGCACGCTTGGTTGTCGCCAAGCCCGACGGCCACCGCGATCCGGCCTACATGGCACGGTTGATCGTCGAAGAGCAGGTCACCACGGTGCACTTCGTGCCGTCGATGCTCTCGGTCTTCGTTGCTGAGGACCGCGCGGCTGAATGCACAAGTCTGCGTAATGTTTTCGCCTCGGGTGAAGCATTGCCCGGGGTGGCGGCGCAGCGCTTGCGTCAGTTGACGGGTGCGCGGTTGCACAATTTGTATGGTCCGACCGAGGCCGCGGTCGATGTCACTTTCCATGAGGTGACCGATGCCGATGTGAGTTCGGTGCCGATCGGTGCTCCCGTATTCAACACCCAGGTGTATGTGCTGGATTCGCGGTTGCGTCCGGTGCCGGTGGGTGTTCCGGGTGAGCTGTACCTGGCGGGTGCGCAGTTGGCGCACGGTTATGTCGGTCGCCCCGATTTGACTACTGAGCGGTTTGTTGCGAATCCGTTCGGTACCGCCGAGCGTATGTACCGCACGGGTGACCTAGTCATGTGGACCGCGCGCGGCGAGCTGGAGTATCTGGGTCGCACCGATTTCCAGGTGAAGTTGCGTGGTCTGCGCATCGAACTCGGCGAGATCGAGTCGGCGCTCACCGCACAGGACGCGGTGGCACAGGCGGTCGTGCTGGCCCGAGACGATTACGGCACGGGCGATCAGCTGATCGCCTATCTGGTGGCAGATGGTGGAGTCGATACCGATGTCGTCCGAGCCGAGTTGGCGCGGCGGCTGCCCGCCTACATGGTGCCGTCCGCCTTTGTCGTGCTCGACGATTTCCCGGTCACCGTCTCCGGCAAGCTGGACCGAAAAGCCCTGCCCGCACCGGCTTTGGTCGCCACCGAGTTCCACGCACCGAGCGGTCCGGCGCAAACCCTGGTCGCCGAGACCTTCACCGCCTTGCTCAATGTGGAGACCGTCGGCGCGGACGACGACTTCTTCGTCCTCGGCGGCAATTCGCTGATCGCCACCCAGCTCGCCGCCCGGCTCACCAGGGCGACCGGCGTGGATGTCCCGGTGCGCACCATTTTCGACGCCCCGACGGTGCGCGAACTGTCCCGTCGGATCACCGTCACCCACCCGGACGATATCGAAACCGCGCCACCGGCGGTGCCGCCATTGACCGCCCAGGAGCGCCACGAGCCGATTCCGCTGTCCATCGCCCAGCAGCGCATGTGGTTCCTGAACCGATTCGATACGGCCAGTGGCGGATACAACATTCCGTTCGCACTGAGCCTGACCGGTGTACTGAATGTGCCAGCGCTGGAACGTGCCATTGCCGATGTCATCGCCAAGCACGAGACGCTGCGCACCATCTATCCCGAACACGATGGCGCCGCGACGCAGGTGGTGCTGCCCGCCGGAACCAAGCTGGTGGAACTCGTGGCCCGCTCGGTACCGTCGACCGAGCTGCCCGGACTCATCGCCACGGTGGCCCAGACCGGATTCGATGTCACGACCGAGGTGCCGCTGCGGGTGCGGCTGCTGCGCATCGACGACGAATCGGCGGCGTCGCAGGGCACCCCCGCCAAGCAGGTGCACGTGCTGCTGTTCGTCGTGCACCATATTGCCGCGGACGGCTGGTCGTTCGCACCGCTGACCCGCGATCTGGCCACCGCCTATGTGGCCCGCTGTGCCGGTGTCGCCCCGTCCTCGGGCCCGCTCCCGGTGCAGTACGCGGACTTCGCGATCTGGCAGCGCGCCGCACTCGGCCGGGCCGACGAGCCGGGTTCGCTGCTGGCCCACCAACTGAAGTACTGGACCAAGCGGCTCGCCGGCGTCCCCGAGGTGCTGACCCTGCCCGCGGACCGGCCACGCCCCGCGGTGGCCTCCAACCGCGGCGGCGCCATCACCGGCCGCCTGCACCGCGATCTGCACCAGGGCATCCAGGAGTTGGCGGCCACGCACCGGGTCACCCCGTTCATGGTCCTGCACACCGCACTCGCGGTACTGCTGAGCCGTCTGAGCGCGAGCAATGACATCGTGGTCGGCACACCGGTTGCCGGTCGCGGCGACGAAGCCGTGGACGATCTGGTCGGCATGTTCGTCAATACCTTGGTGCTGCGCACCGAGGTGCGTGCCGAGGCCACGCTCGCCGACCTGCTCGCCGCGGTCCGCACGGCCGACCTGGCCGCCTTCGATCATGCCGCCGTACCCTTCGAACAGCTCGTCGATGTGGTGAATCCGGTTCGCTCACAGGCACATGCGCCGCTGTACCAGGTGGCCCTGACGCTGCAGAACCAGTCCAAGCCGGACTTCCAGCTGCACCGGTTGACCATTGCCGCACTCGATATCGGTCCCGCGCCGATCCAGCTGGATCTGGACTGGACGCTGACCGACCGCTACGCCGCCGACGGTTCGGCCGACGGCATCGATATCCATGTGCATTACGCGCTCGACCTTTTCGACGAGGACACCGTCAGCGGGTTCCGCGCCGGTTTCGAACGGGTACTGCGCGCGATGGTCAGCGATGTGCGCACACCTGTCGGCAATGTCGAGCTGATGTCGGTGGCCGAACGCGGACTGCTGCTGGCGGATCGCAATGCCACCGCCCGGTCGCTGCCGTCGGCGACCCTGGACGATCTGCTGACCGCCCGGGTGGCCGCGACCCCCGACGCCGTCGCGGTGCGTTTCGAGGACACCGCGGTGACCTACGCCGAATTCGAGTCCCGGGTGAACCGCCTGGCCCGGTGGCTGATTGCGGCGGATGTGCGACCGGAGACGATCGTCGGTCTTGCCGCGCTGCGGTCGGTCGACATGCTCGTGGCGGTATACGCGATCGTGCGTGCGGGCGGTGCCTACCTGCCCTTGGATCCGGCCCATCCGGCCGACCGGCTCGCGCAGGTGATCGACAGCGCCGCACCGGCTCTGGTGCTGGCGGTGGGCGGTGCGGTGCTGCCCGAACTCGATGGCGTGCGCGTGGTCGACCTGACCGACCTCGACCTCACCGGCTTCGATGCCAGGACGCTTCCGGAGCGCCGCGCGCCACTGCGCCGGGACAATACGGCCTACGTGCTGTTCACCTCCGGTTCGACCGGCCGCCCCAAGGGGGTCGCGGTCACCCACCGCGCCATTATGAATCAGCTGCGGTGGCTCGAATTCCGCTACGGCGTCACCACGGATGACCGGATTCTGCAGCGGGCTCCGCTCACCTTCGACGTCTCGGTCTGGGAATGCTTCCTGCCCATCGCGGTCGGCGCACCACTGGTGATCGCCCGCCCGAGCGGCCATCTCGACCTGGCCTACTTCGCTGGACTATTGCGCGAGCACGGCATCACTATCGCCGAATATGTGCCGTCGGTACTCGCGGCCCTGATCGGTGAGGGCATGGGGGATGCGCTGGGTTCCTTCCGGCACCTGCACTGCGGCGGCGAGGCGCTCACGCCGGATCTGCTCGCCGCGATTCGCGAACACGTCGGCGGGGCGGTGCACAATGCGTACGGCCCCACCGAGGCCGCGATTTCGGCGGTCTATCACGAATTCACCGATGCCGACGTCGAATCCGGCCGTGATGTCGCCATCGGCCGTCCGTGCTGGAATACCCGCGCCTATGTGCTGGATGCGCGGCTGCGACCAGTGCCGATCGGTGTGACGGGTGAGCTGTATCTCGCGGGCGATCAATTGGCCCGCGGCTATCACGGACGGGCCGGGCTGACCGCCGAGCGGTTCGTGGCCGATCCGTTCGGGGTGCCCGGCAGATTGATGTATCGCACCGGTGATCTGGTGCGCTGGAATCGCGGGGGCGACCTGGTCTATCTGGGCCGCAATGATTTCCAGGTCAAGCTGCGCGGTCAACGCATCGAACTCGGCGAGATCGAGTCCGCGCTGACCGCCGTGGCGGGCGTGACGAATGCCGCGGTGGTGCTGGTTCAGGACACCTCCGGCTATGACTGTTTGGTCGGGTATGTCACCGGGGCGGAGCTGTCGGCGGAGGCGGTGCTCGCCGAGGTGCGCGACCACCTGCCCGCGTATATGGTGCCCGCGCATCTGGTGGTGCTCGACGAGATGCCGCTCACCACGGTCGGCAAGCTCGATCGCGCCGCCCTGCCCGCCGTCGAAGTATCCAGTACTACAACGGAATTCCGGGCACCCGGTGAGGGCGCCGAATCGGTGCTCGCCGTGCTCATCGCCGATCTCATCGGCGGTGGTGTGCGGATCGGTGCGGATGACGATTTCTTCGTCCGCGGCGGAAATTCGCTGCTGGCCATGCGTCTGGTCGCCCGCGCCAATGCCGCATTCGGGTGCGCATTGACCGTGCGCGAGATCTTCGAGGCACCGACGGTGGCCGCATTGGCCCTTCGGGTGACCGATTCCGATAGCGCGAACGCCACCCGACCCGCACTTGCGGCCAGGGCGCGCTCGGGCCGCATTCCATTGTCGCTGGCCCAGACTCGGATGTGGCTGCTGAACCGACTCGATCCGGAATCGGCCGTCTACAACATTCCGATCACCATTCGCCTTACCGGCGCACTGGACGCGCGGGCGCTGCACCTGGCGCTGGGTGATGTCGTGACCCGGCACGAGTCGCTGCGCACGGTATTCCCCGATGACGGCGCCGGTCCCGCACAGGTGGTGCTGGCCGAGGGCACCGGGTTGGCGCTCCCGCGCGTCGATATCGCCGAATCCGAACTCGCCGCTGCGGTTGTCGGCGTCGCGGCCGTCGGATTCGAGCTGCGCACCCGAATGCCCGTGCGCGCCACCCTGTTCCGGGTCGCACCCGACGACCATGTGCTCGTCGTGGTGGTGCACCACATTGCCGCCGACGGCGTCTCGACGGCCCCGCTGGCCCGGGATCTGATGGTGGCGTATAACGCCCGCACCGCGGGGGAAGCGCCGATGTGGCGGCCGCTGCCGGTCCAGTACGCGGACTTCACTCTGTGGCAGCACGATGTGCTCGGTTCGGCCGATGATCCGGAATCCGTGCTGGCCCGTCAGATTGCGCATTGGCGCACCGAACTCGACGGTCTCGCCCCGGTCCTGGAACTGCCCGCCGATCGGCCGCGTCCGGCGGTCGCATCCGGGCGCGGGGCCGCGGTCGATTTCGCGATCACCGCCGAGCTGACCGCCGCCATCGCGGAGCTGGCGCGCAAGCACGGGGTCTCGTCGTTCATGGTCCTGCACGCCGCCTATGCGACCCTGCTGGCCCGCCTGGCGCGGGTGGACGATGTGGCGATCGGTACCCCGGTTGCCGGTCGGGCCGAAGAGGCGCTGGACGATCTCGTCGGCATGTTCGTCAACACCCTGGTACTGCGCACCGAGGTGGCGGCCGAGACAACCTTCGCCGAACTGCTGGGCCGGGTGCGGGCCGCCGATATCCGAGCCTTCGCGCATGCCGATCTGCCATTCGAGCGGCTCGTCGATGAGCTGAATCCGATGCGTTCGCAGGCCCATGCACCGATCGTGCAGACGTTGCTGACCTACGAGCACCGCGACGATACGGTGTTGCGCCTGCCCGGACTGGACGTTGCCGCCTACCCGATCGACAACCAGGTCGCGCAATTCGACCTCGCGCTGGAACTCGCCGAGCACGCGGCGGGCGCTGGCACCGCATTGCGCGCGGTCATGCGCTATGCGACGGATCTGTTCGACCGGACGACGGTGGAATCGTTCGCGGCCCGCCTGGTGCGGTTGCTCGAGGCGGTCGCGGTCGATGCCACCGTCCGCGTCGGCGATATCGAACTGCTCGATCACGCCGAGCGCGCGCTGGTGCTCGACCGGTGGAACGATACGTCTTTCCCGGTAGACGGCACCCAGACCCTGGTATCGCTGTTCGAGGAGCAGGTGCTGCGGACACCCGACGCCATCGCGGTGACATTCGAGGGGCGCAGTCCTGCCGCCCCGTCACCCGACGACCACCGCTCGACGCTGGCCCACCCGTCGCCCGACGACCACCGCTCGACGCTGGCCCACCCGTCGCCCGACGACCACCCCTCAACGAGTCGCTCCGCGACGCTGACATATGCCGAATTCGCCGATCGGGTGCACCGACTGGCGCGCTGGCTGGTCGGCCAGGGCGTCGGACCGGATGCGATTGTCGCGCTCGGCATGCGGCGGTCGCTGGACCTGGTGGTCGGCATGTACGCGGTGACGGTTGCCGGCGGCGCGTACCTGCCGCTGGATCCCGACCACCCGGCGGACCGCATCGAATACGTACTGGAGACCGCGCGGCCGGTATTGGTACTCACCGCGGGACAAGACCTGGAAGTCGGTGCGGCGCCTCAGGTCCGGATCGATCGACTCGATCTGACCCGATACTCGCCAGCACCGCTGACCACGGTGGATCGGCTCGGTGTGCTGGCGCCGGGGCATGCGGCGTATGTCATCTTCACCTCCGGATCGACGGGACGTCCGAAGGGGGTCGCGGTATCGCATGCCGCGATCGTCAATCGGCTGCTCTGGATGCAGGCGCAGTACGGTCTGGGCGCCGAGGACGCGGTGTTGCAGAAGACCCCGGCGACCTTCGACGTTTCGGTCTGGGAGTTCTTCTGGCCGTTGCGGGTCGGCGCGCGTCTGGTGCTCGCGCGGCCCGACGGCCATCGTGATCCGGCCTATCTGGCTCGATTGATCGACGATGAGCGGATTACCGTCGCGCATTTCGTCCCGTCGATGTTGGCGGTATTCCTCGCCGAACCGCGGGTGCGCGAATGTCGGACGCTGCGTGCGGTATTCGCCTCCGGTGAGGCGCTGCCCGCGGCGATCGCGCAGCGGACCCGGGAACTGACCGGCGCCCGCGTGCACAATCTGTACGGGCCGACCGAGGCCGCGGTCGATGTCAGCTTCCATGAGGTGACCGACGTCGATACGGTGTCGGTGCCGATCGGCAGGCCGGTGTTCAATACCCGGCTGCTGGTGCTGGATGCGCGCATGCGTCCGGTGCCGATCGGCGTCCCCGGCGAGCTGTATCTGGCCGGTGCGCAGTTGGCGCTCGGCTATGTGGCCAGGCCGGAATTGACCGCTGACCGGTTCGTCGCGAATCCGCATGGTGCCGCGGGCGAGCGGATGTATCGCACGGGTGATCTCGTCCGGTGGCATGCCGACGGCGAGCTGGAATACCTGGGCCGCACCGATTTCCAGGTGAAGGTGCGCGGGTTGCGGATCGAGCTCGGCGAGATCGAAGCCGTGCTCACCGCACTGGATGCGGTCGACCAGGCCGTTGTCGTCGTCCGATCCGACGATCGTCTCGGCGATCAGCTGGTGGCGTATCTGGTCGGCGGGTCTGTCGATATCGAAGGGGTGCGTGCGGAGCTGGCGGCCGAGCTGCCCGCCTATATGGTGCCTTCGGCCTTCGTCGTACTGGCTGCCTTCCCGCTCAATGCCTCCGGCAAGCTCGACCGCACCGCCCTGCCCGCACCGGTATTCGAGGTCGCCGCCTACCGGGCACCTGCGACCGAGACCGAGCAGACCGTCGCCGAGATCATCGGCGATCTGCTCGGCGTCGAGCGGATCGGCCTCGATGACAACTTCTTCGCCCTCGGCGGCAATTCGCTGCTCGCCACCCAGGTGGCGGCCCGGCTCGGCGCGGCACTGGATGCCGAAGTCCCGGTGCGGATGCTGTTCGAGGCCCCGAATGTCGCCGGATTGGCCGTGCGCGCCGCCCGGCTCACCGGCACCGGTGGCCGTCCGCGACTGACCGCGCGACCGCGTCCCGACCTGATCCCGCTCTCGCCAGCGCAACAGCGCATGTGGTTCCTCAACCGCTTCGATCCGGACGAGACGGTGAACAATATTCCGGTCGCCATCCGGCTCACCGGAGATCTCGATACCGGCGCGCTGCTGGCCGCAATCGCCGATGTGATCGCCAGACATGAAACGCTGCGCACCATTTATCCGGATGTCGACGGCACCGGCTACCAACAGATTCTGGACCGCACACAGGTGCCGGACATCGTTCGACTGGATCCGTCGAATATCGCTGCCGCACTGGTCGATCTGGTCGCGACACCCTTCGGCGTGAGCACCGGGGTACCGCTGCGCATCGGCCTGGCCACGCTGTCGAATCGGGAACACCTGCTCGCCCTGGTGGTGCATCACATTGCGGCGGACGGCTTTTCGATGACGCCGCTGGCCCGCGATATCGCCGTCGCGTACGCGGCGCGCGCCACCGGCATCGCACCCAGCTGGACCGAGTTGAGTGTGCAGTACGCGGATTACGCACTCTGGCAACGAGAAGTCCTCGGTGCCGAGGACGATCCGGAATCGGTGGCCGCACGGCAACTGCGCTACTGGAAGGACGCGCTCGGCGGGCTGCCCGCACAACTGGATCTGCCATCGGATCGGCCGCGCCCCGCCGTCGCCAGCCATGCCGCCGCGAGCATCACCATCGGGCTCGATGCGGCGGTCCGTGACGGAATTGCCGCCGTCGCAACGCAATACGATGCCAGCCCGTTCATGGTGGTGCATGCCGCGCTGGCCGCCGTGCTCGCGCGCCTGTCCGGCACGGCCGATATCGCCATCGGCGCGCCCATCGCCGGTCGTGGCGCGGCGGCGCTCGATGATCTCGTCGGAATGTTCGTCAACACCCTG
This sequence comes from Nocardia sp. NPDC005998, assembly GCF_040614395.1. NCBI lineage: Bacteria > Bacillati > Actinomycetota > Actinomycetes > Mycobacteriales > Nocardiaceae > Nocardia > Nocardia sp. NPDC005998. The sequence continues at coordinate 67,034 of NZ_JBEXUI010000021.1, read as the reverse complement.
GTGCTGCGCACTCGGGTGCCCGGCGCCGACTCCTTCGCATCGGTATTGCGTCGCGTCCGCAATGGTGACCTCGATGCCTTCGCCAATGCCGATGTGCCGTTCGAGCGGCTGGTGGAGGTGCTGGATCCACCGCGCTCCGAGGCGCGCCATCCGCTGTTCCAGATCGCGCTGTTCTTCCAGAATCTCGCACCGGTATCGGTGGCGATGGCGGGCGTCGCGGTCACCGAGTACGACATCGATTACGAGACAACCCGATTCGATCTGCAGTTGACCGTCACCGATGACGCGCTGCGGTTCACCTACGCCACCGACCTGTTCGACGAGACGACCATCGCGACCTTCGGTGCCCGCTTCACCCGGCTGCTCACCGCGGTGATCGGCGATCCGGAGCAGGTTGTCGGCGATATCGATCTGTTCGAATCCGGTGAGCTGGACCGGGTGGTGACCGCGTGGAACGACTCCGCGCATACCGCATTCGTCGCGGAGATGCTGCTCGACGAGTTCGAGGCGCAGGCCGCCGCGACACCGGAGGACACCGCGTTGGTCTTCGCGGCCGATGACGCAGGCACCGGCCACACCATGTCGTACGGCGAATTGGACCGCAGGACCAATCAGCTGGCCCGGCATCTCATCGCGATCGGCGTCGGCCCGGAGTCACTGGTGGCCTTGGCGATTCGGCGTTCGACCGATCTGGTTGTCGCGATGTACGCGGTGCTCAAGGCGGGCGGTGCGTATGTGCCGATCGACCCGGATCATCCGGTGCAGCGCATTGCGCACATTGTCGATACCGCGGCACCGGCCGTGCTGCTCACCACCGAGCGCGATCGAGCGGAATTCGGTTACACCGGTGCGACGGTGCACGTCGATACCGTCGCGCTCGACGGCTACGCCGACGATCCGATCGCGGTGCACGAGCGCACCGCGCCGATTCACCCGCGGAACCCGGCCTACGTCATCTTCACCTCCGGTTCCACCGGAAAGCCCAAGGGCGTCAGCGTCTCCCATGCCGCCATCGTCAACCAGATGACGTGGATGCAGTCGGAGTACCGGCTTACCGCCGAAGACGTGTATCTGCAGAAGACGGCGACCACCTTCGATGTCTCGCTCTGGGGCTACTTCCTGCCGCTGCGCATCGGAGCGAGCCTGGTGCTGGCTACCCCGGACGGTCACCGCGATCCCGGCTACCTGAGCGCGGTGATCGGCGAATACGGCATTACCGTCACCGATTTCGTGCCATCGATGTTGAGCGCGTTCGCCGGACATATCGAAACCGACGGAGTGCGAGCTGATCTCGACACACTGCGGACGGTATTCGTCATCGGTGAGGCGCTGCCCGGCGAGACCGTGCGTGCCTTCGATGCGGTGAGTGACGCCCGTCTGCACAACCTGTACGGCCCGACGGAGGCGGCGGTGAGCATCACCTACCGCGATGTCACCGGCAATATCGACCGTGCCGTCCTGCCGATCGGCAATCCGGAGTGGAACAGCCGGGTGTACGTGTTGGATTCCCGGCTCCGGCCGACCTTGCCGGGTGTGGCGGGGGAGTTGTACCTCGCGGGGACGCAGCTCGCCCGTGGCTATCACGGCAGGCCGGATCTGACCGCGGATCGCTTCGTCGCCAACCCGTTCGGCCCGGCGGGCGAGCGCATGTACCGCACGGGCGACCTGGTGCGCTGGGATACCAGCGGTGTCACCCCGGAGCTGGTGTACCTGGGCCGCACCGATTTCCAGGTGAAATTCCGCGGCCAGCGCATCGAACTCGGCGAGATCGAGGCGGTACTCGCCGTAGTGCCCGGTGTTTCACAGGCAGCCGCCCGAGTCGTCGCCACCGATACCGGCGATCAGCTCGTCGGCTATGTCATCGGTACCGCGCCGGATGCGGACGGACTCCGTGCCGCCGCCTCGGCCGCCGCGGCGGCTGCGTTGCCGTCGTACATGATTCCGTCGGCAATCATTGTGCTCGCCGAATTCCCGCTGAATGCCTCCGGCAAGCTGGACCGAAATGCACTGCCGGAACCGGTATTCGACCGCACTACCTACCGCGCGCCGGTCACTCCGGCCGAACGACTGGTTGCCGAGGCCTTCGCGACGGTCCTGGCGCGGACGCCGATCGGCGCCGACGACAACTTCTTCGACCTGGGCGGCAACTCACTGATCGCCACCCGGGTACTGGCCAGGTTGAGCGAGCGGCTCGGTCGCCGCGTGCCGGTGCGCGCGCTGTTCGAGGCACCCACCGTGCACGCGTTCGCCGTCCGGCTGGCCGCCGATGCCGACGCACACGAGCAGGTGCTGCCATTGCTCGCCGGACCACGCCCGGAGCTGATTCCGCTGGCGCCGGTGCAGCGCGGCATGTGGTTCCTCAACCGGCTCGATCCGGATTCGGCCGCGCACAATATCCCGGTCGCGGTGCGGATCGGCGGTGAACTGGACGCGGCGGCGCTGTGTGCCGCGTTCGCGGATGTGGTCGCACGTCATGAGGTGCTGCGCACGGTGTATCCGGCCGATGCGGGCGGCACCGGCCACCAGGTGATCCTGCCCGCCGAATCGGCTCCGGTGCGGCTGACGGTCGAGACCCCGGACGGTCCGGTGGACCAGCGGATCGCCGAATTCCTCGCTGCGGGCTTCGATGTCACCGCCGAGGTGCCGGTGCGCGCGGTGCTGCTGCGTGAACATGCGACCAGCCATGTGCTCGTCGCGGTGCTGCACCATATCGCCGCGGACGGCTACTCGATGCAACCGCTGCTGCGAGATCTGTTGTCGGCCTACCTGTCCCGAGTGTACGGCGGTACTCCTGTCTGGCCGGAACTCGCCGCGCAGTACGCCGACTACGCGCTGTGGCAGACGGCCGAGCTGGACGCGGTCGCGGCTCCGCAGCTCGCGTACTGGACCGAGGCGCTGCGCGATCTGCCGGAAGAGCTGGCGTTGCCGACCGACCGGCCCCGCCCGGCCATCGCGTCCAAGCGCGGCGGCAATATGCACGCCCGGATCGGCGGCGGTGTCGGCGCCCGGGTGCACGAACTCGCGTTGCGGCACAACGCGACCCCGTTCATGGTCGTGCATGCCGCGCTGGCCGTACTGCTGGCCCGGCTCTCGGGTTCGGTCGATATCGCCATCGGCACCCCGGTCGCGGGACGCGGTGCCGCGGCGCTGGACGATCTGGTCGGCATGTTCGTCAATACCCTGGTGCTGCGCACGCATCCGGATCCGGAGCGTTCGTTCGCCGATCTGCTCACCGAGACCAGAACGGTCGATCTGGCCGCATTCGCCTATGCCACCGTCCCCTTCGAACGTGTCGCCGACGAACTCGGCATCGAACGCTCGCAGTCCAGGCATCCGCTGTTCACGGTGGCGCTGAGCTATCTGAATACCGGCGCGGAGGCATTCACGCTGCCCGGTCTGGAGCTGGCGGCCGTCGCCTTCGACGAGCCGGTGGCCCGGTTCGATCTGCAGTTCACCGTCGCGGCCGAACTCGATGCCGACGGTTACCTCGCGGTAGAACTCAATTACGCCACCGACCTATTCGACGCGGCCACCGCCGCTGCGCTGCTGCGTCGATTCGGCCGGGTCCTCGGCACACTCACCGCGGATCCGTCCGCGCCGGTCGGCATGATCGATGTGCTGGCTCCGGCCGAACGCGCCGAACTGCTCGGCAGGCGCGGCGATGCACCGGTCCCGCCGCGCACCCTCGCCGAGCTGATGGCCGAGGCCGTCGCGATGAATCCCGATGCGCTCGCGCTGATTTCGCAGGATCGGGAACTCAGCTACCGCGCCTTGGACGAGCAGTCTTCCCGACTGGCGCGGATGCTCATCGGGCACGGCATCGGCGCCGAGGATTTCGTTGTCGTGGCGATCCCGCGTTCGGCCGAGTCCATCCTCGCGGTATGGGCGGTGGCCAAGACCGGTGCGGCCGTCGTACCGGTCGATCCAACCTATCCGGCCGACCGGATCGCGCATATGCTGTCCGATTCCGGTGCGACCGTCGGTCTTACCCTGACCGCCTGCCGATCGGCACTGCCGGAGACCGCGGAATGGCTGGTTCTCGACGCACCCGGCACGGCAGCGCGCATGCGGCATACGAGTGCGGCCCCACTCAGCGCGACGGAGCTGGCGCGTCCGGTGCGGGTCGCCAACCCCGCCTGGATGATCTACACCTCGGGTTCCACCGGCATACCGAAGGGCGTGCTCGCCACGCACAGCGGACTCGCGGGAGTTGCACGGGCACAACGGGATCGGTACGAGGTCACCGCGACGTCGCGAGTCCTGCATGTGGCATCGCCCAGCTTCGACGCGTCCATGCTCGAACTGCTCCTCGCACTGTCCGCAGGTGCCGCGCTGGTGATCGCGCCCGCCGGTGTCTACGGCGGGGCGGAATTGACCGCGCTGATCCGGGACCAGCGGGTCAGCCATGCGTTCATAACTCCCGCTGTGCTGCAGACATTGGATCCCGGCGAGCTGCCCGAACTGAAGCGGCTGACCGTCGGCGGCGAGTCCTACGGCCCGGATGTGGTGCAGCGCTGGGGGAGCGGGCGGGCCTTCCACAATGCCTACGGGCCGACCGAAACCACGATCATCACCAATATCAGCGCACCGCTGCGACCGGGCCGGTTCGATATCGGGACCACGATCCACGGCATGTCCGCGGTGGTGCTCGATACCCGGCTGCAGCCCGTCCCGGACGGGGTGACCGGTGAGTTGTATCTGCGCGGGCCGGGTCTGGCCCGCGGATACCACGCGCGGCCGGGACTTTCGGCGGATCGGTTCGTCGCCGATCCCTACGGTCCGGCGGGTGGGCGGTTGTATCGGACCGGTGATCTGGTGCGCTGGACCGCGACCGGCGCGATCCAGTACGTCGGACGCGCCGACCATCAGGTGAAGGTGCGCGGCCTGCGCATCGAACTCGGTGAGATCGACGCGGTGCTCTCGGCCCATGACACCGTCGAATTCGCGGTGACCATCGGACATACCGATGCCGCTGGCACCGTCTCGCTGGTCGCGTATGTGGTCGCCGCGGCGGGCCGGACGATCGACACCGCCGAGCTCACCGCCTTCGCCGGACGCGCACTCGCCGCGTATATGGTGCCCGCCGCCATCATGGTCCTGGCCGAACTCCCGCTGACCCCCGTCGGCAAGTTGGATCGAAAGGCACTGCCGGAGCCGCAGTTCCGTACCGCGGCCTTCCGCGCGCCGCAGACGGCGGCCGAACGGATCGTGGCCGAGGTCTTCGCCGATGTGCTCGGCCTGGACACCGTCGGTGTCGACGACGACTTCTTCACGGTCGGCGGAAACTCACTGACCGCAACACAATTGGCCGCGCGACTGGGTGCGCGCCTCGATGTGTCGATCGGCGTGCGGCTGGTTTTCGAGAACTCGACGGTATCGGCCCTGGCCGCCGCCCTCGATACCGCCGCCACCGATCCGGCCGCGGTGCGCGCACGTCCGGCACTGACCCGGCGCACCGGAACCGATCCGGTGCCGCTATCGCTCGCCCAGCAGCGCATGTGGTTCCTGAACCGCCTCGACCGGCAGTCCACCGCCTACAACATTCCGCTCGCGGTGCGGCTCACCGGTGATCTGGATATCGCGGCGCTGAATGCGGCCATCACCGACGTGGTGCGGCGCCACGAGGTGCTGCGCACCGTCTACCCGCAGCACGAGGGCGGTCCGGTGCAGGTGGTGCTGCCCATGGCGGAGGCGGAAGTGCCGGTGCTGGTGCCGATTCCGGTGCCGGTCGACGATATGACCTCGGCGGTGGTGGACTTCGTCGGCGGCGGATTCGATGTCACCGAGGCGGTTCCGGTGCGCGCCCGGCTGTTCCGTCCCGTCGAGGGGCCGACCGATCTCGGTGCGCATGTGCTCGTCGTGGTCGTGCACCATATCGCCGCGGACGGTTCGTCACTGGTCCCACTGGCCCGTGACGTGATGATCGCCTATGCCGCACGCAAACAGGGTGGGCAGCCCGGGTGGGCGCCACTGCCGGTGCAGTACGCGGATTACAGCCGCTGGCAGCGGGATCTGCTCGGCAGCGAGGACGATCCGGATTCGCTGCTCGCCCAGCAACTCCGGTTCTGGATCGACACCTTGACCGGACTACCCGCGCAACTCACCCTGCCGACCGACCGGCCGCGACCCGCCCTCGTCTCCACCCGCGGCCGACATGTCGACTTCACCATCGACGCCGAAATGCAGGCGGCGCTGGCCGATCTGGGGCGCGGCACCGGCGCGACGCTGTTCATGGTGCTGCACGCCGCATTCGCGGCACTGCTGGCACGCCTGTCCGGAGCCGCCGATATCGCCGTCGGCACTCCGGTCGCGGGCCGGGGCGCGGCCGAACTCGATGATGTGGTCGGCATGTTCGTCAACACTTTGGTGTTGCGCACGCCGGTCGATGCGGGCGCGGACTTCACCGAACTGCTGGATCTGGTGCGTGCCGCGGACGTCGCCGCCTTCTCGCATGCCGATGTGCCGTTCGAGCGGCTGGTGGAGGTGCTGAATCCGGAGCGCTCCACCGCCCGGCACCCGCTGTTCCAGGTCGGCTTCTCCTTCCACAATCAGGCCGAGGCCGAGTTCGCACTGGACGGATTGACAGCTACCGCAGCCGATTTCGATTCCGAGATATCGCAATTCGATCTGCATCTGGTGGTGACCGACCGCTACGACGCGGAGGGGAATCCGGCGGGGATGGCCGCATCGATCACTTACGCGACCGCACTGTTCGACGAATCGACCGTCGCCGGTTTCGCGGGTCGCCTGCAACGCCTGCTGGCCGCGATCTGTGCCGCACCGCAGGTGCCGGTCGGTGATCTCGACCTGCTCGACCCGGCCGAACGCGAACGCATGCTGGTGACCTGGAATCGAAGCGAGCACCCGGTGGCACCGGCCACGCTCATCGCGGCATTCCAGGCGCAGGCCGTGCGGACCCCCGATGCGGTGGCAATCGTCGACGACGGCGCGACTGTCACCTACGGTCAGTTCGCCGCCCGGGTTAACCGGTTGGCCCGCGCGCTGATCGGGCGCGGTGTCGGCCCGGAATCGCTGGTAGCCCTGGCCATTCCGCGCAGTATCGAGCTGCTGACCGCAATGTACGCGGTGGTTACCGCTGGTGGTGCGTACGTACCGTTGGATCCGGCCCATCCGTTGGACCGGACCGCAAGCGTACTCGCCGCCGCGAATCCGGCGCTGGTGCTGATCTCGGCCGAGCGGCCGATGCTGCCCGACGGCGTGGCGGATCACGATGTGGTGCTGGATATCTCGATCGCCGCCGGTGTTCTCGACAGCAGTCCGGTGCGTGCCGAGGAACGGGTGACGCCGCTGACCCCGGCGAATACCGCCTACGTCATCTTCACCTCGGGTTCGACCGGAACGCCGAAGGGCGTGGCGGTCCCGCACGCTGCGGTGGCGCACCAATTGGACTGGCTGCAATCGGAATACGCACTCGACGCCGACGACGCCACCCTGCTGATGACCTCCGCCGCCTTCGATCTGTCGGTATGGGAGTTCTGGCTGGCCTTGCGCACCGGTGCCCGCATTGTGCTGGCACCGCAGGGCGTGCAGCGTGATCCGGCGGGGGTACTGGATCTGATCCGCCGCGCCTCGGTGACCACCGTGACGCTGGTGCCATCACTATTGGCCATGCTGGCGGAGGTCGGCGACGACCGGCGGTTGCCGACATCGCTGCGCCGGTTGCTCGTCATCGGTGAGGCACTGCCCGCGGACACCGTCGATCGCATTCGGGCGCTTACCACGGCCCGGATCGATAATCTGTACGGCCCCACCGAGGCCGCGGTCTCGGTGACTCGATTCCGTACCGGCCCGGCCCTTCGGCACGCGGTGGTCCCGATCGGCACACCGGAGGCGGGGAACCAGGTCTATGTGCTCGACGACCGGATGCATCCGGTCCCGGCCGGGGTGACCGGTGAGCTATATCTCGGCGGTGCGCAACTGGCCCGCGGCTATTACGGCAGACCCGACCTGAGCGCGGAACGCTTCGTGGCCTCTCCGTTCGGCGCAGCGGGCACGCGAATCTATCGGACCGGCGATATGGTCCGCTGGGGTGCGGACGGCAATCTCGAATATGTGCAGCGCCGCGATTTCCAGGTGAAGGTGCGCGGTTATCGCATCGAACTCGCCGAAATCGAGCACGCGCTGCGTTCCCGCCCGATGGTGTCCGAGGCCATCGTCGTCGCCCATGAAGGTGCCGATAACGCCATGCTCGTCGGGTATTTCACCGGTACCGAGCTGGTCGATCCGACGGCACTGCGCACCGCGCTGACCGAGGTGCTGCCGAGCTATATGGTGCCAACGGTGCTGATGCGGTTGGAAACCCTGCCGCTCAATGTGAATGGCAAGGTCGATCGGACCGCGCTGCCCCGGCCCGAGCTGGGCACCCGGGAATTTCGCTCTCCGGAAACAGAATTGGAGCAGCTCGTCTGCACCGCCTTCGCCGAGGTGCTGGCTGCCGAGCGCATCGGTATGGACGACAACTTCTTCGAACGCGGCGGCAATTCGCTGCTCGCCACCCGACTGTCGACCCAACTGAGTTCGGCTCTCGCCGAGCCGATCCCGGTGGTGTGGCTGTTCGCCGCACCGACACCCGCCGATCTCATTACCCAACTGGAACTGCACCGCTCCGGTCGCGGCCGCGTCGACGCACAGGCCGCCTTCGATGTGCTACTTCCGTTGCGGCCCGGCGGGTCCCGTGAGCCGCTGTTCTGTATCCATCCGGTCGGCGGCGTTGCCTGGTCGTTCGCCGGTCTGGCCGCGCATATCGATCCCGAGCGCGCCATCTACGGCATTCAGTCCCCGGTATTGAATTCCACGGCGGCGCTGCCGGATTCGATCGAGAACTGGGCCGGACGCTATGTCCGCGAGATCCGCGCGGTGCAGCCGGAAGGCCCCTACCACCTGCTGGGCTGGTCGCTCGGCGGTGTGCTCGCGCACGCCGTCGCGAACCAATTGCAGGACCAGGGTCAGCAGGTCGCGATATTGGCCATGATGGACAGTTCACTGCACGTCACGGTGGACGAGACGGCGACGGTCCCGGTGGCCGATCTGCTCGGCGGACTACTCGGCGAACAGGCCGACGAAACCGATACCGAACTCGACCGCACCCAACTCGCCCGCCGCATTGCCGATCTCCCGGAACCGTTCGCCTCCTTCGGCTTCGATCGACTCGGCCGCGTGCTCGATGCGGGTACCCACTCCCTGGAGCTCATTACCCGCTACCGCCCACGGCCCTATAAGGGCAATCTCATCTATTTCACCGCCGCACTCGACGATCCGACCGGGGCCACCGGCGCGGCCAGCTGGTCCGACGCCATCGACGGCACCGTGCACAACCACGCCGTGCAGGCCTCGCACTGGCGCATGACCTCCGAATCCGCTCTCGCCCGCATCGGCCACGTCCTGACCAATGTCTTGGCGCACGCCGACCGGACCTGAACCCCAACCAGGAAGGCCAATTCCCGTGACCAACCCCTTCGACGACGATAACGCCCAGTTCTACGTCCTGATCAACGATGAGGGCGAGCACTCACTGTGGCCGATCTTCGCCGCCGTCCCCGGCGGCTGGACCATCGCCCACGGCGCGGCCCCCCGCCACTCCTGCCTCGACTACGTCGAATCCCACTGGCTCGACATGCGCCCGAATTCCCTGATCGCCGCAATGCACCGCGAAGCCAACTGAATAGGTGGGGCGCACCGGTCTCACATCCCCCCTGCCGACCGGTGCGCCCCGCCCCTCAAACTCGGGTGCGCGGGGAGTTGATGATCATTCGTGCTTGTTGGCGCCAGTCGGCGACGGCGCGGCCCTGGAAGGTCGACAGTGCGGCGTCGAATTGTTTGGCGCGCTTGGTGACGGTGAGGCCGACGTAGGTGTGGCCGTTGGTGATCGCGCGGGTGGCCACCGCACAGGCCTCCTCCACCTCGCCGGAGCCGAGCAGGGCGGTGGCGTGTTCGAACCGGACCAGCGCGGGCTCCATGGTCTCGCTGGGGTCGTAGAGTTCGATAGCTCGCGCGGCGGCGCGGGCGGTCTCTGCGGTGCGGCCCAGGCGGGAGTAGCCGATGGCCTGATAGAAGGCCAGCTTCTCCGGGCGGAAGGAAAAGATGCCGATCGAGAGTTGGTCTGCCGGAATATTTTCCAGTGCCTGCTCCGATCTTGCGATACTGCCGGCGAAGCCGTCGAAATTGCCGAGACTGGCGTGCGCGCGGGCCGCCATTCCCCACAGCCAGGCCGACGCCGGACCATGGCCCGGATTTTCTTCGAGGCGCGGGCCGAGCAGGTTCAAAACTTCCTTCGGATTATCGCTATAGGTCGGTAAATACGCTAATCCCGCCAGCGCGATATCCTCGGAATAACGGTCGCCGATGTCCTGGGCGGCGTGAATTGCGGTGGTGTACCACATTCGCGCCTGACCGAAATGGCCCTCATTGAACAGAATTTCGCCGGCGACATTCGCCAGGCGGCCCGCAGTACGGACCAGTCGGATTTGATGGTGGGTGGCCTGGCGTTCCGCGAGACTGCCACGGACCGCGCGGAACTGGTCGAGCGTGAGTTGCAGCAACTCGTGCGGCGGCACCTGCACCACCCGGGCGCCGAGGGCCTCGACGGATTGCTCGAAGAAGCCGAGCCGCCGCTCGCTCATCGACCCGGCGTCCAGGGTCGCAAGCATTTTCTCCGGTTCGCTGGCGACCATATCGGCCGCCTGCCCCGCCAGGCCCGCGCCGATGCAGGCCAGCAGTAATCGCCTTCTCACGTCGTCATCCTCGACTTCCTTGTCGAGCCCGATGTCCCTACCGAGCTGTATCCGATCGAGCGCCGCGCTCGCATCTCCGATATCACGGGTTGTCAGTGGGCCTGGCGCGATCGCGCGTTCGAATCGCGCGATGACGACAGAATCGGCCTCCGATAGCACTCGATCGAGCAAACGTCGGCTTGCGGCATGCATCCGGGTTGTCCGGCCGTTCTCCCACAAGATCACGGTGCGCGGGGTGACGCCCACCAAGCGCGCGAACTCATAGCGACTTCGCTTCATCGCCATGCGAAGAGCGTGTACGTCTTCGCCGGTCCAGTCGACCTCAACCATAGGTCCCGCTTCCTCGTACCAGGCTGATTCAATCGGAAATTACTCGCATTTACCGCATTCGGCTCTGTTATCGATCGAATCGCAACGTGCACGCTGAAGCGGTACCCGGCACCGGGTTTGTGCCCCAAACCCTTTCGGGGGCGCTGACTCTCCGTGGCCCGACGCACGGTCCCGACGCTGCTCCGATCCAACAGCGTCGAAGGCGGGCTTCGGCGGGGTTGCCGGTGCCGGGTGCACTTATCTTTTCGCGGAGGTGAACAATGGACGTTTTGCATTCGGATATCCGGGAATTGTGGCTGGTGCAGAGCCGTGATTGCAGTCAAGAACCAGTGGGTCTCAGCGACGACCGGGCCCGTTTCATCCTGTCTGTCCACGCTGGCCACGGCGCCCGCTGTCGGCAGTACCTGGCCGCGTCCGCACACTGCTTCCGGCGCACCGCCGAGAAGTAGCCCGATGCCCTGATGAGGGGTTCCGGTGCGGCGCTCAATTGTTGAGCGCCGCACCGAGATCGGGTGCGCAGCATGCTCAGTGGCGTCGTTGATAGGCGCCGGGCGTATGCCCGAGCGTGCGACGGTAGACATCGATAAAGGCGCTGGCGCTGGCCCAGCCGCAGCGGTGCGCGACGGCGGTGACCGGAAGTGATTCGGCCAGCAGCTGCACCGCGCGGTGCAGGCGCAGCTGGGTGCGCCATTGCGGATAGGTCATGGCGAGTTCGGTGCGGAACAGGCGGGCGAGAGTGCGTTCACTCGCACCGACGTGTCTGCCGAGCTCGGCCAGTGTCCACACCGTGGTGAGGTCGCGCTCCACCAATGTGCAGGCCCGGCGCAGTCGGGCGTCCTCGGCGGCGGGTAGGCGCAGGGCTTGCGCGGAGCTGCGGTGTATGCGGTCGAGTAGTACCTGGCGCAGGCGGGCGAGTTCGTCGGCGGGCAGGTCCTCGGGGGCCGAGCAGGCGATGATCAGTTCGCGCAGTAGCGGGTTCACCGCTATGACCGCGGCATCGCGCGGCGATTCGGCGACGGGTGGTCGGATGCCCGGTTGGTTCGCAGCGGTGTTCTGGTCGGGTTGGAAAGCGACGCAATGGAATCGGGTGGGGCCGTAGAAGCGATGTTCGTGCCAGCATCCGGCCGGTATCCAGATGGCGCGGTCCGCGGGTGCGATCCAGCTGCCCGCATCGGTGCGGACCTCCGCGACGCCCGCGCTCGGGTACACGATCTGATGTTCGGTGTGCCGATGCCGGTCGATCTGTGATCCGCCGGGCAGATCGCCGGTCGCCGTCGGCGCGCCGAGACTATGGCTGATAAGCGACATATTTTGGCACTTTATCGGAAGTCTGCCGCACCCGACCGTTCTTACGCTGACTGCGGACGACGAGAGGGGACAGGTCATGGTGGAGACAGTCGAGGCCGCACCGGCGGTATCGGACTGGCAGCGCATGCGGCACTGGGCCATCGCGCATATGGTCGACGATTTCTATCAGGGGCTGGTGCCCGCCAGCATTCCGTTCTTCGTGCTGCAACGGGATTACAGCTACATCGCGGCCTCCGGTCTCGCATTGGCCGCGACACTGGGAAGTGCACTGCCGCAACCGATTCTGGGTGTACTTGCCGATCGATGGCGCTTGTTGTGGTTGGCACCGGCCGGGGTATCGGTGGCCGGACTCGGGGCGGGCCTGGCCGGGTTGGCGCCGACCTATCCGTTGGTGTGGGCGCTGCTGCTGCTTTCCGGACTCGGTGTGGCGGCATTCCATCCGGCCGCCGGACGCGATGCGCGCGCGGCGGCGGGTGACAGTGCCCGCGCCATGAGCTTCTTCGCGGCGGGCGGCAGCGCCGGATTCTTCCTCGCACCCGCGCTGGCGACACCGGCACTGGTATCACTCGGTGTCGGGGCTACCGCGCTGTTCATTCCGCCAGCGGTTTTGATGGGGTTCGTGCTGTGGCGGCATCAGCAGCGACGCACGCGAAACGCCGTGGCGCCGAAGCGAATCGATGGATGTGACCGCTGGGTGCCGTTCTTCGTGCTGACCGCGGTCGAGGTCGTTCGCTCGGCCACGTACTCCGGTATGAACACCTTCATCGCGCTGTACTGGATCAATCATCTCGGGGCGTCGCGGACGCTCGGGGGAGTCGCCCTGGCCGCATTTCTCGTCGGCGGTGTCGCGGGAACGCTGGTCGGCGGCCGGATCGCCGATCGCATCGGCATGCTGCGCACTGTCCAAATCGGCAGTGCGGCAGCGATTCCCGCATTGGTCGTGCTGCGCATATGCCCGAATCCCGCACTCGGATCGGTCGCCGTGGTCCTCGCCGGTATTGCTGTGAACATGCCGTTCGCGGTATTCGTCAAGCTGGGGCAGGACTATCTGCCGACGCGGCCGGGAACCGCCGCGGGCGTGACATTGGGTCTGGCGGTCAGCGCGGGCGGCCTGTTCGTGCCGGTACTCGGGGCCATTGCCGATCGCCATGGTCCCCAAGCCGTCCTCACCACACTGTGTTTCATACCCGCCGTCGCGATCGCGTTGGCCGCTTTGCTGCCGGAACCAGCTCGCTGAGGGCGTCAGTTGCGCTCGGCGAAAACCGCGCGCGCCACAGCGATGCCATTCAGTGCGGCCGGAAATCCGGCGTAACCCACCATCTGCGTGATGATTTCGACAACCTCGGTCTCGGTGCCGCCGACATTCAGCAGACCGTGGATGTGCACGCCGAGTTGCGGCGCGACGGTGCCGAGTGCGGTGCACATGGCGATGGTGACCATTTCGCGGGTCTTCAGGTCCAGGCCCTGGCGGGAGTAGATATCGCCGAAGCTGTACTCGATGATGTAGCGCCCCAGATCCGGTGCGATATCGCGCAGCGAGTCGATAACTTGTTCGCCCGCATGCCCATCGATCTCCGCGAGCTTCGCACTCCCGCGCTCGAACCGGTCACCCACCGGTGCCGGTGCCGGTTCGGCCGGTGCCGGGAGATCGGTGCGGGCGTCGAACACTTCGCGCGCCGCAGCCAGCCCGTTGAGTGCGGCAGGGAACCCCGCGTACACGCTGACATGGATGAGCGTCTCGACGATCTCCTCCCGCGTGCACCCCACATTCAGCGCCCCGTCGATGTGGAACCGCAACTGCGGCGCGGCATTTCCCATCGCCGCCAGCGCCGACACGGTCGCCAACTGCCGCTGCCGCAAGGTCAGTCCGGGCCGCGACAGAATGTCGCCATACCCGAACTCGACGGTCAGCCGCCCGAGGTCCGGTGCGATATCCGCGAGGCTGTCCAGCACCGCGGGCCGCTCCTTTCCACCGACCTGCCGAAGCAGTTCCAGTCCGCGCTCGAAGCGATCATTGCTGGTAGGGGCCTGTGTGTTCGTCATGCCCCGAACTCTAAAAGTTGGAGTGCACTCCAACGCAAGCGCTGATTTGCCCGGCTGGCCGAGACCCTGACATGGCCCAGTCGCCACCGACCGCAATCCCCAGACTCAGCGTGGCCTTGCCCTTCCCCGCCCAACTTCCTGCTGTCGTTGTAGACGACCCCGCCAGGGAGAAACTACGAGTGCCCTGTCTGCGAAGCTCCGCCCGGTGCGCAATGCGTGGACAAGAAGGGGCAACCCTGTGCGACGGCCGAGGAAGCGGTGGCTACGTCGGTGAATACTGACGGCGTGATCTTGCTTGCGGTGGAAGGCTTCTCGTGCTTCGCAGAGGTGTCCACGGGGCGGTGGCATGATCTTACCGATCAACGTCCAAACAAGGGGAGGGCCACATGAACCAGTTGCCGATGCTGTCCGCTGTCCAGATCGCCGCGGAGCGGGTCCTGCTGCGCAAGGCGCGCGACGCTGATCGGGAAGGACTCATCGAGCTACAGACTGACCCGGATGTCTGGGCCTACATCGGAGTCCCGCGGCTGCGGGAGGACGCCGAGCAGCGCCTCGACGCGATCGGCGGCGCAGCCAACGCAACCGCCACTCCCGGCCACTTCATCATCGCCGACAAGGCCACCGACAACCTGATCGGAACATTCGAGCTCAAACGGCGGGCCGCTGACGAGCCCGGCCACGTCACCGACGACGGCGAGGAACTGGAACTGGGTTACCTGATGCGGCGCGACGCCTGGGGCACAGGACTGGCGTTCGAGGCCGCGAGCGCCGCGTTACGCGCAGCCGCAGACGAGCTCCCAGACCAGCCGGTCCTTATCGCGACCCAAACGGCCAACAAACGCTCGCTCAGACTCGCAGCCCGCCTGGGATTCCAGCCGGTCAGCACCTTCGAATGGTTCGACGCCGGGCAGACCTTGTGCCTGGCTAGCCTGCACTCGTTCAAAGCCTGAATGGCAGGTGACGCCACCAACACCCGTTCTGTGACACGCCGTGCAGGTGACGTCACTTTCCGCCGATACAACGCGAGCCCGAAGCCGCTCAATGACACCAGAATTCACCGACAAACGACGTCGACATTCACCGCCCTAGCCACACGCAGTTGCGCCAACAATCTGGCAGGAACCCCAGACCTGTCCTCTGCCACCTATCTGACGCACTGCTGCTCAGAACTCGTTCCCTGCGTCAGATCAACTGGCAACGGACACTGCCAGCGGTGTGCCTGCTCTGGTTGACTGGCTCCGTGGTTCCGACGAGCACCATCACCCGCGTCCGTACCCTCGACGGCCTACACCTGGCAGCCACCCTCGTCACTCCCGGTCAACCCACGACGCACGCCGTCGTGCTGGTGCATGGTGGTGGCGTCACCCGTGAGGAGGGCGGCTTCTTCACCCGTCTCGCAGCCGGCCTTGCCGATGCTGGTATCGCGTCGCTGCGGTTTGACCTTCGCGGCCACGGCGACAGCGAAGGCCGCCAAGAGGAACTAACTCTCTCCGCCATCCTCAACGACATCCGCGTCAGCCTCGCCGCTGTGCAGGACGCCACGGGTGCCAGTGACCTGTCGCTGCTCGGTGCTAGCTTCGGGGGTGGTATTTGTGGCTACTACGCTGCCAAACGCCCAAAGGATCTGTCCCGGTTGGTGCTGCTGAATCCGCAGTTCGACTACAAGAAGCGCACCATCGACACTCGCGACTACTGGACGAACGACGTCATCAACGACGAGAAGGCCGAAGAACTCAACGAAACCGGAGCGATCCAGTTCACGCTGACACTGCGGCATGGTCGGCCGCTGCTCAATGAGGTGTTCTGGCTGAAGCCGAACGAAGTCCTCGGCGAGATCAAGGCATCGACTCTGATCGTCCATGGCAATGCAGACACCTTGGTCCCAATCGACGGTTCCCGCGCTGCCGTCGCTCAATTCACCGCACCCGTTGAGCTGGTCGAAATCGAGGGATCACAGCACGGATTCGCCGTCCATGACGATCCGCAGTACCTCAACCCGAAAAGCCGGGAGTTTCAGGCTGAAGTGATCCGCATCGCGGCGGACTGGCTCACGGCCTAGCGCGACGGCATCAAGGCTGGGGGACACGCTGCAGGGCACCGACAAGAACGTCAGAGCGCGACACCGACCCAGCCAGCGAAACTTGACAGGCTATCGGTGCGCCGTCGTTCAGCCGCCGCGATCCCGTGCAGCGTCTCGCGTACAGAGGGGTGCAAGCGGGTTTGCTGTGGCGCAACCCGCCGCGCCAGGTTCAACGATTTCAGCGCCTTGTCCGGCTGCCCGGACATCAACCACGCCCGTGCTACGTCCTGCCAGTGGTGACCGGCACGCGGTAGCGCGATACCCGCCGGAAGCACGAGCGCCGTCCCTTCGCGGGCGGCTTTGCCAGGATCGCCCGCTTCGAGTTCTACTGCGCACGAATGGATTTCGACATTCGCGGGACCGAACATAGTGCCGTACATGTCGGATTCTCCGTTGACATGTAGTGCGGACGTTCGGGCCTCTGTGATGTGGTTTCGAGCAACGTCGGGACGGAACCCGCGAGCGGCAATGATCGACCCGCACAGGTGCCCGAACCCGCGTACCTCAGTAGCAGCGGCATCGTCACCAGTGATCGTGTCCAGCGCCTTTTCGATCAACGTCAGCGCGACATCGTTTGCGTTGTGGTACATCAGGATTCGGGCGCGCTTGATCCTTCCGAGCGCCGCGTACAGCGGGTCATCCGCTTGTGCGGCGAACCCTTCGAGGCGATCCAGCGCGGAAACGGCCAAGCCCATGTATCCGAACCGGCGGCACAGCCGTTCGGCTGCCGCGTGTGCCGCACACAATAAGTTATAGATCGCCCCGCGTTCGGCGGCGGTGCTGGTCGCGTGAAGCGCGCCGTACAACTGGCGCATGTGCACAGGGAGCCGCGCGAGCGCCATCCGGCTCTTGTCGTCGCGGCAGTCCCGATCAATGGCGGCCATCTCGGCGGCTAGCTCCGCAAGAGTCGGCGGTTCCACACCTTGGGCGTACGGACCTTCCGCGATCAGCGCGCGTAGTTCGGTCAGACCTTCGAGTGGCCCACCGTCCGCCTCGATTTCGGCGTAGTACGGCACTCCGGTCAGTCGTTCGGGCTCCACGCTCAGCGACCGCGCGATAGCAGCGATGAATGCTGGGGATGCCGGTTCGCGCCCTTGCTCGACAGCGCGGAGCAAAGACACGCTGTAGTTGGCTTTCTGTGCCAACTGGATTTGTTTCAGTCCGGCGAGTTTGCGTTCGACCGCGATGCGGTGGCCTACGTGGGTCACGGCGGACTCCCTAGCAGTTGGGCAGGTTTGGCATCCACAGCCGAGACTACCGGCCGCGACCAGGGCGTTGCGAGTTGTCACCAGGTTGTCACTCGCGGCATTTGTATGTCCATAACGTCGGATTGAGCACCTCCCCAGCGGGACGCGCCCCACAGCGCACCGCGAGCTACGACCCGCCCAACGGCGCGGTTGGTGCCCCCGCTGGGGGGTGTGCAGCCAACGACAAGGGGATTAGATCGTGACTACGAGCGACCTTCCGCAACGAGTTCCGTTCGTCGGCCCACCACGGCCCGAGGTTCATGCGTGGTGGAAACCGCCGACCGCCGAAGTGATTGAGCTATTCGTGATTGCGGGCAACCGGTGGATCGGTGAGCATGAACCGCCCGAGGGGGTGCCGAATGGCGCTCAGTGATCCGAAGGTGAAACTCTGCCCCCGCTGCACCTATGAGGATGCCGGGCCGGACATCGGAATTTGCCGCTACTGCAAGGCCGATATCGAGCGCGCAAGCCGCGCAATCGTTCTCGCGCAGCGCGACACCGACACCAGAACCGACCGCCCGGCGGCGTGGTTGCAGCGCGACGACGGATCATGGGCGCCAGTTGACGACCGCGGGTTTGTCGGCCGGACATTCGCATTCGCATTGGATGACGATCACGAGTTCGACGAGCACTCTGTGATCACCGTCGAGCCGATCTCGATCGACGACACGGAGGTCGACTAGCCGTGTCGACGACTGGACTCGTGTGCGCAACGGTCGCCGGGGTTTTGACGTTGGGCGTCGCGCTTTTCTACGTACTGCCCTACCTCGTCGATCCCCCGGTGCACGTTGACGGCGAACGCCCCAGTACGGAAATACTCGCTCGTATCGCTCGCGACCAGTGCCACCGTGCGCCGGACTATCCGTACAGCATCGATGAAGCGCGCCGCGTATTCCGTCAGCGCATCAACTGCGACGCCGACTCATGCGGCGCAAAACATGAGGCTGTATGGACTTTGATCGACGCAGGGGTGCTCCGACCAAGCACACGTGTCGAGCGGTGATGAGACACTGACACAGAACGAGAAGCGACGAGAAAACGGAGGTATCGGCGTGGGAAGTGACGACCAGATCGGTTTCGATATCGAATTCGATGAGAAAACACAGGCATGGCTGGATTGGGTTGCGCCCGAACGCATGGAATCACGAGTGCAAGAATTCCTTACCCGGACAGTCCCCGACATGGCTAGCGATTCGACTTGGTGGAAACCGCCGATGTCGACTCGGATCATGGAAGCCGCGAAAGAGTTATTTGTCGACCGGGTCGGATTCTTCGCCGCGGAAAACCGCAAATCGGCAGACCAATTCATCCGGTTCCTTGGCGAATGCTACGTGCGGCGCGCGGGTTATGGATGGATGAACATACCGGAATGGGGTCCGCCACTGTACGACGATTTCGGGCCGTCCGTGCGGCTCGGCGACGACCGGATATCCGACGTGTCTATGGTGTCGATAGCGAAGCGCCTGTTCGACGACAGGGACGGACCTGAGATGATCGAATACAACATTACTGAAGCTGTTCGCCGGGCACAGAGAACCCGAGCCGTCACGTAGCAGCACGCACCTGATCCGATTCTCTTCGCTTAAACGGGGGTGGGTGCTGACGTGCCCGACGAATACGACGCTGTCCGACGCGACCTGTCCAGCTACGAAAAGGGTCTGTATTTCGAACTGGGCAGGGCGCATGAGCGGGGGGAAACCCCGGAAAAAGGGTGGGTCCGTCAATTCGAGATCCGGACCAGTGAAGGTCCACGGGTTCTGGATTCAGCGCGATCCGAAGGCCGAGGAACCCGAAGTTTGGAGCGCAAATCAGGACGGGTCAATGAGCGGGATGCTCACGAGCAGTTAAGAAAAGAGCGGGCGGGGCTCGAATCCCAGCAGCTGACACATAGCACGTGGGAAACGGTCGAAGGTGAGAAGCTTCCGGATAAAGTACGCGAGGACATGCAGGAATTGGCTCGCGATTTTCCCAGCAGGTTTCATCACGAGATCGTTTCCCGTGCCGATGCGGCGCGGGCTATCCGTCTCGGGCAATCCTTGGTGTCCAAACAACTCGAATTGATCAGGGCGTATGAGCTGGTTCGTGCCGACCGTGCTCGTAAACGTCTGGAGAAGATCCGGGAAATCGTGCGAGCGCGGGAAGCCAAGGCGAAAGATGAACGCACTCGAGAGAAAGAGCCTCGGGAGCGAGGGATACCGAAGGAGCGGGACGAGCGGGCACGGGAGGACAAGGCGCGAGACGAACGCACCAGGGTCGAACGTGAGGCTGCCGTACGGGCAGCACGAGAATTTCCTACCTTAGAGCAGGTATTCGCCCGAGAAGACAGCCGGGACAGGACGCAACCGCCCGCCCGCACCGACCGCGAAGCGCGGGCGCGGGAGGTGCCCGGTCTGGAGATCAAACCAGCACGCGCCCAAGAACCCCCGGCACCGCCACCCCTACCCCAGCGAACCCCAGAGCAGGAACGTGCGAACGCTCTGGCACGAGCTGTACAGGAGCGCGACAACGCGCGAGCGCTGGCAAAAGAGAATGGACTATCGCCGCAGATGATGGGCATCCTCGGACTCAACAGCAGCGACCCGCCCAAGCTGGTCGATACCGACCAGGCCCGAGCGCACGCCGAGTCCAAACGGGATCGGTCGATACACCAGAAACGAGAACGCGAGCGGGCTGAGCGTGAACGCGAAGGCCGAGTTCGCGGCGAGCAGTAGGTAACCCGTTCCGCGACTTTCCGGCATTGGAACTGCTTCGTGGAGCGCGATCAGTGCGGACCGAATTGTTTACATAATGAGGATGGCGATGTTTCGCTGCTCAGATAATTGTCCGATCTTCGACACCGCCGACTCCCGTTCGGCCGAATTGCGTTGCGGGCCGTAGCGCAGCCTGAATGTCAAGATTTCTGCGGTATGCGTTCGGGGGGCATCCCGGGGCCGATCTTGGCCTGGATTTCGTTGGGGTCGTGCACGCGACCGCAGTGGGCGCACACCGTTTGCTGGGTGATTCCCGCGCCGCATACCGAGTGGGTGTAGAGGATCGGGGGCTCGCCGTCGGTCGCCCATTCGTCGCCCCATTCGGTGAGCGCGACCAGTGCGGGTGCGAGCGCGCGCCCCTTGTCGGTCAGCAGGTACTCGTACAGGTCGGGCTGCTCGGAATACTTGTGGCGCACCATGATTCCGGCCTCCACGAAACCATTGAGGCGGGTCTTGAGAATGTTGGTCGCCACGCCCAGGCTGCGCTGGAAGTCGTTGTAACGGGTCGAACCCCCGAACACGGCGTCGCGAATGATGAGCAAGCTCCAACGTTCGCCGATCACTTCCAGTGCGCGCGCGATCGAGCACACCTGCGAGTCGTAGGTCTTCCCGAGCATGCGAACCAGTCTACCGATCCCACTTGCGTCATGAAAGTTGCTGTGGTTATGCTCACTTGCATGATGCAAGTAGATGTGAAGCAGAACTTCACCACCGCTTTCTCGGTGGATCGAACTCCCCAGGAAGCCTTCGAGGCCATTGTCAATGTCCGCGGTTGGTGGTCGGAGGATGCCGAGGGCGTCACCGATCAGGTCGGCGGCGAGTTCGTCCACCGCTACCAGGATGTGCATCGCTGCACGATCCGCGTCACGGAGCTGGTGCCCGGCCGCAAGGTTGCTTGGCTCGTGCTGGACAACTACTTCAACTTCATCGAAGACCAGGCCGAATGGAAGGGCACCGAGATCGTCTTCGAAATCTCCGAAAACGATGTTGGTGCCGAGGTTCGCTTCACCCATGTGGGTCTGGTTCCGCAGTACGAGTGCTACGACGTGTGCTCCAACGCATGGGGTGGTTATATCGGCGGCAGTCTGCGGAATCTGATCAATACCGGTGTGGGACAACCCAACCCGAAGGAGGGTGGCAACGCCCCGGTCCATCAGGATGCCGCCTCCGTGCTGCGCGCCGAGCGCGCACCTCAGGCCGTCACACTGAAACCGGGCAGCATCCTGCTCGGCAGCACCCGGCCCGCGGAACTGCGGGACTGGTACCGCAGCACGCTCGCACCGGAATACACCGGCGAAGGACCGATCGATCTCGGCGGCTTCCTACTGGTCATCGACCAGCGCGACGACCTTGGGACGAAGAACAACGAGCCGGGCCGGATGATCCTCAACTTCCATGTCGAGGACTTCGACGCCATCGAGGCGCGGCTGCAAGCGGCCGGCGTGGACTGGCTCGCTCCCGGTGAGGATCGCCCCTCCGGCCGCTTCGGGACCTTCGTGGACCCCGACGGGAACTACCTCCAGATAATCCAATTCAAGTAGCGCGGGCGCACCGTCAGGCTGCCGCCGGGATCGGGGATGCGGCGGCAGCCTCCAGCAAGCGTGGCGTCGTGGCCCGCGCGCGGCCCATGGAGCGCTGCGGCTCGATGGTGGCGAAGGTCGCTTTGATGGTGGTGCCGTGCGGGTTTCACCGGAACGAGGGGTCGACCTTCATGCCACCCATTGCCGCGTCGTTGTGGTGAGCGATGAAGAAGAATCCGTCTGTTGGAGGCAATGGGCAACGCCTTCACTGAAGTTGAGACGCGGCTTGGAGCGGCCGGGATCGACCTGATGCACGACTGCGCAGATGCCGATGAACGGTCCCGGCGGGAAATAGACGACGCCCCAACCTCAACCCGATGAATAGCGACCATACGAATAGCGGTCTCTGACGGTCCAGAACCCCTTAACACGGTCGGGACTTCGGTTTTCATCATCTTCGGGCGGAGCGTACGCATTCGTGCCACGCTCGTATGTCATGCACTTCGAGATCACCATCGATATCGATGCGAGCCCCGAAACGGTCTGGCGGATCCTCACGGATGTCGAGACCTGGCCGGAATGGACCGAATCCATACGCAGTGTGCGACGCCTGGACAGCGGCGAGTTCACCGTCGGCAGCCGGGCCGAGATCCGCCAGCCTCGGCTGCCCACGGCCATCTGGACAGTCACGGAACTGATCCCAGGCAGAAGCTTTACCTGGCGTGCGACAAGTCCCGGTATCACCACTACCGCAGGCCATGAGCTGATCGACCGGATCGGCTCGGTCACCGTCCGCCTCGTCATCGACCAGACAGGATCGCTCGGACGGCTGTTCGGATGGGCCACTGCGCGCCTCACCCGTCGCTACCTCGAGTTGGAATCTCATGGCTTGAAGCAGCGCGCCGAATCGGGATAGGGGGCAGTATCCGCCCGAAACCCGGCCCAGAAAGGTCGGGGAACCGAATAGCCGGAAAGGGGCGTAACCATGGGAAGAAGGTGGCGGCACGATCGCTCACACCGCCGCCGACTCCGGTCGATATCTCGCGATGAGACATCCCAGCCAGGGCGCCCATGATCTTGCGATCCGAGTGCCGACTCCGCCCTCTTGATGGGTAGACCCGAAAGTGGGTCAGCCAACCGTTACGTCACCCGCCACATGGGGCAGCCACTCGGTTCAGGCTATCGGCGGCACCTCCTTACGGAGGCGGAATGTCGCAGCCATGGTAGTCGAACATACTGTCGAAACAAATAGCGATGGCTGAGATTTCGGCCACCGCGTACGCGCTGTTTCCGAGCCCTGGGGTTTAGGCACACGCTGCGGCGATAGCGGTCGGCGAAGCATTTGTTACACCCATCATTTGGGGGCATAGGTGGTGTCGATGCCGCCAGTAGGGTAGGAGGCTCGAGGGAGGTCGTCGATCCCCCAAAACGGGTGGCAGTGAAGGGGTTTTACGAATGCTGGGTAGAGAGAAGTCGATGGGTGCCATGGTCGTGGCGGTCGGAGCTGCGATGCTGCTCACGGGGTGCAACGACAGTTCCACCAGCAGTCAGCCGACCGCGAGCAACACGAAGGCAGCGGCCGCAACCGCCGCGGCCACGACTACATCCACCGGCGGTGCGAACACGTCAGCCGGGGGTGAGAGCCCGAGCGCCGGAGGTGGTAGCTCGAACGCCGGGGGTGGGGGCTCGAGCGCCGGGGGCGGGAGCTCGAACAGCGGGGGTGGGAACACGTCTGCCGATAGCGAGAGCCCGGATACCGCAGGTCAGGGCACAAGGGGTGAGCTCTTGGACCCCTGCGGGATATCCGACGCCGACATCACCAAGCAGGGATTCCGCGCCGACAGCAAGGAGGCGTCCACCGGACCCGGTACCGATAAGAACTGCCGATGGCAGTCGGTTGGGGGCAATTCCGAATTGACGATCGTGTCGACCCGGAAAATGGTGGAGGACTTCCAGCAGACCGGGCGCTACCGGGATTTCAGTCAAGTGCAGGTCGGCGGCCGGGCCGCCAACCAGTATCGTGCGGCCCAGGACACGAACAACATCGGGTGCTACGTCGACATTGCGGTGCCGAGCGGCTCCGTCGTATTCGTCACGCGGAATCTGAAGCCCGGTGCGCCAGAAGAACCGTGTGCCGGTGCGCGTCGTATCAGCGGCGCACTGGTCGGGTATCTGCCTCCGCGCTGACCCCTGGCGGGAAACGATCGATGATGGCTGGAATACGTTGCGCGGCAACGGCTGCCGGTTGACCTGAGGCGATGGCCATGCCGGTGGGGCGCGGGCATTCGCACCCACCGGTTTCGAATTCGGTTATCCACCGGACGTCGTCGTCGGTTCCTGTCCCGGCGGTGCGGGGAGCCGGTGTCGTCGGCGGCATCTCGGACCGCCGACCGATGTCCGAGAATTCGTGACTGTTGAATATGCGATTCCACCGGTCGGCGACCCCAGGTCGGTGCGGCGCCGCACCGGGGTATCACTCGTACTCGGAAATGTGCGCCGCGTCGTCCGTTCCGGCATGTCGCCAGGGAAACGCGGCGAGGTCGGGTTCGATCCAGCCGCTCCGGGCCGGGACGCCTGCCAGCGTGGTCGGTCGATAGAAGCGGGTGAGCAGCTTCTTGTTCAGCAGTGCGGGATTCCGGTCGAGGAAGACGTCGAAGTCGGCGGTGTCCGCTTCCTCTGCGTGATGACCGACGAGCTCGACCCAAGCCCGGCTGATGGTCACGTTGTACTTCTGCGGAGCGCCCGCGTACCGGGCGGTGCGCTGGATGCCGTCGCTGACCAGATACACCGCGGCAGCAGTGCCGTAGCGCTGTACCGCCAGCCAGGTCAGGTGGATGTGCTCGCGGTGGCCGAAACGCTCGGCAGTAGCCATCACCTCGCCCATCAGCTCCGTGAACGACGAGGTTTCCTCGTTCGCGCCGTGGCCGGAGTGTGGACTGTGGCCGTGCGTAGTCATGCCCCTTCCTTGATCAATGCGTCCAGGACCGCGTAGAACCCGGTGATCGCCTCGCCGGGCAGGCCATTGAGCGCTCGGTTCTCGAGATCGGCCAGGGCTCGCCCGATCACGACGGCCGCCGCACGCCCGGAATCAGTGAGCTCGATCAATACTGAGCGTCGGTCGCCCGCGTGCGTACTGCGGGTGATGTGGCCGCGGCGCTCGAGGCGGTCCAGCACGCTGGTCAGCGTCGTGGGGCGGGCGCCGATGGCGGCGCCGAGCTGGGACACGGTGCGCCCGCGCCCGTCGGCGAGGTTGGCCAGTGCGTTGATCTCGGAGGCGGTCAGATCGAGGTCGACGAGTTCGGCGGCAATCAGATGCACGGTGGCGTGGGTCGCGCGTTGCAGGGTCAGCAGCAGCGACCGATCGGGTGATACGAATTCGGAGTTCACGTTTTCGGATATTATGATCTCGTACTAATAAGTGCAAGACTGCCAGTGCGGTCACTGTCCCTTGTCGGGAACAATCTGGTGACCGATCGGTCCACGTCGTCCTCCTCCGGTCCATTTGACTGCCGCTCGGCTTCGAAGCTCGGATCGGAGCGATAGCTGAACACGGTCGGGGTAGCCACTCTGCTGGTTGCCCATGGGTGCCAGCCGAGCGGTGACCGTCTAGATCCGGGTCCGGCCAACACGCGATCACCCGGTGGTACTAGGGGGCCTCCCCGGGTGTGGTCTCAGGGACCGACCCCGATGCGTGGGGCTGGGGAGGATCCCTACCGTCGAGGTATGCGGGTCGTGACGATAGGTATTGCTGCTGGTTTGGTTGCCCTACTCGTGGGGTGTGCGCAGGATGCGGATAAGGATGCGTCGGCGGGCGTGTCAGAGGACCGCATTCGGGTGGTGCAGGGGGATATCGATCGGGAGGTGGCGGGTGGGGTCACGGGGATGATCGCGACGCTGACCGAGAACGGGAAGACAGTGACGCTCACCAGTGGTGTCGCCGATATCGGCACCCGTGCGCCGATTCCGACGGCACCGCCGCAGCGGGTGCGGATCGGCAGTGTCAGCAAGACGTTCACCAGTGCGGTGGTGCTGCAGTTGGTGGCGGAGGGCAGGGTTCGGCTCGACGAGCCGGTGGATACGTATCTGCCGGGGCTGTTGCGGGGCGATGGGATCGATGGGCGGGCGATTACGGTGCGTCAGATCCTGCGGCACCAGAGCGGTTTGCCGGAGTTCGCCGAAGACCCGCGCATCGACGAATATCGGGCGGGCCTGGAAGGTCGGATCATGACGCCCGCGGAAGAGATCGCGATAATCCTCAGCAGGCCAGCGGATTTCGCACCGGGTGCGCGGTTCGAGTACAGCAATTCCAACTACATCGTGGCGGACGTGCTCATCGAACGGGTCACGGGCGCATCATATGTCGATGAGTTGAACCGGCGGATCCTGAAGCCGTTGCGGCTCGATGACACCTACTTGCCGGGGCCGGGCGAGCTCGATATTCGGGGGCCGCATCCCGAGGGGTACGCCGATATCGACGGCGTGATCACCGATGTGTCGCGCATCGAACCCTCGGTACCGTGGGGTGCGGGCGGGATGGTCTCCACCGGCGACGATCTGAATCGCTTCTTTCGAGCGCTACTGGCCGGGCAGGTGGTACCCGCGGCCGAGCTGCGCGAGATGCGCGACGGTGTGCCGATGGGAATGCTCGACATGTCCTACGGACTCGGCATCGGCTCCACCCATTTGCCGTGCGGCGCAGAGTATGTCGGACACACCGGCGGCATCTACGGCTACCTCACGATATCCGGCGCCACACCGGACGGCCGAGCGGTGACCTACGCCTACACCAAGCCGCCGGAACAGCAGCCCGATCAGACCACCATGCTGTCGGACGCTCTTTGTCGATGAAGAGAATCACATCAACTTCGCGCCATTGTGGATAGCCGGATGCCTCGGCAGGAGTAGAAGCGGCTGCTGTCGGGTTATCGCCTCAGTCGGAGCTGGCCGTCGGCGACGCACCAGGCCGACCCGTCGCCGTCGATGCCGGTCAATCCATCCAGGTGTGCGGTTCCGACCAGCTCGAGGGCCGCGGGATCGGCGATCGCCGCGGTGACGAGCGTGTCGTGGGGGGTCCACGTGGTCGACCACAGAAGGCGGCGGGTCATCTGGGCCCAGCCCAACCGTGGCCCGGTCATGATCCACAGATCTGGCGTGGTCGCGGTGAACCGGCGAGCCTGCCGCAGCCACGACGCCGCGGATTCGGGCCAGGTGACGTGGTCGACGATGCGTCCGCCGCCGCGCTCCCACCCGGTCGCGACAGCGGCCATCGTCGCCAATGCGGTCGGGGTGCGGCCAGATCCCAGGGTCAGGGTGCGGGCGCCGCGGGCGCTGGCCAGCGCGATGATCGCGTCGACCTCGACCTCGACCTCGACCTCGGTATCGGCATCGGTGCGCGGTGCGCGGCGCAGTAGAGGGGTTTCGGGCATGTGGTCACCGGGTGCCTTTCTTCCAGATAACGTGCCGGTCGGGGCAGCAGACCGCGCAGGGCTGGTATCCGGCGGCGAGCGCTGTGGTTTTGTCGGCGAAGAACACCCGGTGTGGATGTCCCGGCCGACACTGTGTGCCTGCTGCGGCTCACGTTGCCCCACAACGCCGGTCTGCGGGCCGCGACCGCCGCTTTCCTTCAGTTGCGCGATCCCCCGATGTCCAGTCCGTGCGTGCCGACTTGGTCATCGACTGTCAGGGGACCGGCCCAGTGGGGGTCGGTCCCTGACAGTCGATGCTGTACGGATGCCGTATCAGGCGGTCGGGATGATCCCGAGTTGCTGCAGGACGGCGACGCCGTCGTCGAGGCCGAGTTCCTCGACAATGAGACCGTTCTGGACCTTGAGCACCGACGTGCCGGTGAAGCGCATCGTCTTGCCGGACGCCGCGGGGACCGAGCCGATCGGCAGGTCGTCGAACACGATCGGGCCGGTGTGGGTGCCGCCGCCCTCCCACTGGCCGACGACGTAGTCATCTTCGGCGATGAGATCCGCAGTGCCCCAGAAGTTCAGGTCCGGGAAGGCGGTGCGGAACTTGGTCGCGAATTCGCGCACCTCGTCGCGCCCGCGCATGGGCTGGTGCAGCGAGTACTCGAATCGGATGTCGGGCGCGGCGAGTTCGTCGATGATCTCGGGGTTGAACGGATTGCCCCAGAACTCGGTGAACCAGCGGCCGACGATCTCCTTGTTCTTCTCGAGCGACATGTATTCGTCCTTATCTGTCATCGGATGCCACCGGTCCGCCTGTCGGCGCAGTGACATCCCGTAGACGTCGGTGCGAGACCAGACGTGAGATCGGTTGCGCGAATGGGCACTCCGGGCAAACCGGCGCCGGGTCAGCTGCGGCTGGCGCAGATGGACGGCGCTGGCTGGTCGACAAGGTCGACCCACCGCTCGCCGCGTCACCAACCTAAGGTCAGTACACCTGATGTGCGGGCCGACCGAAGAGGATGACCTGCATCAGGTGCGCGACCCGCTGCTGCGAGCACAGCGGATTGTTGGGTCCGAGCCACTGGCCGAGGTCGACCACCAGGGCCAGCGCCGCATGGACGAGCACCCGTGCCTCGGCGGGGGACAGCTCGGGTCGGACGCCGATGAGCAGCTTGGCCCACTCCTCGACATTGAGCCGCTGGATATTGCGCAGCACGGTGCGATCCTCCGGCGGCACATTGCTGATCTCCGCGTAGTAGACGAAGGTCAGCTCGCGCTCGGCGAACGAGCCCTGCACGTACAACTCGATGAGGGTGCCCAGCGCCTGTTCCGGACGCTCCGATGCCGCGATGGCGGGCCCGATGGCCGCCGAAACCCGTTCCGCCGCACGGCGAAACGCCGCCGCGAGCAGATCGCCCTTGCTGCGGTAGAAGCGATACACCGCCGAGGAGGCGGGCAGGCCCGCCGCATTGGCGATATCCTCCACGCTCACATTGGGATACCCGTGCTCATGGAACAGTGCGACGGCCCGCACCAATAACAGCTCATGTTTGAAGGTGAGCGGAACTTCTTTCGCCCCAAGGGGTTCGGCCGCATCGCCGGGGGCGGGCAGCTCGCATGCGATGACCGCGTCACAGGCCGAGCGCAGCAGGGCCGTCAGCGCGCGTACCGGAACCGCGACCTGGTGATCGGAGATGCTGCCGATCACGCTCATCGCGGCGGCGGAGAACACCTCCCGATCCCCGGCGGGCAGCTCGGGCCGGATCTGCGCCAGCAGGTCGCGGGCCGCCGCATCGGTGGCTTTCAGGTGATCGATGAGGATCTGGCGGTCGGCGTCCGCCAGGTAGCGGTTCTGCCAGCGCAGCAGCGCGGCGCTGCGGCGGTTGGCAATGGAGGCCGCGATCAGGGCGTCGAGGATGTGGTCGAGGCGTTCGGCGGCGGGCCGGTCGCGCAGCCGCTCCGGCAGGTGTACGGCCTCGGTGCTCAGCGCGGCCAGCCGCAGCGCCTCCTCGCGGAACAGTGCGTACTTGCTCGGGTAGTGCCGGTAGAGCGCGGTGGAGCTGATATCGAGGCGCGAGGCGATGTCCTCCATGCTCACGCCGTGGTAGCCGGATGATCCGAAGGCCTCGGCGGAGGCGGCGGCGATCTGCGCCCTGCGGTCGCGCGGTCGACGCCGTACCGCACGCGACCGGGTGGCGCGATCTGCGCTCGCATCCTCCGTTGCGCGACGGTCCTCGGCATCCATTCCGCGATGTTAGCCCAATCGGACGCTTGCTATGCAGCTCTTCCCAGGGCTGAAATTGAATTTAACGGGAGATCACAAAGATACCTGTAATTAGGTTTTCACGTGGCTATCTTATGCTCAAAACAATTAGAATAGTCGATAACATAACTGCGGTCGGCGAGGCCGAATATCGAAGGACTACGAGCGGGCCGGACGGCCGAATAGGACGAGTTGCATGAGCAATCGAACCCGGGCCGGGGAGGCGATCGGTTCGGCACTGAAGGTCCGTCCGAGATCGACCACCAATGCGAAAGCCGCGTGAATGAGGAATCGGGCCTCGGCGGGCGAGAGCTCCGGTCGGACCTCGCGCAGCAGCCGCGCCCACTCTTCGACGCTGAGCCGCTGGATATTTCGCAGCACCGTGCGCTCCTCGGGCGGAACATGCTGGAACTCTGTGTAATACACGAAGGTCAGTGCCCGTTCGGTGAACGAGCCCTCGACGTACTGCTCGATCAGTGTGGTCAGCGCCGCCTCGGAGTCGGGGGCGGCCGCCACCGCCGGACCGATCGCGCCGGAGACCCGGTCGGCGGCCCTGCGGAACGCGGCGGCGAGCAGATCGCTCTTGCCGCGATAGAACCGGTACACCGCCGATGCCGCGGAAAGTCCTGCGGCAGTAGCGATCTCCTCGACACTGACATTCGGATAGCCGCGATCGTGGAAGAGTTCGACGGCCTTGCGCAACAACAGCTCGTGCTTGAACGAATCCGGAATCTCCGCGGCCACCGGCAGTTCCGCATCCGCCTCGATTGCGGGCAGGTTGGCGGGCACCAGTGACCAGGAGGCCGAATCCAACAGTCGGGCAAGGGATTTCGCGGGCAGGGTGGCATGGTGATCGGCAATGCTGGTGATCACGCTCAGCAGCGCGGCGCGCAGTACCCGAAGGTCGTCCTCCGCGAGTTCCGGTCGCAGCGCACCCAGTTGCGTGCCGATCGCGCCGACGACGGTGAGCTGCTGTTCGGTGAGGACCGCGAGATCCTCCGGCTCGAGATAGCGGCCCTCCCAGCGCACCAGGGTGATGGTCGGCCGGTTCTCGATGGTGACGCCGATGAGCGCGTCGAGCACATGGCGCAGCCGCCGCTCCGGCGACCAGGGTTCACCCACCCCGCCGACTCCGTCGGCTGCCATCCCCCGGCCCACCGCCTCTTGCGGCAGCTCGACCGATTCCGTCATGGCCCGCCCCACCCGCAGCAATTCCTCCCGGAACAGCGCGTACTTGCTCGGGTAGTGCCGGTACAGCGCGGCCGAGCTGATGCCGAGCCCGGAGGCGATATCGTCCATGCTCACGCCGTGATAGCCCAGCGCGCCGAAGGCGGCCGCCGAGGCCGCCGCGATCTGGGCCCGCCGATTCTTCGGCCTGCGCCGAATCTCTCGCGGTGCCGAGTCGCCGCTGACCTTGCGCGCCGTACGGCGATTGTCGACACCCATGCCCGACATCGTAACGACCACCTCAGTTCACCGAGCTGTCCAGGTCGGTCTGATTTGCCCAGGTGGGGCGTCCGCCGTGCGGCCGAAGCCGAGCCGTGGTCCGAAGTTCAGGTGTTGCGCCATCGTCAAAGTCAGGATGGCATCCCGCATCGCAGTCCTTCAGGCGGCATCTTCAGGTGCATTGGTGTCGAAGGTGGCCAACCCCAGCGTCTTCCATGCCTCGAGTAGACGCTTGTCGCCCGAGGCTACGACAAGGTCGGTGTCCTCCAATTGCTCGGCGGAGGCGCAGTGGACGGCGTCGTATCCACGCAACGCGAGGAGATCCGCCAGTTCCGCAGCGCGCGATATCGAGGCTTCGTCCACTTCGACGACATCGAGCTGTTGCCAGAGCTGGTCCAGGAGATGTCGGCACGCTGCGTACCCTCGATCGTCGAGTCGCGAGAGTCGGTGCGCCTGAGCCAGTGCGGCGGCGGTCTCGACATAGAGCAGTCTGCTCGAGACCACGGCATCGGCATCATCCCAAAATCGACGGCAGGCGCGGCTGCTCGGTTCGGCGACGAGCAGGGGGACGAAGGCGGAGGTGTCCAGGTAGCCGATCAACGGCGCTGCTCATCGATGAGGTCGCTGACGATGCCCGTACCGTGGATCGGCTCCGGTGCCGGTCGCTTCCTCTTCCGCGCAGGATGTACCCGTCCTTCGTCACGCAACTGTTCCAGCTTCGTTAAACGCTCGACGGGAACGATGCGGGCAATTGGTCGCCCATGGTCGGTAACGGTGACGGTGTGCCCAGTGCGAACCTCGGCCAGGTGGCGGCTGAGGTTGTCACGCAGTTCCCTGATCCCAACATCCATGACCGGCCCCTTTGTGGCTACATTTCGATAGATAGATTGTAGCTACAAAGGAGCCTGATCTGCTGTACTGACCGGGAGTATCTGCGGCTACATTTCATCGGTAGATGTAGCCACGAATGTCTATGCGGACCGCGGGCGGACGGCGGCGTACCAGTCCAGCAGGTCCGGGTTGTCGACGGCGCTGCGTTCGACGACGCGGGCCGGGTCGGCGCCCTGGAAGAGTTTCTTGATGGGAACCTCGAGCTTTTTGCCGGTGCGGGTATGTGGGATGCCGGGGGCCAGGATGATTTCGTCCGGGACGTGGCGGGGGGAGACCTCGGTGCGGATGGTGGTGTTGATGCGGGTCTTCAGGTCGTCGGTGAGATCGGTGCCGGGGGTGAGGGTGACGAACAGCGGCATCCAGTAGCCGCCGTCGGGTTGTTCGGCACCGATGACCAGGGCCTCGGTGATTTCCGGGAGCCGTTCGACGGATTGGTAGATATCGGCACTGCCCATGCGGATGCCGTGCCGGTTGAGGGTGGAATCGGAGCGGCCGTGCACCACGACACTGCCGCGATCGGTAATGGTGATCCAGTCGCCGTGTCGCCAGATGCCGGGGAACATATCGAAATACGCGTCGTGGTAACGAGTTCCATCCGCATCGCGCCAGAAGCGCACCGGCATGGACGGCATGGGCTTGGTGATGACGAGTTCGCCGACCTCGTCGCGCACCGGCTTGCCGTCGGCGTCGAATGCCTCCAGTGCGACACCCAGATAGGGCGCGGACAGCTCACCGGGCCAGGTCGGCACCGTGCGCGCGCCACCGATGAAGGCGGAGACCACATCGGTGCCGCCGCTGATCGAGGCGACCTGGACGTGGTCACCGACGTTCTCGCCCAACCACACCGCCGATGCGGGCGGCAGCGATGAACCGGTGATGCCGACCTGCCGCAGCGCGGACAGATCGTGGTCCGTGCGCGGCACCGCACCCGCCTTGATGCAGGCGAGCACATAGCCCGGACTCGTGCCGAGCACGGTCGCGCACACCTGGGATGCGATGTGCCACAGCGCATCCGGGGTGGGGTAGGTGGGGCTGCCGTCGTAGCAGACGATGGTCGCGCCGACGAGCAGCCCGGCGATCTGGAAGTTCCACATCATCCAGCTCGGGCTGGTGTACCAGAAGAAGGTGTCATCGGGACCGATATCGGCCTGCAGCGCAACGGCTTTGAGGTGTTCCAGCAGCACGCCGCCGTGGCCGTGCACAATGCCCTTGGGCAGTCCGGTGGTGCCGGAGGAGAATACGATCCACAGCGGATGGTCGAAATCGACGGTCTCGGTCTCGATGACGGCGGCCTCGGTATTGGTGGTGGCCTCGGTCCAGGACAGTGCGTCCGGCACCGGCAGGCCGAGTTGGGAGACCGCCACGGTGGCCTGCACCGTATCGAGTCCGGCCCGCAGCGCCGCGATATCCTCGCGCTTATCGTGCGTCTTGCCGCCGAAGCGGTAGCCATCGGCGGTGACCAATACGGTGGGTTCGAGCTGGCCGAGCCGGTCCAGCGCCGCCTTGGGCAAATAGTCCTGGCCGCAGGCGCTCCACACCGCGCCGATGCTCGCGGTGGCCAGGAAGGCGATCACCGTCTCCGGAATATTCGGCAGATATCCGGCCACCCGATCACCCGGGCGCACACCGAGCGAGCGCAGCGTGCGCGCGAAGGCCGCGGTGCTGTCGATCAATTCGCTCCAGGACACCTCGCGCACCGGAGCGTCCTCGGTCACCGCGACAATGGCGGGGCGGTCGGCGCGGAACTGCCGAACGACCTGATCCACATAATTCAGCCGGGTACCCGGAAACCACTGCGCACCAGGCATTTCGGCGCTCGCGAGCACATCGCCCGCGACCGGGCCGAGCTCGAAGTAGTCCCACAGCGCACCCCAGAAGCCGGGCAGATCATCGACCGACCACTGCCACAGCGTCCGGTAATCCGGCGCGGACACTCCGGTGCGCGCCGTGACGAATCTGGCGAAGTCGGTGATGCGCGCCTCCGCGATATCGGATTCGGTCGGCACCCATTGTGGTTGCACCGCAGTACCTCCTGGCTGAATATCTGTCGGAAATCAGGTGTGGTTCGCGCGCCGCACGATCTGCTCGGCATGCCGCAGCACCGGGGCATCGACCATGCGGCCCTCGAAGGCGAAGACGCCGCGATGCTTCGGTACCTCGTCGAGTACTCTTCGGGCCCAGTCGATTTCATCCGCCGATGGCGCGTAGGCGGCCCGGATGACCGGCACCTGGCTCGGATGGATCGCCACCTTCGCATCGAAGCCGACCGCGACCGCGTCCAGTGCTTCGGCACGCAGTCCGTCGAGATCGCGAATGCTCAGATACACCGAGTCGAGCGCGAACTTCCCGTATGCCTTGGCCGCGAGCAGCGTGCTCGACCGAACATGCCGTGCCACATCGCGATAGCCGCCGTCGGCATGTCTGCTGGAGTTGCCGCCGAGTCCGGCAACCAGATCCTCCGCACCCCACA
This sequence comes from Nocardia sp. NPDC005998, assembly GCF_040614395.1. NCBI lineage: Bacteria > Bacillati > Actinomycetota > Actinomycetes > Mycobacteriales > Nocardiaceae > Nocardia > Nocardia sp. NPDC005998. The sequence continues at coordinate 32,521 of NZ_JBEXUI010000021.1, read as the reverse complement.
TCACCCCGATCGCATTGGGCGCCAGCACCGTGCGCTCGACCGCGACGGCGCCGAGCGGCGATTCGATCAGCGCGATCACCTCGTAGTCGGCGAGCGAGTCGAGCTGTTCGGCGGATTCGGCCTTCGGCAGCATGATCCGCCGGTATTCGGTGCGGGCCAGCGCCGCGAGATCCAACGCGTGCTCGTCGGTGCCGACGGCATTGATCCGGACGACGGTGGTTTCCGGAGCCAGCGGGGTATCGATGAGTGCCTTGCGCGCGCCCGCCTTATCCCCGGCGGCGACACCGTCTTCGAGATCGATGATCACCACATCGGCCGCCGCGGCGGCCTTCGCATAGCGTTCGGGGCGGTCGGCCGGGCAGAACAGCCAGGCCGGTCCCGGTAGCTGCCAACTCATGCTGGCCCCGATTCCTTGCGCACCAGCGTTTTGCGTATGGCGGTGGCGACGATATCGCCGTGCTGATTGCGCGCGGTATGGGCGAAGGTGACGATGCCCTCGCCGGGACGGCTCTTCGATTCGCGCTTATCGGTGACCACGGTCTCGGCGTACATGGTGTCGCCGTGGAACAGCGGCTTCGGGAAGGCGATTTCGGAGAAGCCGAGGTTGGCCACGATCGTGCCCTGGGTCAGCTGTGCGACCGAGAGGCCGATCAGGGTGGACAGCGTGAACATCGAATTCACCAGCCGCTGGTGGAACGGTGGCAGCTGCTCGCTGAACGCCGCATCCAGGTGCAGCGCCTGGGTGTTCATGGTCAGCGTGGTGAACAGGACGTTATCGGCCTCGGTAATGGTCCGGCCCGGTCGGTGCTCGTACACGACGCCGATCTCGAACTCGTCGAACCACAGACCGCGCTGTACTACCCGGCGCGTGGCGTCGGCGTCGCTCACAGGCCCAACTCCCGCCCGATCAGCATCAGCTGCACCTCCGTTGTGCCCTCGCCGATTTCGAGGATCTTGCTGTCGCGATAGTGCCTGGCCACAGCGTATTCGTTCATGAAGCCGTAGCCACCGAAGATCTGGGTGGCATCGCGGGCATTGTCCATCGCGGCCTCACTCGCCACCAGCTTGGCGATCGAGGCCTCCTTTTTGAACGGCTTACCCGCCAACATCAGTGCGGCGGCGTCGTAGTAGGCGGTGCGGGCCGCGTGGGCGCGCGCCTCCATCCTGGCGATCTTGAAGGCGATGGCCTGGTTGCGGCCGATGGCCTGGCCGAAGGCCTCGCGTTCCTTGGCGTAGCGCACGCTTTCGTCGACGCAGCCCTGGGCCGCACCGACCGAGAGCGCCGCGATGGCGATCCGGCCCTCGTCGAGAATGCGCAGGAAGTTGGCATAACCGCGACCGCGCTCGCCGAGCAGATTCTCCTCGGGCACCCGGACGTCGGTGAAGCTCAGCGGATGGGTGTCCGAGGCGTTCCAGCCGACCTTGTTGTAGGCGGGTTCGGCCACGAAGCCGGGGGTGTCGGTGGGGACGAGGATGGTGGAGATCTCCTTCTTGCCGCCCGACTGGCCCGTCACCGCGGTCACCGTCACCAGTGTGGTGATATCGGTGCCGGAGTTGGTGATGAACTGCTTGCTGCCATTGATGATCCATTCGCCGCTATCGGCGACCGCGGTGGTCCTGGTGCCACCCGCATCGCTGCCCGCACCGGGTTCGGTGAGCCCGAACGCGGCGAGCTTGCGCCCGCTGGTCAGCTGCGGCAGCCATTCCTGCTTCTGCTTATCGTTGCCGAAGCGATAGATGGGCATGGCGCCGAGCGAGACACCGGCCTCCAGGGTGATCGCGACGCTCTGATCCACCTTGCCGAGTTCTTCCAGCGCCAGGCACAGTGCGAAGTAGTCGCCGCCCATGCCGCCGTACTCCTCGGGGAACGGCAGACCGAACAGGCCCATATCGGCCATACCGGCGACGACCTCATACGGGAAGGTGTGGTTCGCATCGTGTTCGGCGGCGACCGGGGCGACCACCGACCTGGCGAAATCACGCACCGTCAGTGCGAGGTCGCGGTACTCCTCGGGCAGGGTGCCGGTGGACAAAAACTCGGTCATGCGGAAGTTCCTTCTCGCTCGGCGGTTTCGGGTTCGGTGGCAGCCGCGGCAATGCGCACCAGCGGCTGATCGAGGCGGACCTGGGTGCCCGGTTCGACCAGGACTTCGACGGTGCCTGCGACCGGTGCGGTGAGGGTGTGCTCCATCTTCATGGCCTCGACCACGACGACCGGCGTGCCCGCGGCCACGGTGGCGCCATTGTCGACCGGCACCGCGATTACCGAACCCGGCATGGGGCTGCGGATCTCGGCGTCACCGACGTGTTCGGCACCGCCGCGGACATTCACCTCGGCCACTTCGCGCAGTACCGAGACACCGGATGGTCCGGCGACCCAGAGCTGGCCGTCGTATTCGGCGATGCGGTAGTTCCGGCGCAGGCCGCCCAGCGTCAGGACCAGCACTCCGGAAGCTTCTCCGGTGAATTCGGCACTGAGCGAGGCGGATTCGCTGCTGTTGAGGTGTACTTCGGCGGCATCGGGGGAGCCGGTCAGATAGACGTGTTCGGTGCGGTCACCACTGGCCAGCCTGATGGTGGTCGGCGCGGCCGCGCCGATGCGCCAACCGGACGGAATATCCCACGGCTCGCTCGGGGCCGCTGGCCAGCGCCGCAGCCAGTGATAGGCGGCGGCGGCGATGAATTCGTCGTCTCCGACCGCCGTGGGCTGGAAGTCACCGACGCGGCGATCCAGCAGTCCGGTATCGAGCCTGCCCGCGGCCACATCCGGATCCGCCAGCAGGAATCGCAGGAACTCGATATTGCTGGTGACGCCGAGCAGCACGGTATCGCCGAGTGCCCGATCGAGTTTCGCGAGTGCGGCGTCGCGGTCGGCGGCGTGCGCGATGACCTTCGACAGCATCGGATCGTAATCGCTGCCGACCACGGTGCCGATGCGCAATCCCGAATCCACCCGCACGCCGGCGCCTTCGGGTTCCGACAGGTCGAGGACGGTGCCGCCGGTGGGCAGGAAGCCGCGTCCGGGATCCTCGGCATAGACCCTGGCCTCGATCGCGTGGCCGACCAGTCGCAGCTCGTCCTGGTTGAACGCGAGCTTCTGTCCGGCCGCGATCCGCACCTGGCACTCCACCAGGTCGATTCCGGTGATCAGCTCGGTGACCGGATGTTCCACCTGCAGGCGGGTATTCATCTCCATGAAGAAGAACTCGTCCGGCCGATCGGCGGAGACGATGAATTCGACCGTGCCCGCACCGACGTAATTCACACTGCGTGCGGTATTGCACGCGGCGGCGCCGATGCGCGCCCGCGTCGCGGCGTCCAGCAGCGGCGAGGGCGCTTCCTCGATGACCTTCTGATGCCGCCGCTGCAGACTGCATTCACGTTCGCCGAGGTGGATCACGTGGCCGAACTGGTCGGCGAGGATCTGCACCTCGATATGCCGCGGGCGGGTGACGAATCGCTCCAGGAACAGGGTGTCGTCACCGAATGCCGCTGCCGCCTCGCGCCGGGCACTGGCCAGCGCGGCCGGTAGCGCCGCGGGCTCCTCGACCAGGCGCATACCCTTGCCGCCACCACCGGCCGACGGCTTGACCAGCACCGGATAGCCGATATCGGTTGCGGCGTCGATCAATTCGGCGTCGGTGAGTCCCGGTCGGGCGATACCGGGGACGACGGGCACATCGAAGGCAGCGACGGTATTCTTCGCCGCGATCTTGTCGCCCATGACCTCGATCGCCTTCGCGGGCGGTCCGAGGAAGACGATGCCCGCCTCGGCGAGCGCGGCGGCGAAGGCGGCATTCTCGGAGAGGAAGCCGTAGCCCGGATGCACGGCCTGCGCACCGGTGCGCACCGCCGCGGCGACCACCTTCTCGATATCGAGATAGCTCTCCCTGGCCGGGGCCGGGCCGAGGCGCACCGCGGTATCGGCCTCGCGCACATGCCTGGCCTGTGCGTCCGCATCGCTGTAGACCGCGACCGAGCGAATACCCATGGTGCGCAGGGTGCGGATGACCCGCACCGCGATCTCGCCGCGATTAGCGACCAGCACGGTGTCGAATTCAATGGGATGGGATTTGTTCATCATCGCGATCACATCCGGAAGACGCCGTAGGAAACGGGTTCGAGCGGCGCCTGCGCGCACACCGAAAGGGCAAGTCCGAGCACGGTTCTGGTGTCGGCGGGGTCGATGACGCCGTCATCCCAGAGCCGCGCGGTCGAGTAGTACGGATTGCCCTGATATTCGTACTGTTCCCGAATCGGCGCCTTGAATGCCTCCTCGTCCGCGGCCGACCACGGCTGTCCGGAGCTGTCGAGCTGATCCCCGCGCACCGTCGACAGCACCGAGGCGGCCTGTTCGCCACCCATGACCGAGATGCGCGCATTGGGCCACATCCACAGGAAGCGCGGCGAATACGCGCGTCCACACATCGAATAGTTGCCCGCGCCATATGATCCGCCGATCACCACGGTGAGCTTCGGCACCCGCGCACACGCCACCGCGGTGACCATCTTGGCGCCGTGCTTGGCGATACCGCCCGCCTCATAGTCACGTCCGACCATGAAACCGGTGATGTTCTGCAGGAACAGCAGCGGAATTTTGCGCTTATCGCACAGCTCGATGAAATGTGCGCCCTTCATGGCGGATTCGCTGAACAGCACGCCGTTATTGGCGACGATGCCGACCGGATGTCCGTGGATGCGGGCGAATCCGGTGACCAGGGTCTTGCCGTATTCGGCCTTGAATTCGTGGAATCCGCCGTCGCCATTGGCACCGCCGTCGACCAGCCGATCGATGACCTCGCGGACGTCATATGGCGTGCGCAGATCGACCGGCACCACGTCGTACAGCTCCGATTCCGGCTTCGCGGTCGCGACGGTCGGCGTCACCTCCCACGGGCTGGCCGGACGGGGGCCGAGGGTGGCCACAATGCGGCGCACGATGCGCAGCGCGTCCTGATCGTCCTCGGCCAGGTGATCGGTCACGCCCGACGTGCGCGAATGCAATTCGCCGCCGCCGAGTTCCTCGGCGGTGACCACCTCGCCGGTCGCCGCCTTCACCAGCGGCGGTCCGCCGAGGAAGATCGTGCCCTGATTGCGCACGATGACCGCCTCATCGCTCATCGCCGGTACATACGCACCACCGGCGGTGCACGAGCCGAGTACCGCCGCGATCTGCGGAATGCCCTTGGCGCTCATGGTCGCCTGGTTGTAGAAGATGCGGCCGAAGTGCTCCCGGTCCGGGAAGACCTCGTCCTGGCGCGGCAGGAACGCGCCACCGGAGTCGACCAGATAGACGCAGGGCAGCTGGTTCTGCAGCGCGACTTCCTGGGCGCGCAGGTGCTTCTTCACCGTCATCGGGTAGTAGGTGCCGCCCTTGACCGTGGCGTCATTGGCCACGATCACGCATTCGCGCCCGGAGATCCGGCCGATGCCGGTGATGATCCCCGCGCCGGGGCATTCGTCGTCGTACATCCCGGTCGCGGCCAGCGGCGAGAGTTCGAGAAACGGGCTGCCCGGATCGAGTAGCTGATCCACCCGCTGCCGGGGCAGCAGCTTGCCGCGGGCCACATGCCGCTCGCGCGCCTTCGCTGGCCCGCCGAGCGCCGTCGTGGTCAGCCGGGCACGCAGATCTGCCAGCAGCGCCACATGCGCCGTGCGATTGTCGACTCCGACCTGTTCGGTCACCGTCATCCCGCCGTCCTGCCATCCAGTTAGTCGCCGATAACTGGAATTCAGGTTAATGTTGATTAACCGAGATGTCCAGGTGTGCAGAAAGGAGCGCGTGTGACCAGCACCGACGCCGTCGCGCTCACCCGCAGGGAACAACTGAAACTGCAGCGAAGGGGGCAACTGCTGGACGCGGGCGCCCGGCTCATCGCCGACCGCGGCTTCCTCGGCATGCGCCTGGACGACCTCGGCGCGGCCGTCGGGATCAGCGGGCCCGCGGTCTACCGGCACTTCCCGAATAAGGAGGCGCTGCTGGTCGAACTGCTGGTCGGGGTCAGCCAGCGGCTGCTCGACGGTGGGAAGGCGGTGGTGGCACGGACCGAATCGGCGCAGCAGGCGCTGGCCGGGCTGGTCGACTTCCATCTGGACTTCGCGCTCGGCGAGCCCGAACTCATTCGGATCCAGGACCGCGACCTGGACAATGTTCCGTCCGGTCCCCGGCGCGAACTGCGTCGCACCCAGCGTCAGTACGTGGAGATCTGGGTGGCGGTGCTGCGGGAGGTGCATCCGGAACTGCCGGAGGAGACCGCGCGGGTGCAGGCCCACGCGGGCTTCGGGTTGATGAACTCCACCCCGCACAGTGCCACCGATGCCACCGCCACCCGGGCCCGGCCGGTCCTGCGTCGCATGGCGCTGTCGGCCTTCGGATAGGTCGGTCCGGTCCGGGCCCGCCGGAATCACCGTGCGGTCCACCCACCGTCCATGGTGTAGGACGCACCGGTGACCATGCCCGCATCGGCGGAGGCGAGCCAGCCGACCAGCGACGCGACCTCCGCCGGCTCCACCAGGCGTTTGATCGCACTCTCGGTGAGCAGCACCTGCTCCAGCACCTGCTGCTCGTCGATGCCGTGCGCCTTGGCCTGATCGGCGATCTGCTTGTCCACCAATGGTGTTCGCACATAGCCGGGATTGACGCAATTGCTGGTGACGCTGTGCCGGCCGCCCTCGAGCGCGGTCACCTTGGACAGGCCCTCCAGCGCGTGCTTGGCGGTCACATACGCGACCTTGTACTCCGACGCCCGCAACCCGTGCACCGAGGACAGATTGATGATCCGGCCGAAGCCGCGCTGGTACATCCGCGGCAGTGCCGCGCGGATGAGCAGGAACGGCGCTTCGACCATGAGGGTCATCAGATTCCGGAACCGCTCCGGCGGGAAGTCCTCGATCGGGTTGATGCTCTGCACACCGGCGTTGTTCACCAGGATGTCCACATCCAAGCTGAGCTCTTCCAGTGCGGTGACATCGAGAAGGTCTACCGCCCAGACCTTTCCATCGATCTCGCTGGCCAATGCCTTCGCGCCGATGTCATCGATATCGGCGACGGTGACGGTGGCCCCGCGTGCCGCGAGTTCCCTGGCGCAGGCGGCGCCGATGCCGCTCGCGCCGCCGGTGATCAATGCGGAACGTCCGGTCAGTTCGCTCATGTGAGCTCCGCTCGTAGGGTATCGGCCGGCGCGACCTGCGCTGCCGTGGATGGTTGGTTTGCCAGGCTTTCCGCATCCGCATTGTCGATACCCTCCAGCGCGATACCTTTCGTCTCGCGGGCGAAAAGGACCGCAATGGCGGTGACGGCGGCGGCCGCCGCCAGGTATATGGCAATGGGTACCGCGGATTTGTAGGTGTTGAGCAGGCGCACGGCGATGATCGGTGCGAGCGATCCGGCGACGATCGAGGTGACCTGATAGCCGAGGGAAACACCGGAATACCGCATGCGGGTGGGGAACATCTCGGCCATGATCGCGGGCTGTCCCGCGTACATGAAGGCATGGAATACCAGGCCGATAATGATCGCGGCCATGATGATCGCGTTGTGGCCGCTGTCCATCATCGGAAAGGCGAAGAAACCCCAGGTGCCCGCGGTGAGCGCGCCGATCAGATAGATCGGCCGCCGGCCGAAGCGGTCGGAGAGACTGCCCGCCAGCGGAACCATCACGAAATGCACGGCGTGCGCGGCGAGCAGCCACCACAGGATGACCTTGGTGTCGACGTGCACCTGCACCTTGAGATAGGTGATGGTGAAGGTGACCACCAGGTAGTAGAGGATGTTCTCGCCGAACCGCAGCCCCATGGCGGTGAGGACACCGCGCGGGTAGCGCCGCAGTACCTCGACCACGCTCAGCGAATTCGCCTTGACCTGTGCGATTTCCTGCTGTGCCGCAACGAAAATGGGTGCGTCGGTGACCTTGGTGCGGATGTAGTAGCCGACCAGTACGACCACCGCGGACAGCCAGAACGCGACGCGCCAGCCCCAGCTCAGGAACGCCGCATCCGACAGCGTCGAGGTCAGCGCCAGCAGGGCGACCGTCGCCAGCATATTGCCGAGGGGCACACCCGCCTGCGGCCAACTCGCCCAGAAACCGCGGCTGCGGCTCGGACTGTGTTCGGCAACCAGCAGCACCGCACCACCCCATTCGCCGCCGACCGCGAAGCCCTGGATGAACCGGAGCACGACCAGCAGTGTCGGTGCCCAGTAACCGACCTGGGCGAAGGTCGGCAGACAGCCCATCAGGAAGGTCGACGATCCGACCAGGATGAGACTGAATTGCAGCAGTTTCTTGCGGCCGTACTTGTCGCCGAAGTGTCCGAAGACGATGCCGCCGAGCGGCCGCGCGGCAAAGCCGACGGCGTAGGTGATGAACGCCGCGAGGATCGCGTCGAGATCACTGGTGCCCTTGGCGAAGAACACCTTGCTGAAGACCAGCGTCGCAGCCGTGCCGTAGAGGAAGAACTCGTACCACTCGACCACGGTGCCCGCCATCGAGGCGGCCACCACCCGCCTCAGACCGGCCGGTATACCGCCGGGATCACCGGTCGGCCGCACTGCACTGCGCACGCTCATCGAACATCTCCTTCATGACCGGGGCCACATCATGTTGCGAATGTGACGGCCCCCACATTGCGTGGTCAGGACGAGTATTCGTGCACATATCTGCGGCCGCAATGACCAGTTGTGCAGTGCGCGTCTGCAAGAATGCAGAAATGACTCCGGCTGCCTATCCCAGCGCGGACGATCTGCTGGTTCTGCTCGCCGTCGGGCGCTCCGGGCGCTTCGTCACCGCCGCCGAGGAACTCGGCCTCAACCACACCACTATCTCCCGCCGCATCGCCGCACTGGAGCGGACGCTCGGCGGGCGCGTGCTCACCCGGGTGACCGGCGGGTGGGAGCTCACCGATCTCGGGCGCGAGGCGCTTGCCGCGGCCGAGGCGGTGGAATCGGCGGTCAGATCGCTGGCCACCGATGCCGACGGCACTCGGGTGCTGGAGGGGGTGGTCCGGATTTCGGCGACCGACGGATTCAGTGCCTATCTGGCCGCACCGGCCGCCGCCGAGGTGCAGCGGCGGCATCCGAAGATCGCCGTCGAGATCGTCGCCGCGACCCGCCGTGCCTCCCAGCAGCGTTCGGGTCTCGATATCGAAGTGGTGGTCGGTGAACCGCAGGTGCACCGCGCCAAGGCGATTCGGCTGGCCGACTACTGCCTCGGGCTCTACGGCTCCCGCGACTATCTGCGCGAACACGGAACTCCAACGGCCATCGGCGATCTCGCGCGGCACTCCCTGGTCTACTTCATCGATTCGATGCTCCAGGTGGACGATCTGGATCTGGCCAACAGTTTCGCGCCCGCCATGCGCGAATCCGTCACGTCCACAAATGTTTTCGTACATGTCGAGGCGACTCGTGCGGCCGCGGGCCTGGGTCTGCTGCCCTGCTTCATGGCCGACCGCCATGACGATCTGGTCCGGGTACTCCGCAAGGAGGTCTCGGTTCGGCTCACCTACTGGCTCGTCATCCGCACCGAGACGCTGCGCAGGCCGGAGGTGGCGGCGGTGGTGGACGCGATTCAGGTTCGGGTTCGGGAGCAGCGGAATATGCTGCTCGGCTTGTCGGCTTGATCGGTGTCGCCGGTGGACTATGTTGCCAGGCTCAGCAACTCGGTTGTGTGCTGTTGTCGGTGATAGCTCGCGTACTTCAGCGGCCAGCCCTGATCCTGAATCCCGTGCACCCCTCGACCTTTCGAATGATCAAGGGGTGCACGGGATTCAGCTGTCGTGTCGAAACCGCCTTCCCCCTGGCTGAATTCAAGGGGTCGTAGCAGCACTGCTGGTCGAGCGGTTGTCGCCAGCGGCTCGGCCAGGCGCTCGGCGGGGGTCTCCCAGCGACTGACCGGCAGGATTCAGACTCGGATGGGCGACTGCACCGCGGCCACGGCTTCTCGCGCGGCATGCACGGCGCTATTGATGGAGATCTCACCCCGCATGCCGGGGGCGGCGACCATATCACCGGCGAGGTAGATATTGTCGCCTCGATCTATGGCGGGCCGGTCACGCCAGGTCTGCCCGGGCAGGTCGATGGCGCCGGTGCGGCCCTTGGCGGTCGCGGTGCGGGTGAATTTCGTGCGGTCGTGCCGGCCGGGAACCACGAGGTCGGCGAAATCCTGCAGCCGGGTGTGCGCATCGGCATTGGATTCGCCTGTGCGGATCGGCATTTGGAGTTGGAACAGCGACTCACCCGACGGGGCGATGGTGTCGTCCTGCATGGTGTAGCTCTCGTGGAAACCTCCCTCGTCGAGGTCGAACACCACATTGCGATCGGATTTTGCTGTGGTGACGGCAATATCGAGGAGGGCGCAGTGGCCGCTGGTCCAGGTGAGGGAGTCGTCGCCGAGCAGCTTCCGGGCCGCGGGCAGGTTTGTCGCGACGACTACCGGCCCGTCGGTGGGGAGCTGATCGACCCGTGCCCCGGTTTCGATACCGATACCGAGTTCGGTTGCGCGCGTTTCCATCCGATCGATGACGCGCTGCCACCCGCCGTAGACCCACCGGATGGACGGGATCCTCACCCCGAACACGCGCTGGAACAGATCCCAGACGAATGCCGCCGACAAGCGCCCGGTATCGGCGTCGTAGGTGGTCACGCTGATTGCATTGGCAACCTGGTCGGCGGTGTCGGCACCCCACCGTTCCGATGCCCAGTCGCGGAAGCTGCGGTCGACCGGCGCGACGAGTCGGGGATGCGGTTGAGCGCGCAACATTGCCAGCGGGGGCAGCCGCCGGAGCCGGCCGTCGACACGGAACCCGATGCGGGCGGCGTCGGTGACCGATGGCCAGCCCAGATCGCCGATGAATCCGCGCGTTTTCAGCCAGGTATAGTGCGGGCCGTCGGCATAGAACACGTGCGGACCGTCGTGCGCGACATACGGTGCCGCCTTGGCGCGGCCCCGCCCACCGAGGGTGTGGTGTGCCTCGTACAGCCGGACCGGGACGCCGGTCTCGGCGCACGCGATGGCCGCCGTCAACCCCGCCAAGCCGCCCCCGATCACGGTGATATGGGTTTTCATGTGGTGCTCCCTTCGAACAGGCCTACGCACCTTGGACGGACCACCGTCGCGGAACGTGACGGGCGGGAGCCATGACTCGGGTCACAGACCCGAGGCGATGCTCGAGCCCGGCCGGTCCACTCGTTCACGCCCACGACCGTCCGGCGCCACTGCATTGGAGCGCGCAGGCGCAGTGCGTCATTCGGTCTTCAGCGGGCAGCTCCAGTCGACGGCCCACCAACCGATCAGTGGCTCAGCGCGCTCCCGCGCCGAGCCACTGACTCGTTTCCACGGCTATTCGGGAAAGATCTCGTCGATCCGCTATTCGACGAACACTTCGTCGACGGTGTTGGCTGTCAGCGCACGATCGAGCCAAGCGTCGAGCCGACCGAGGTCGGTGCATCCGTGGATCTCGGCGGCCTGAGCTTCGGAAACGATGAGGCCTCGTTTGTGAAGGATCTTGAGCAGAGCCTTGGCTTCGCCCTTGGCTTCGCCCTGGGAGTAGTAACGCCGGGCGAACTCGCTTTTGTATTCGTAGGTGCCGGTCGTCATGAGGCTCTCCAAGAAGTGTCGGGCCGCCTTGGGCAAGATGGCCGCTACCAGGTCAATGTACATCTCGCCGCGGGGCGCGGGGAACACGCTCGCGACGAGGGTGGTCAGGATTGCGTTCCGTTCGGGATGGTTGCGATGAGCAATGGCCGACAGCACCGCGAGTTCCGGGTTGTCGGCCGCGACCTGCGGGTCGGTGACCACGGGGACATCTTGTGGACTGAGTACGACAGGTCTGAGCGTGAAATCCGGGGCGACTGAAATGGGCTTGCGGCAGTGGTTGGCCGTGCGCTCGTTGGGGCAGAGGACGAGCAGGACTGTCAGGCAGCGGAGGCGGCCTCTGAGGGTGGTCAGGTATACCGGCCAGCTCCAGTATTTGTCGCTGTCCGGCTTCAGCTGAACCTCGACGACGACGCCGAGTACCGGGGTGGTGCCGGTCGCCAGGACGACGACGGTGTCGGCGCGGTATTCGGTGGGGTCGATATCGGGGAAGTCACCCGACTCCAGGCGGGCGTGGTCGAATTCGGGTAGCGGGGTGTCCAGCACATCGGCCAATAGTTCGGCGGCCAGTTGGGGGCGTTGCCGGAACAGGTCGATCACCACTTCGTGCAGGACGCTTGGCATGGGGGCACAGTAGTGGTGCGTACTGACAGGAAAAACCCGGCAGGAGTGCAGGTTTCAGGATGTGGGCGGTTCGGGGGACAGGGTGCCGTCGACCATGCGGTAGACGGCGTCCATCTGGTGGAGGTGGGTGCGGTCGTGGGTTACCAGGAGGGTGGCGGCGTTGTGGTCTCGGACTACGGTGAGGATGAGTTCGATTACGGCGGCGCCGCGTTCGGTGTCGAGGGCGCTGGTTGGTTCGTCGATGACCAGCAGGGCCGGATCGTTCATCAGGGCGCGGGCGATATTGACGCGTTGGCGTTGGCCGCCGGAGAGTTGGGCGGGGCGCTTGGCGTGCTGATCGGCCAGGCCGACCGAATCGAGTAATTCCATTGCCTTGGTGCGGGTTTCGCGGCGCTGGGCCGGCGAGGTGAACAGGCGCTGGCCGAGGTGTGACATGGCCTCCAGTTGTTCGACGGCGGTGAGGGCGGGGATGAGGTTCGGCTGTTGGAAGACGATGCCGATGGACGAGCGGCGCAGGGCGGCGGCTTCGCGGCGGCTGAGCGCGGCGAGATCGACTGTGCCCGACGGTGTTTCGAGGGTGATATGGCCGGAGTCGGGACGGATCAGGGTGGAGACGACGGCGAGCAGGCTGGATTTGCCGGAGCCGGAGGGGCCGGTGATGGCCGCGATGGTGCCGCCGGGAACGTGCAGGTTCACCTGGTTCAGTGCGGTGAGTCGGCCCGCGCCATCAGGATAGGTGAGGGTTGTTTCGCTAACGGTGAGAGCGGTTTTCGTCATGGTCGCGGTGGTCATGCGGGGTCTCCGAGAGGTCAGCGGGCCGCGCCGAGCGCGGTGAGCGGGTCGGTGGTGAACAGGAAGCGCAGGGCGAAGGCCGCGCCGAGCAGGCCGAGGACGATCAGGGCCGCCGCGGGCAGCAGGGTGGTCGACAGGCTGAGGACGAAGGGCAGCGCGTCGCCGATGAAGGTGGCCGCGGTGACGGTGATGCCGAGGCCGACGGCGACACCGGCGGTGAGCACGATCGCCGCCTGTGCGATGGCATCGCGGACCAATGCGCCGGAGGTCGCGCCCAGTGCCTTCAAGGTCGCGATATCGGGCATGCGCTGCACCGTCCACACGGTGAAGAATGCGCCGATCACCAGCGCCGAAATGGCGAACAGCAGCACCGTCATCAAGGTCAGCGAACCGTCTTCGGCCTTATACGAACCCAATGCCGACAGCGAGCCGGAGACGCTGGTCGAGGTGGTATGCGCGGATGCGTTGACAGCGGCCGTATTCGGGATCCCGGACACCGCGAGAACTGTGGCCGCGCCACCACGCGGGCTCACCGATTGCCAGTCGGCGGGTGTCATCCAGACAACGGGGGTATGGCTGTACCAGTCGTCGCCCTGCACCGCGGCGACCCGGAATGTCGACGCACCGAGCGTGACGGTGTCACCGGCGATGGCGTCGAGCGCCTTGGCCGCGCCGGTGCTGAGCACCACCGTGCCGGAATCGGTTGCGACGCGATTGCCGAATGCCGTTCCCGCGGTGCCGAACAACGCTACCTGCGCGGGCTTGGCCTCGCCTCGACCCGATACCGCACCCTCCGTCCGGCCGATGCCGATCGGGTCGACGGTGCCGGTCGAACCAGCGGCCGCCCGCCAGGTCTCGATCTGCTGCGGGGTGAGCGCCGAGGCCTCGAAGGAGGGATCCGCGCCGCTGTCGGCGAAGACGATGGCATCGGCGTGGATCGCCTCGATGGCGGAGATGTTCTGGTGCGCGAGCCCGGCGGTGAGACCGCTGAGAAAGCTCACCAGCAGCGCCACCAGGGTAACGACCAGGGTGATGAGCAGAAAGCGGCCGCGTGCGGCCCGCAGATCCCGGAGTGCGACGAACATGCCTTCACCCTGCCGCGATCTCCCGCGCCTGCCATCGCGCACGCGGAGGAATGCACCCCGATCGAAGGTTGGGTAGTGTTTTACACCTTTCGATGGATGCCGCCCAAGTAGCCGCACATAAGCTGGCAGCGTGCATGCGTCGCCGTTCACTCCTGTCTTCACCGCATTGCGGCTGGGGCTGCATGTGCTGGTGACGACGCTGGCGGTGCTAGTTGCGGTGCGGGCGCTACTGCCCGGCGCCGTACATCCGCTCCCCGTCATCACGCTGACCGTGGCATTCCTGGCCGTGTACTTCACCGGTGCGCTGGTCGGCCGCCACCCGGCGGGCATCCGCGCTTGGCTGGCGGCGCTGACGGTGCTGTGGCTCGCCCTGGTGGTGTTCGCGCCCGATGCCGGATATCTCGCATTCGGCATGTTCTTTCTGTACCTGCACCTGCTGCCGCGCCCGTGGAGTTTTCTCGCCGTCGCCGCAGCCACCGCGGTCGCGGTCATCGGTTTCGGGGTGCACCGCGGCTGGTCGGTGGCGGGCGCGATCGGGCCGATGCTCGGCGCGGCGGTCGCGGTCGGGATCGGGCTCGGCTATGCGGCACTGTTCCGCGAGTCCGCCGAACGTCAGCACCTGATCGATGAATTGCTCAGCACCCGAGCGACACTCGCGGAACAGGAGCGCACGGCAGGCAAGCTGGCCGAGCGCGAACGACTGGCACAGGAGATCCACGACACCGTGGCCCAAGGGCTGAGCAGCATTCAGTTGTTGCTGCATGCGGCCGAGCAGTCCGCACCGGACCATCCCGCGCTGCAACAGATTCGGCTGGCGCGCGAGACCGCGGCGGAGAATCTGGCCGAAACCCGGAGACTCATAGCGGAATTGACCCCGGCCGCACTGGAGGGGCAGAGCCTGGCGCAGGCGCTGGAACGCATCTGCATGCGCGCCGAGGCACCGGGACTGATCACCCAAATGGTGGTCGAGGGCACGCCGGAGCGACTGCCGATGCCGATCGAGGCGGCCCTGGTTCGGATCGCGCAGGGGGCGGTCTCGAATGTGGTGCGCCACGCGGGGGCGAGCCGGATGCGGCTGACCCTGACCTACTCCGACGCCGAGGTGTATCTCGACGTTGTGGACGACGGTATGGGCATCGACCCCGCGGTGCTGGATCGCGCGCCGTCCGGCACCTTCGGCTTGGCCGCCATGCGCAGTCGCGTGGAGCAGCAGGGCGGCACCATGGCGGTAGAGTCGGAACCCGGCCACACCGCGGTCACCGTTACCTTTCCGCTCGAGCCTGAAATTGCCGAATCATACTCGGCTGCAATAGATTCTGGTCATACTGTGGGGCAGTCGGAGCCCGCGGCGGAATATCGATCCGAGCAATCGCGGTCGATCGAATCTGCCCTGCCTACGCCGCAACCCGATACGACGTCCTCGAAATCGACCACACTCGAACCGAATTCGACCGATCCGGAGCATCACGCATGATCCGCCTACTGCTCGCCGACGACCACGCCATCGTGCGCGCGGGCCTGCGGGCGCTGCTGGAGAGCAATGCGGACATCACCGTCGTCGGCGACGCACCGACCGCCGAGGCCGCCGTGGGCTTTTGCGCAACCACACCCGTCGATCTGGTGCTGATGGATCTCAGCTTCGGTCCCGGCCGCTCGGGTGTGGAGGCGACCACCGAATTGCGTGCGCTCCCGAACCCGCCCAATGTCCTGGTCGTCACCAACTACGACACCGACGCCGATATTCTCGGCGCCATCGAGGCCGGAGCCTGCGGCTACATCCTCAAGGACACCCCACCGGTGGAATTGCTCGCGGCGGTGCGGTCGGCGGCTGCGGGCGAGAGCGTGCTGTCACCCGCCGTGGCCTCCAAGCTGATGACCCGCGTGCGCCGCGCCGACACCACCCTGAGCCCGCGTGAAATCGAGGTGCTGCGGCTGGTGGCCCACGGCAGCTCCAACCGCGAGATCGCCAAGGAGCTGTTCCTGAGCGAAACCACTGTCAAATCCCACCTGGTGCACATCTACGCCAAACTCGGCGTCCGCTCGCGCACCTCCGCCGTCGCCCGCGCCCGCGAACAAGGCGCCATCTGAACAACCGTGCCCGGATCCGAACCTCGATGGGCGCGCCATCAGCGGGGCGGCGATATGCACGCCGTCGGCGCGGGGTGGCCCTAGGGTTGGGGTATGGCCTCACTCTCGGATCCCGCGGTACGCGAATTCCTCTCTCATGGCAGCCGAACCGCCAAGGTCGCGTTCACGGCCGCCGACGGACGCCCGGTCGTGACGCCGGTCTGGTTCGTCCTCGAGGGTGACGAGGTGGTGTTCAATACCGGCAAGGTTTCGGCGAAGGGCAAGGCGTTCGCCAGGGATAACCGGATCGCGCTCGTCGTCGATGTGGAGGCGGGCCCGTACCCCTCGGTCCAGGTCCAGGGCACAGTAACCCTGTCCGAGGATCTCGACGAACTCGTGCGCACCGCCACCGAGATCGGCGGCCGCTATATGGGCGCGGACCGCGCCGAGGAATTCGGCAAGCGCAACGGCGTCCCCGGCGAACTGGTGGTCCGGGTGCGTCCGACCAAGGTGATCGCCCACTTCGACGCGACGGCCTGAGCCCGCCATGCACTCACCCGCATGACCGTCCACTTCATCGGCCGGATGCCATTGCGTAGGTCGTTGGTTCCAGTGTGATACTCCCCGACGGGGTAGCCACGTTCATGGACGCGACGGCGACGTGGTCAGCGCCCGCACCGAGTGTGACCATGTATCAGAGGAGCGGCTCGAGGTCGGGCCCAGGGTTTCGGTGTGTACCGAGGCGTACCCGTGGGCAGCGGTAGGTTGGTGTGGACCCAGCGGTCGATCTCGCGCACCAAATGTGCCCTGCGGGTGTCGATTTCGGTAGGTGCTCGATCGGGGATGCTGGTCAGCAGTCGATCGGTCAGGCTGGGCCCGCTCCACTCGATGGGGCGAACACTGCGATGTCGTCCAAAGCGTCGTCGGCTCGGCCAGCTGTCGCCGGATCATTTAGAAGGCGCTGTAGGGCAGGAACGACACGGCTGCTGTCAATGCTCCGATGAATACGCGCAATGTGACCGAGGGCCGTTGCCGCGCTGGCACGCACGCTGTAGTCAGAACTTTCGAGGAGGGCCAGAGCGCGATCGGTCACCCATCCGGCATCCGGATCATGCAGCGCCAAACGCAGAATGGTTTCGGCCACCACCTGACTCTCACTTGATTCGAGCTGCGCGATCGCTTCGCTACGCTCGATTGGATCCAGCCGTTGGTATGTACTCACAGCGGTTTACCTTTCCTATTCACAACACCAGCTTTCACGAGAGCATTTTGCATTTCTTGGGTAAGTTCCTCCCAGCTTCTTTGATGCCCGTGATAGATGCCGGAATCATTATAAGTTTCGTCGAATACATCGAACTCACCGGTTTCTGGGTCATAACCCACTCTACGGCTAGACGTATCTTTGATCTGAACAGACCTTTCGAGCGTTTCCTGGGGATGTGTGGGCTCCGGTGCGGCGTCACCGCGCTGCTCTTTGCCATGTTTGGGCGACGGTTCAAACTTCAGCGGAGGTGTCGCTTCGTCGTCGACGTAGACCTTCAGGGCGATGATTGCGCCGAGTTTGGTCAGTGTGTCACCGACAGAGGGAACCTTGTCGAAGCTGGTTACAACGGCGGCAGCACCGACGGCGGCAGCGGCTGCCGCGAGAACTTGCCAGATCTTGATTCCGTCGTAAACAGACTTTATGGTTCTGACCGTGTTCCCGACGACGAGGACCACTCCGCCGGCAGCGGCAACGTCACTGAGGCACGCGGTGAAAAGAGACGCAGCTATGCCTGTGATGACGACGACTCCGGCCGCCCACAGCGCATTTGTGATGGCATGTTGGATGCCATTGCGTAGATCGTCGGTCCCGGTGTGGTACTCCCCGACAGGTGCCGCCATGTTCACGGATGCGGCAGCGACGTGGTCCGCGCCCGCGCCGAGTGTACCCAAATATCCGAGGAGCGGCTCGAGGTTTTTCCTGTCGATGACGTTGTCGAACAGGCCAGTGATCGTCTTGATACGCTCCGATGCCTTGGTTACGGCATCGTGTTCAGCGAACGCTTTCCACTTGCCAGCGGCAGTTGCGAGTTTGTCTTTATCCCCATTGGGAAGCTTTCCGAACTCCTCCTTGATCTTCTTGAACAGTTCGTCGTAGAACTCCTTGCTGCCGCCATCCCGCGCAATGCCGTCACCGTTGGCTCCGACTGAGGTCGGGAACGACACCTTGTACTCCGATATGGCATTGACTCGCGGGCGGGTCGGGTTGCCGCCGTTGGCTTTGCCGTAGTTGTAACCGACGGCGTAGAGCACGTACCCAAAATTGGTGAGCGCGTCAGCGAGATTGGTGCAAGTTTGCAGGGTTTCCTGCGCGTAGCGGTCATAGGTTTTCCCCCACTGCTCACAGCCGGGGGCGTCGCCAGCCATGCCAGCGCATTCGCCTTTGAGGACATCGTGCAGCGGCTTGTCAGCGGTTCGGAGGTCAGCGGCGAGATCATGGCATCTCCCGGCAGCGTCGTAGTAGATCTGCCAGTCGGTGGACAGATCGCCCACATCATCCCCCTGCCAACATCTTGTAGTTGAGGTTGATGGCATTGGAGTAGCGTTCGTGCGCCTTGCGGGCCGCATCGCTCATGTCACGGATACCCTCGACGAATTCGCGTGCACCAGTAACCCATTCGCGATGCGCTTCGGTATATGCCTGCGCTGCCGCACTCTCCCAGCCAGTTCCGGTAAGCGCGGCCACTTTGTCATCGATCCCGTCGAGATGGTCGCTAATGAACCCAGACAACCCGGACAAGCGCGCCACGATCTCATCGAGATGATTCAAATCGACCGAGAACTGAGAGCTGCTCATGGTAGGTCCAAACTCGAAGTTTTCAGTGTCGATGCATTGCGGTCGTCGCCCGCTTGGTACGTGTCGGCAGTTATACCGAGTTTCTGAGCCATCACCGCCAGAGCAGCGATAATTTGGCTGCCGCCGTCGTGTACGTCGGTCCAGCCGCTGCCGAACTCAGCCGCTAAGTCCCCGGTCCAGGTTCCGTTGACCAGCGCGTCGACATCCTTTGCTGCCGAATCCAATGCCGACTTCAGCGCCGCGGCCAGCTCGTAGACGTACGTGCCAACTTCGCGAACTTTGTCCGGCACGACGGAGAGGTTCTGGCCAGAGGTTGGTGTCCCCCCATCACTCATACAGCCAAATGCTACCGATCCCGAGATCGAGTGTCGATCGTGCATACCGGCGGCACGGCGGCACGATGTAGGCGGCCACGTCAAAGCGCCGCACCGGTCAATCGGTCGCAGTGGGCTATTCGAGGTAGTCATCGTCGATGACCTCGATCCACTGCTCGACCATATGGCCACAACCACCGTTGCGGCGGTACGAATTGGCAGGCGGCGCAGGGTGACCGGCGTCGGTGAGGTGCGGCGGGTCAGGGGCACGGGGGAGGCGGCGGCCAGTGGTCAGGTCTTCGTAGCCGATTGCCAGTTCGGCTAACTAGACGGTCTCTGGTGCCCTCGTCTGGGTGGACCAAGTCATGATCGAACGCATGCTTCCGTCCGGCATGTTCAGCCCAGGACGATGCGCCCTGATCGACGCGGGATCGCCTATTTCGGGCAGGCAGCCGTATCTGTTCGCAGTGCACCCCCTTGGTTCTCCGATAGAGCTAGGGGTGCAGTGCTTTTCGTGATTGTCGATGGTCATGGCTCGAGGTACAACCGTTCGTTGGGGAGTCGTCGAAGCCCCGTGGTGTCACCGGAAAGCAGATTCACGGCATCGATGTAATGGCGTGCTCGATGTTCTGCAACGAACACAAGTGCCGCGGTCAGGCAGGCGGTGAAGTCCATCCGCAGCCCGTGCACGAACACACTCAGGTGCACGTCGGGCTCTCCTGGTCGTGGCGAAATGCGTTGGTGCTGTGAGGTCTGCGGGTTCATGGTTCCTCGATGTCATGAACGCTGGCCGGTGTGATCGTGATGGCGTCGGCTTTGTCGAGATCGGCGTCGGTGTCCGATATCCAGCCGTCCACTACCGGTCTCAGCACGCCGTCGCTGCCCTGGTATATCGGTGCGCTGTTGGTCGGAGCACGATTGAGCTTGTCTCGAGTGTCCGCGTGGAAGGCTGCGAGCAATGCCCGCACGGATGGGGCGATTTCGCGTCGTTGCGGCTGGATGTCGGACAACGGGCTAAGCCTGTGCTGGGGTGATCATGCGAACCCGGCTATGCCCCGCACATGCGCGGATCGAGTCGACCACGATGAGTCCGGAAGGCCGGAAGGTGCATCGTGGTGGTTCGATCCAGCGCCGGAACTCATCGGTGGGGCTGGGCAACGCGATGGTGCCGCCGTCACGGATAACCGAGGCGTTGAGCCGGAACATTTCGGCGAACAAGCGCACCTCGTCGGGCAGGTCGGGCCGGATAAGAAAGGTCCAACGGGCCGAGCGCGTGTGCGACAGGATCGGGCCAATTCCGCAGCCTTGCTTGTGCATGTGGGTCTTGACGGCTTGTCCGAGAGCGGTCGGCATCGACAGGCCCCACGCATGCGCCGCGCGCATGACGATGCGTCCGAGGTGTGGCGGGTCGATGCTCGCGGGCAGGTCGCACACCTGCCGGTAGTAGACACAGCGGGATGCGGGAGTGTCACCGAAAGCTATGTGATCCATCGGAGGACCTCTCGGTCGATTTCGTCTGTGCTCAGGCGGGTGGAGTTGAGGGGATCGGTGATTTCGTACGGTGGCGATTCGGCGGTCTTCCACTGGTTCAGCGCATTGGCGAAGAGTTCGACGAGATCGCCCGGCGCTGCCCAGTTTCGGACTGGTGGCCCGGTAAACGGAATGCGTTGTGGAAGTTCGTCGTTCGGCATCTGCCGGCCTCCCGTGTGTCGACTGCGGCTTGGATGCGCCCGGCCCCTGAGAAACGTCCTCGATGGGTGAAGTTAGGAGAGTTGTTCTCTCCGGGCGCATATCGAGCAGACCACCCCTTTCGACCTGGGTGGGTCACCCATTGGGCGACCCGAGAAAACCGCCCCATTTCCCCAGTAGGTCACCCATACTTGCAGGTGGGGTCACCCGTCGAAATGGAATTCCATCACCCAAAATCGTTGGAACACGTCACCCAAAAGATCACATGCTCAGCCCGACAGAATCGAGAGAAGTGAGCGATGAACGAACCTTTGATCAGGGGAAAGGTTGACGACGAGAGAGTGGTTGCGTCACCCAAGTCGACATCGAGTCCGCCCGATGAACCGATTGTGTCGGGCGTACCGCACCGCCAGCTGGGGCGCATACTGCGGGAGATGCGAAGCGAGACTGGCCTTTCAATCCTGATCGCATCGAGGGCAGTTGGCATGGGGTCCGGATCGCTGCAACGTCTGGAGAGCGGTCAAGCATCCAAGATTGACGATGCAAAGCTGACCAAGCTATGCCGTCTCTACCAGGGGATGGATCGGCTCGATGAGCTGAAAACCCTTGCAGCGCAGCGGCGGGAGCAAAGCTGGTGGGACGAGCGAACCGATATGCTGGCCCCAAGCTTCAGAGTTTATTTGGGGCTTGAAGCCGCCGCCGAACGACTCACCGTATACCGGCCGGACATCGTATCGAGCTTGTTTCAGACCCACGAGTACGCCGAGGTTTTAGACCGGATTTACTTCCGTGATGACCTCGCCGACGAGCGACGCCAAAGGATGGAGGTGCGCCGCAAGCGCTTGAACCTGATCAACCGCACCATGTCTCCGCTCGAAGTCGACTTGGTCCTAGATGAGGGCGTGTTGAGACGGATCGTTGGCGGGCCGAAGTTGATGAGTCGGCAGCTCCGACACCTTGCAGACATGCCACC
This sequence comes from Nocardia sp. NPDC005998, assembly GCF_040614395.1. Classification (NCBI taxonomy): domain Bacteria; kingdom Bacillati; phylum Actinomycetota; class Actinomycetes; order Mycobacteriales; family Nocardiaceae; genus Nocardia; species Nocardia sp. NPDC005998. The sequence continues at coordinate 10,547 of NZ_JBEXUI010000021.1, read as the reverse complement.
AAACGTCTCGGTAAGGGTGCTACCCGACGGCGCCGGGTACCCAATGGGCAAAGCGGTCGATGCGTTCACTCTTCTCGACTTCGCTACGGACAGCACCGGGAAGGTGAAGGAGCCGCCAGTCGTGTACGCCGAGAGTTTCGCGGGCAGTATGCATCTCGAGACCCCGCGCAGCGTTCGCGCGTACCGGGACGCTTTCCGGGTGATCCAACGGGTAGCGTTGAACGTAGTTGAGAGCAAACGCCTGCTGAGGCGGGTAGCGAAGGAGTATGCGCCGTGAGCATGGACCTGTCTGGGGCACGCTGGTTCAAGAGCAGCCGCAGTGGGGGAAATGATAACTGTGTGGAAGTCGCGTTTTTAGACGGAGACATGGTCGGTGTTCGTGACTCCAAGAACCCGACCGGTCCAGCGCTGGTCTTCACCCCTGGCGAGTGGCAAGCGTTCACCGCTGGTGTCGTCGACGGCGAGTTCGAACGCCAGTAGACCTGCAATCCGAAGAGCCCCGTGCCTCCGTGGAAATTGAGGTGCGGGGCTTGTTGCTGCGTGGGGCGGTAAACCTCGACCGAGGTGATCGCCCACTTCGACGCGACGGCCTGAGCCCGCCATACACTCACCCGCATGACCGTGCACTTCATCGGGGCCGGGCCGGGCGCCGCGGACCTGCTGACCGTCCGCGCCGTCGAACTTCTGCGCACCTCCCCGGTCTGCCTCTACGCGGGCACCTATCTGAACCCCGAGGTGCTCGCACACTGTGCCCCCGAGACCGAACTGATCGATACCCAACACCTGGACATCGATCAGATCACCGAGCATCTGGTGCGTGCCCACCGATCCGGCAGGGATGTCGCGCGCCTGTGCTCCGGCGATCCATCGATCTACTCGGCCCTCACCGAACAGACCCGCCGCCTCGACGCACATGACGTCCCCTGGGACGTCACCCCCGGCGTCCCCGCCTACGCCGCGGCGGCCGCCCTGCTCGGCGCCGAGCTGACCGTTCCCGAACTGGTCCAATCCGTGGTTCTCACCCGCACCCAGGCCCGCTCGACGAAGATGCCGGAGTCCGAAGCCCTCACCGACTTCGCCGCTACCGGCGCCACCCTCGTCCTACACCTGGCCATCACCCGAATCCGGACGCTCGCGGCCGAACTTATCCCGAACTACGGCCCCGACTGCCCGGTCGCGGTAGTCTATCGAGCCAGCCAACCCGGCCAACTGATCCTGCGCGGCACCCTCACCGACATCGCCGACCAGGTCGAATCCGCGGGCCTGCGCCAAGCCGCCGTCATCCTCGTCGGCCGCGCGCTCGCACCGAATCCATCCTGCACGCAGTCGCATCTCTACGATCCGGCGCGCGACCGGCGCCGACCTTCGCAAGCGGTGTGAGATGGGTGACAGTCACCTAGCAAACTTGCGATGACGCCGCTGCCTGGGGTGATGTTTCCCGGCTATGGGAGCTGATTGGTCGGGCGGCGGGGGCGACGGTAGATTGTTTCGGTGATCAGCAGTGAACTTCCCGGCGGAGCCGGTCGGTGGGCAGCGGGCACGGTCGCGCCCATGTAACAAGGTCGGCCTGGCGGGCAGATAGTGCCAATGAACATTTTTGCTTGATTGATGAGAACTGAACGCGGGAACGCAGACGCCATGCTCGGATAGGTGCGCGTCCTGTACCGGTGTTCGTCGGGGAGCGCTTGCGTGGTGTTCCGGAAGCGAGGTTACGGGTTGGACCGGCTGGATTTCGGCGGAAACGGCGAAACTGGTGACACAGAGGCGGACGCGACGCAGGCTGCTGCGGAGTACTTTCCGCTGTCGCCCGCACAGCTGGGCATCTGGTACGCGCAGCATGTGGATCCGCAGGTCCCGATCAATATCGCGCAGTACGTAGACGTCCACGGCGACATCGATCGGCTCGTGATGCGGGAAGCCACCATCATCGCCTCGCGCGAGTTCGGCTCGGGCTTCCTGCGGATCGTCGAACGCGATGGTCAGCCGCTGCAGTACGTCGACTATTCGATCCCCGATTCCGACGATATCGGCTACGTCGATCTGCGGGCCGAGGACGACCCGGTCGCCGCGGCCCACGCCTGGATGCGCGCCGAGTACAGCCGTCCGTTGGACATGGTCAACGACCGCTTGATGATGAGTGCCGTCCTGCAACTCGGGGACCGGCACTGGTTCTGGTATTCGCGGGTGCATCACATCGTGCTCGACGGCTTCGGCGCAATGACGTACATGAAGCGGTTCGCCGATATCTACACCGCGCTGCTGAATGACGTCGAGCCGCCGCCGTACAAGGCCGTCGATCTGCACACCGTGTATGAATCCGAGCTGGCCTACCGCGACAGCACCCGCTTCCAGTCCGATAAGGAGCACTGGGCCCAGCGCGTCGCCGGGTTGGAGGACGGAACCAGCCTGGTCGGTCGGTCCGCGCCACCGGCACCGCTCAACGGGGTGTCGAGTGCGGCATTGTCCTCGGAGCAGGAGGTACTGCTCGCCGACGCCGTTACCCGCCACGACAACTCTCCTGCCGGTCTGCTGATCGCGGGCTTCGCCGCGTATCTGGCCCAGTTGACCGGTGCGCAAGAGGTGATCCTGAGCCTGCCGGTGACCGCGCGCACCACCGCCGCGATGCGCCGCTCCGGTGGTGTGACCTCGAATATCGTGCCGCTGCGGCTGCGGGTCGGATACGACACCACCATCGCCGAACTGCTGCGCTCGGTCACCGTCGAGGTATCGGGCGGGCTGCGCCATCAGCGCTACCGTCACGAGGACATCCGCCGCGACAGCGCGGGCACTGCCAACACCGGAAATAGTGTCGGCGCGGAGTTCTTCGGCCCGTGGGTCAACATCATGTTGTTCCACAACGAGGTCGTGCTCGGCGAGTCCCACGGCGAGTTCAACGTGCTCTCCACCGGCAGTATCGAAGACCTCGGTGTCAATTTTTATCAGTCGGCCGGCGGCACCCGCTCGCATATCGACTTCGAGACCAACCCGAACCTCTACACCGAAGCCGAAGCCGCACAGCATCATTCGCGGTTCCTGGAGTTCTTCGACCGGTTCCTGGCCGCGGACGCCGATGCCGTGGTGTGGGAGCTGCCGGCCACCACCGAGGATGAGCGGGAACTGTCCCTGGTGGAGTGGAACGACTCCGAGCAGGACGTTCCGGATACCACTCTGGCGGCGCTGCTCGATGCGCAGATCGAGCTGACCCCGGACAATATCGCGCTGGACTTCGAAGGCGCGCAGCTCACATATGCCGAGTTCGCCGCGCGGGTCAACCGGCTGGCCCGGTTCCTGATCGCCGACGGTGTCGGCCCGGAATCGCTGGTCGCGCTGGGCATGCGGCGTTCGCTGGACCTGGTGGTCGGCATGCACGCGGTGCTCAAGGCCGGTGGCGCGTACGTGCCGATCGACCCCGATCATCCGGCCGACCGCACCGCCTACATCCTCGAGTCCGCGGCACCGGTCTGTGTGCTGACGGTGTCCTCCGACGAGCTCGAGCTGCCCGATTCGGTGCGCCGGGTACAGATCGACACCCTCGACGTGTCGGCCTTCGATATCGCGCCGGTCACCGATGCGGATCGGCGGGCGCCGTTGCGTCCGGACAACACCGCGTATGTCATCTACACCTCGGGTTCGACCGGTCGACCCAAGGGTGTCGCGGTCACCCACCATGCGATCGTCAATCAGCAACTGTGGATGCTCGACGAATACCGCCTCACCGCGGACGACGTGTATCTGCAGAAGACCGCCACCACCTTCGACGTGTCGCTGTGGGGCTACTTCCTACCGCTGATGGTCGGCGCGAAGCTGATCATCGCCGCTCCCGACGGGCACCGCGATCCGCTGTATGTCGCCGATATGATCGAGCGGCACCAGGTGACCGTCACCGACTTCGTGCCCTCGATGCTGACGGTCTTCGTCGCGCACGTCACCGCCGCCCAATGCGCCACCCTGCGTGCGGTTTTCGTCATCGGTGAGGCGCTGCCGCCGGAAACCGCGGCAGGCTTCCGCGCGATCACGAGCGCCGGTCTGCACAACCTCTACGGTCCCACCGAGGCCGCGGTCTCGGTCACCTACTGGGAGGCCACCGCCGCCGATACCGCGACGGTGCCGATCGGTATCCCGGAGTGGAATGTCCAGGTCTACGTGCTGGATGCGCGGCTGCGGCCCGCGGCCGTCGGCGCGCCGGGTGAGCTGTACCTGGGTGGACGCCAGCTCGCGCGCGGCTACCGAGGCCGTCCCGATCTGACCTCGGATCGTTTCGTGGCCAACCCCTTCGGTACCGACGGCGAACGCATGTACCGCACCGGTGACCTGGTGCGCTGGAATGCCGCTGGCACGCTGGAATACATCGGCCGCACCGACTTCCAGGTGAAATTCCGCGGTCAGCGCATCGAACTCGGCGAGATCGAAACGGATCTGCTCGCCCACCCGGCGGTCAGCCAGGCCGCCGTCCTGGTGGTGGATACCGCCACCGGCCAACAGTTGGTCGCGTATGTGGTGCCCGCGCCCGGACAGTCCATCGAATCGGCCGAACTCACCAGGTTCGTCGCGGAGAAGCTGCCGAGCTACATGGTGCCAGCGGCGATCATGGTGCTGGCCGCGTTCCCGCTCAACACCTCCGGCAAGCTGGACCGAAAGGCACTGCCGGAGCCGGTCTTCAGTGCGGACGCCGCCGGATTCCGTGCCCCGCGTACCCAAGCCGAACAGATCGTCGCGGCCATCTTCGCCGATGTGCTCAGCCAGGAACGCGTCGGCATCGATGACAACTTCTTCGATCTGGGCGGCAACTCGCTGGTCGCCACGCAGGTGATGTCGCGGATCGGCGCGGCATTCGGCACCCAGATCGGGGTGCGTGCGCTGTTCGAGACCCCGACGGTGGCCGGTATCGCCGCCCGCGCCGAAACCGCGAGTCCCGCCGATGCCGCGCGGCCGCCGCTGGTCGCCCAGCAGCTGCCCGAGCGGGTGCCGCTGTCGCTGGCACAGCAGCGGATGTGGTTCATCAACCAGTTCGACTCCACGGTGCCCGCCTACAACCTGCCGTTCGTGGTGCGCTTGCGCGGCCAGGTCGACGTCGATGCGCTGCAGGTGGCGCTGACCGATGTGATGGCGCGCCAGGAGTCGCTGCGCACCATCTTCCCGGAGTCCGGTGACGGCGGCTACCAGCTGGTGCTGCCGATGGACGAGATCGATCTCGGTATCGAGGTGCAGTCGATCGATCCCGCCGAATTGCAGGGCGTGCTGGTCGAATTCGCCGCCACCGGATTCGATGTCGCCACCGAACTGCCGATCCGGGTGCGGGTCTACCGCGTCATCGGTTCGAATAACGGAACCCCCGACTACGCGGTCGCGTTCGTCGTACATCACATTGCGGCGGATGGTTTTTCGTTCGGTCCGCTGGCCCGCGATGTTGCCGCCGCCTACCTGGCCAGGGCCGCTGGCGAGGCCCCGGTGTGGGCGCCGCTGCCGGTGCAGTACCGCGACTACTCGCTGTGGCAGCGTGAACTGCTCGGCGCGGAATCCGATCCGGGTTCCATGGCGGCCCGCGAAATCGCCTACTGGCGTAGGGCTTTGGCCGGTCTGCCGGATCAGCTCGACCTACCCGCCGACCGCCCGCGCCCGCCGGTGCAGAGTTTTCGCGGTAGCCGGGTCGGCTTCGATATCGATGTCGATCTGCACGAGCGCATCGCTGCCTTCGCGCGCGCCCAAGGCGTCAGCGTATTCATGGTGCTGCACGCGTCGCTGGCGGTGCTGCTGTCGCGGCTGTCCGGCACCAGCGATATCGCCATCGGCACCCCGGTGGCCGGTCGCGGTGAGCAGGCGCTCGACGATCTGATCGGCATGTTCGTCAACACCCTCGTGCTGCGTTCGGAGGTCGACGGCAGCGAGGCCTTCACCGACTTCCTGACTCGCACGCGCGAGGGCGATCTCGCCGCATTCGCCTATGCCGATGTGCCGTTCGAGCGGCTGGTCGAGGTGCTCAACCCGACCCGTTCGCAGGCGCGGCATCCGCTGTTCCAGGTGATGCTCTCGTTCCAGGAGCTCTCGCACGGTTCGATGGAGCTGTCCGGCCTGTCGGTCACCGCCGATGAGCTCGAGGTCGATATCGCCAAATTCGACCTGCAGTGGACGGTCACCGAGGGACGCGGCGCGCACGGCGAACCCACCGGTATGTCGACCGTGGTGTCCTTCGCCACCGATCTCTTCGATGCCGAAACCGTCGCCGAATTCGGCCGCCGTTTCCTGCGCGTGCTCGAAACCGCCGTCACCGCACCGGAATCCGCGGTCCGCGATATCGATATCCTCGATGACGCCGAGCGCGCGACGGTGTTGCACGACTGGAACCGCACCGCCGATCCGGTGTCCGCCGCCACCGTGCTCGACCTGTTCGAAGAGCAGGTACGTCGGCGTCCGGACGAGATCGCCGTCGTGTTCGACGGCGGTACCCGCAGCGAAGGCGAGTTCGGCCCGCGGACCGAACTGACCTACGCTGAATTCTCGGCGCGGGTCAATCGTCTGGCCCGCAAGCTGATCGCCGAAGGCGTCGGCCCGGAATCGCTTGTGGCCGTTGGCATTCGCCGTTCGGTGGACATGCTCGTCGCCATCTACGCGACCATGGCCGCGGGTGGTGGCTATGTGCCGATCGATCCCGATCACCCGGCCGAGCGCACCGAATACGTCCTCGCCAGCTCGAATCCGGTCTGCGTGCTCACCACGACCGCCGATGATGTCGCCGCCGGCGGTGACCATCGGGTGTTCCAGCTCGACACCCTCGACCTCGCCGACTTCGACGACGCGCCGGTCACCGATACCGAACGCCTTGCGCCGCTGCGGTCTTCGAACACCGCCTACGTGCTCTTCACCTCCGGTTCGACCGGCCGACCCAAGGGTGTGGCGATCAGCCATGCCGGTGTCGTCAACCAGATCGCCTGGATCACCGGTGAATACGGCATCGACGCCGCCGATGTGATCCTGCAGAAGACGCCGGTCACCTTCGACGTGTCGGTGTGGGAGCTGTTCGGCACCCTGGCGGTCGGCGCGCGCATGCTCATCGCCGCGCCGGACGGTCACCGCGATCCGATGTACCTGTCGGAGATCATCGGCCGCCACGGGGTCACCATGACCTCGTTCGTGCCCTCGATGCTCTCGGTCTTCGCGGGGGCCGCGTCCGCGGACGAATGCGCTTCGCTGCGTACGGTTCTCGTCGCCGGTGAGGCGCTGCCGCCGGCCACGGTGACCGCATTCCGGCAGTTCTGCGGTGCCGCCGTGCACAACCTGTACGGTCCGACCGAATTCACCGTGCACGCCACCGCCTGGCATATCGATGAGGTCGCGCCGGCCACGGTGCCGATCGGCCGCCCGGTGTGGAATGCGCAGACCTATGTGCTCGATGCGGGCCTGAACCCGGTGCCGGTCGGCGTGCCCGGCGAGCTGTACCTGGGCGGTGTCCAGGTGGCCCGCGGCTACCACGGCCGCCCCGATCTGTCGGCGGAGCGGTTCGTCGCCGACCCGTTCGGCGCACCGGGCGCGCGCCTGTACCGCACCGGCGACCTGGTCCGCTGGACCGCGCCGCAGAATCCGGCGACCGGGACCACCGGTGTGCTGGAGTACATCGGCCGCACCGACTTCCAGGTGAAATTCCGCGGCCAGCGCATCGAACTCGGTGAGATCGAGACCGCGCTGCTCGAACATGCCGCGGTCACCCAGGCCGTCGTGCTCGTCATGGACACCGTTGCCGGCGATCAGCTGGTCGCCTATGTGGTCACCGCGGGCGGCGCCGCCGATATCGATGACATCAAGAACTCGCTGCACCGCACCCTGCCCTCGTACATGGTGCCCTCGGCGATCGTCGGCCTGGACGCGTTCCCGCTCAACCCGTCCGGCAAGCTGGACCGCAAGGCGCTGCCCGCGCCGGTCTTCGAGGTGCGCGAATTCCGTGCGCCGACCACCCCGATCGAGGAGATCGTCGCCCAGATCTTCGGTGAGGTGCTCGGCATCTCCCGGGTCGGCGTGGACGACGACTTCTTCGAACTCGGCGGCAACTCGCTGATCGCCACCCAGGTCGCCTCGCGCCTGGGCATCGCGCTCGACACCCGGGTGCCGGTGCGCATGCTGTTCGAGGCCACCACCGTGGCGGCGCTGGCGTCGCGGGTGGAATCGCATGCCGGTGACGGCGCGCGCAAGGCGCTGGTGGCCAGGCAGCGGCCCGAACAGGTGCCGCTGTCGCTGGCGCAGCAGCGTATGTGGTTCCTCAACCGGTTCGATACCGAATCGGCGGTCAACAACATCCCGGTCGCGATCCGGCTGTCCGGTGACCTCGACGTCGCCGCACTGCAGGTCGCGGTCATCGATGTAATCGACCGGCACGAATCGCTGCGCACCGTATTCCCGGAGACCAAGAACGGTCCGGTGCAGCGGATTCTGGATGCGGCACAGATCGTTCCGGACCTGACGCCCTACCGGGTCACCGAGGAGACGCTGGTCGAGCATCTGGTCGACCTGGCCTCCATGGCCTTCGACGTCACCGATGAGGTGCCGCTGCACGCCCGGCTGTTCGAGATCAGCGAATCCGAATATGTGCTCGGTATGGTGGTGCACCACATTTCGGCCGACGGCTGGTCCATGGGACCGCTGGCCCGCGATGTCATGGTGGCCTATGCCGCGCGCACGTCGTGGGAATCGCCCGCCTGGTCCGCGCTGCCGGTGCAGTACGCCGACTACGCGCTGTGGCAGCGCGAGGTGCTCGGCTCCGAGGGCGATCCGAATTCGTTGATCGCCAGCCAGATTCGCTACTGGACCGACGAACTCGCCGGTCTGCCCGACGAATTGGTGCTGCCATCGGATCGTCCGCGTCCGGCGGTCGCCTCCTACCGGGGTGGCACCTACGCGTTCGTGATCTCCGCCGAGACCCAGCGCGCGCTGATCGACTTGGGGCGCAAGCACAATGCGTCGCTGTTCATGGTGATGCACAGTGCGCTCGCGGTGCTGTTGGCGCGGGCCAGCGGTACCGGCGATATCACGGTCGGCACCCCGGCCGCCGGTCGTGGTGAGGCCGCGCTCGACGATCTGATCGGCATGTTCGTCAACACTCTGGTGCTGCGCACGGATGTGGACGGCTCCGCCAGTTTCGCGGATCTGCTCGCGCAGGCCAGGGAAACCGATCTGCATGCCTTCGCACATGCGGACCTGCCGTTCGAGCGGCTGGTCGAAATCCTGAACCCGGCTCGCTCGCAGGCGCGGCATCCGCTGTTCCAGGTGATGCTGGCCTTCCAGAACACCAGACAGGCCAATCTGGAACTGCCCGGACTGTCGGTCAATGGCATCGACTACGACGCCAGGCTGGCCAAGTTCGACCTGCAGCTGACCCTGCAGGAGACCCAGGAGCTGGGTGAGGCGGCTGGTATGGCGGCCGAATTCTCCTATGCACTCGACCTTTTCGACGAGGCGACGGTGGCGGCGTTCGCACGGCGCCTGGATCGGGTGCTGGCGGCCATCATCGCCGATCCGACGGTGCCGGTCGGCGATATCCAGCTGCTCGACGCCGACGAAACCGCGCTGGCGCTGACCGGCTGGAACGACACCCGGCGCGATTTGCTGCCGCGTCGCCAGCCCGGACGCTCCCCGCGTCGTTCCGGCGCTCGCCGGGGTGACGCGGCTGGGCTCACTCTGGTGGGCGAGTTCGCTGCGCAGGCCGCCGCCACGCCGGATGCGGTCGCGATCGTGGATCCGGCCTCCGGAACCTCGCTGACGTATGCCGAATTCGGTGCGCGCGTGCACCGGTTGGCGCGTCGACTCATCGAAGCCGGTGTCGGTCCGGAAAAGCTGGTCGCCCTTGGCCTGCGGCGTTCGGTCGACCTGGTGGTCGCGGCGTACGCGGTGCAGGAAGCGGGCGGCGGCTACGTGCCGCTGGACCTGGACCAGCCGACCGAGCGGATCAGCTATGTGCTCGAGTCGGCGGCACCGGTCTGCGTGCTGACCAACTCGCGCGACAACTTCGAGAGCGGCGGTCTGCCGACGCTGTCCATCGATGAGCTGGATCTGTCCGGGTACGCGGACGAGCCGGTCACCGATGCGGAGCGGATCGAACCGCTGCGGGCGCAGAACACCGCGTATGTGATCTTCACGTCGGGTTCGACGGGTCGCCCGAAGGGTGTTGCGCTGCCGCATGCGGCTGTGGTGAACCAGATCCGTTGGATCACTGGTGAGTACGGCATCGGTGCCGATGATGTGGTGCTGTTCAAGACCCCGGCGACGTTCGATGTGTCGGTGTGGGAGTTGTTCGGCCCGTTGTCCACTGGTGGTCGGATCGTGGTGGCGAGCCCGGATGGGCATCGTGATCCGCAATATCTGGCGGAAGTCATTGCCGCTGAGCGGGTCACCATGACCTCGTTCGTGCCTTCGATGCTGACTGTGTTCGCGGGCAGTGTGGATGCTGCCGGTGGTGCGGCGTTGGAATCGCTGCGCGCTCTGCTCATTGCCGGTGAGGCGTTCACCGGTGATGCGGTCGCGGCCATTCGCCGGGTCAGCTCCGCCGAGCTGTACAACCTCTA
>NZ_JBEXUI010000020.1:0-156391 GCF_040614395.1 Nocardia sp. NPDC005998 | reverse complement strand
CCCCGCCACCGCTACGCTGGCCACGAGGTCTCCGGTATTCAGGTTCTGCTTGGTCGCTGAACCCATCTACCGGAGACCTCACCCATCTCACGGCAACGACACACCCACTCCGGCAACGACTTTCAGCCGCAATCCTGACGGCGGCGATCACCCCTCAGCACTTATGAAACACGCCCTAGCAGCGAGGCGGTGGCGTGCCCGAACTTCAGCGACCCGGCCAACCGCAGCAGGTCGTCGTAGTGCTCGGCGATCAGATCCAGGTTGGTCCGCCGGGTCAGTAGTGGGCCTGCGAGCGGGAAACGGGTCTCCGCCTCGGCGCGCGGGCCCGGCCGGTACAGGGTGATTCGGCCCAGATCCCGGATCCGGGGTGAGAGTTGCATCCCGAGGAGATCGAACAACCCGAAGTTCAGTCTCTCGACGCACCGCGCGGGCGTGAGCATATGCGCGAGCCGATCGTAGGTCTGCTCCTGCGCCTGCCCACGGGCGTGGGCAACCCGCTCGACGACCATCAGAGGGCCCGGCCGGATCACCCGCGCCGAGATCAGATACTCACACCCCAGCCGGAACAACAGCGTCGGCGAATCGTGCTCCATCGCCCGCGCCAGCAGGAACTCGTCCAGTTCCTTCAGCTCTATCGTCCCGGCCGCCCGCCAGCTCGAGTACTGCGCGACCAGGCGCACGTGCTCAGTCCGGGTCTTGGCTCGCTTACCGTACGAACGAAGCTGCGCCGCATCGACATTCAGCTGCTCGGCCAACCGAGCCACCGCCACAGATGGTGCTGAGGTCAACCGGTCGGGAACGAAGCCGAGCCACGGCAACGTGCAGAGCGCGAGGGCAAGTCCCAGCCGGTCCGCTGGTCCACGACCGCGGCCTGGGTCGACGAACGCGACGTCAGCAGCGGTGAGCGTGTAGAACCGGAACAATTCCTCGCAACTGATCTCCGGGAACCCCCGCAGCCGCTCGAGCTCCTCATCCGTGAACACCCGCGTTGCCACGAACCCCAGCCTCCAGTACGTCGACCAACCTCATCGGCCGCCAAGCCAACCACCAATCACCCTGCGCCGCAGGCCGAACCGCGAAGACACCCCTCAACCAGGGGCTACGCCATATCCGCCCGAAATTCGGCGAATACTACGGCGACCCGGATTGGCGTGGCGCGGCGCGATAACGCCGGTCATCGGATGACTAACAGGTCGATTCAGGACGACGATGCCGGGTCGCAATACAGATCAAAGCAATCACGAAAGTGACTGTGCAGGAATGATTGTGGCAGCGTGAGTCAGCGCACCAGGCAAGGGTGGCTCTCACAGTACCTGTTTCACCAGGGTCTCCCAGACGTCCAAAACGCCTGTCAACCTGGTTGAGTCGGCTCCCAGCTACACCAACGAAAGCGCCGGCAGCACTTCATGGACACGCACTGCAGCTTTCCCCATCAGTTCAATTCAGCTGCACCGGACGCGCGATCGTGTCAGCACATGCTTCTACGCAGAAGGGACGAAGACCAATGGCGGACAACCAGTTCACCACTCACGCAGACCTTTTCGATCTGAGTGGGAAGTACGCACTTGTCACTGGCGGCACCAGGGGCATTGGGATGATGATAGCGCGCGGCCTTCTGCAGGCGGGCGCCCGCGTCGTTATCAGCTCACGCAATGCGGACACGTGTGCAGAGGCACAGCATCTGCTGTCCGAATTCGGCGACGTTCAAGCATTCCCCGCCGACCTGTCCAGGTACGACGAGTGCCAGCGGCTCGCTGATCTTGTCAAGGTCGACTCGGAACGCCTGGACATCCTCGTCAACAACGCGGGAGCGATGTGGCGCGAGCCGCTGGAGACGTTCCCGGCCGAGGCCTGGGACGCAGTGATCGACCTCAACCTCAAGTCGCCGTTCTGGCTGGTGCAGGCGCTGCTGCCCGCACTGCGCAGGGCGGGCACCGCCGATGATCCCGCGCGGATCATTAACATCGGCAGTATCGCCGCCATCCACGTCGCCGAGGCGCCCAACTACTCGTACGCCAGCAGCAAAGCGGCACTCCATCAACTCACCAGGGTGCTTGCCAGGGAACTGGGCCCACAGCACGTCACGGTGAACGCGGTAGCCCCAGGAGTTTTCCCGTCGCAGATGATGGCGGCCACGCTCGATGCCATCGGCGACACGATCGCGGCGAAGGCCCCTCTGCGCCGGCTCGGCCGCGACGACGACATGGCAGGTGTCGCCGTATTCCTCGCTAGCCGGGCTGGGTCTTACCTGACGGGCGCCATCGTCCCGGTCGACGGCGGCACCGCCACGACCGCATCAGGTACCTAGGCGTCGGCGCGAGGCTTTGCCACCGGCCGACGAGGATCCGTGAACACCTCCAAGCCGGGTCTCAATGCAGTCGTCGGGGTACCCGTAGTGCCTCCCTTGTATGCGGGGACGGGCTTACGGTGAGGGGGTGGCCACGATGGATCTACGCACCGATATCCGGGAGTTTCTCAGCTCGCGTCGCGCCCGCATCGCACCCGAGCAAGCGGGCCTGCCCGCTTACGGCGGCAATCGTCGGGTCAAAGGTCTGCGTCGCGAGGAGGTAGCGCTGCTGGCGGGGGTATCGGTCGACTACTACGTGCGTATGGAGCGCGGCAGCCTCGCCGGTGCCTCCAATGGCGTGCTCGACGCGTTGGCCGCTGCCTTGCAACTCGACGAGGCCGAGCGCGACCACCTGTTCCACCTCGCGCGCCAATCCGGGGCGCCCAGCGGTCCACGCCGGCGCAGGCCTGCCGTGACGGTGCGCTCGACGCTGCAGCAGGTGCTCGATGCCATCTCCGATGCGCCAGCCTGGATCTGTAACGGACGTTATGACGTGCTCGCCATGAATCAACTCGCCCGCGCGCTGTTTTCACCGGTGCTGGCCGACCCGCGACGGCCCGCGAACACAGCGCGGTTCGTCTATCTAGCTCCCGAGGCGGCCAAAGATTTCTTTGTCGACTACGACCAAGTTGCCGGTGACGCAGCCGCGAAGCTACGCATGGAATCCGGCCGCAATCCGCACGACGAGGAGCTGATCGCCCTAGTCGGCGAACTGTCAACGTGCAGTGAGTTATTCCGGCAGCGGTGGGCATCTCGGGACGTGCGGCTGCACCGGTCCGGACGCAAGCGGGTGCACCATCCGATCGTGGGCCAGCTCGACTTGGACGTCGAGTCCCTGGAACTGCCCGCCGAACCCAGCCTGCACCTCAACGTCTACACCGCACCCGCGGGCACGCCGACCGCTGACAATTTAGCGCTCCTGGCGTCGTGGGCGGCCACCCAACAGACGCTGGCGACCGAGCTCGAAGCACACAACGGATAGTCCACCCCTTCAGCAGTACTAGTCAGCGGACCATGACGTGGGGCAACAATCTGCCACACCCAAGGAAAACGAGACCGCCTACCACGCTCGACTCCGGAGATCTCAGCCGACATCCAAGCGACGAACTCTGAACGCTCCCACCGAAAACCGGCTCTCGATCAGCGACCCCGCCGCCTCGCGGCCGGGTCGCTGTCGGCCTGATACCGCCACAACCCGTCGTCGGACACCCGCGCGTACTTCACCAGGCTGCGCACCGAGGTATGCCCCGACAACTTCATCAACACCGGCGTCGACGCGCCCTCCTCCGCAGCGTGGGTGAGCCGGGAATGACGCAACTGATGCAGCGTGTAGGGACCATCGGAGTAGTCGGCGGTGTGGGCTTCGAACAGTTCGGCCGCGCGCCGGTACGACAGCCGCGCTCGCCTCGTCGCCGGGTCGATGTCGTTGGTGGCCACCGGCGGCCGGGCTTTACGGTCGGTGAGGAACAGCGGCCCCGACTTGCGCCCGGCCAGCAACCGCGCGGTGCCGGTCTGCCACGCGATGACCTCCCGCGCACCGCCCTTGCGGGTCACCACCGCGCACCGGTTGCCCGTATCGAGATCGGGCACATTCAGCATCAGCACCTCCTCGGCGCGTGCCGAGGATTCGTAGAGAAGGTGCCACAACACCCGTTCTCGTAGCGGCGCATCCGATCCCAGGATCTCGGTGACCCGATCCCGGGACAGCGCCCGGCTGGTGTCCGGCGGCGCGGGCCGGGCCCGCAACCGGACCAGCGGATCACCGGTCAGCCAGCCCTGTTCACGCCAGTATCCGCACGCCGAGCCCAGCGCGGTGAGCCGGATGTTGAACGTCTTGGCAGACTTGCCGCCCCATACGAAGGTGAACCAGCCGCTGACCCGATCCGGCTACGAATCCAGTTGCGCCACATCGGTATCCGCGCCGAAATCGGCGACGAGGCGATCCAGCGCCGCCGCGTACGTCGCGCGGGTGTTCGCCACAGCGATCGTGCCCAGATAGATCCGCACCGCATCGGCCAGCCGCACACTACGCGCGGCGGTCGGAAGCGCATGGACCCGCCCCATTCACCAGCCCCTCTCTCGGTTACCGCAAATAGTTTCCCGAGTCGCCACCGCCGGAATGGTGCATCGCGCCAGGACGACTCCGAGGTTACCGCAAATAGTATGCGACTATGTGCGGTAACTCCTTAGCGTGACTTTTCTCGTCAATGTTCCCGGACCCCCTATTCGGGCTGCGACTCGGCGGTTAGTTCCTTTGCAGCAGACTGGAATTCGCCGACCGTGGTGGTAGCGACTTCGTGTAGCTGCGACCGCGTGGGCTGCTGATCGGGGAATGGATCGTCGGCGGCGGGTCGTCGACGGCCAATTCGGCCAGCGCCTCCCAGGCGTCGCCGAGGTCGTTGCCCGGGCGACAGGTGCGCATGGACCCAATGATTGATCTGGCGCACCAATTTCGCTCTCCGGCAATCGGATCAGCGATATTGGTCCGGAGCGCCTGTTGATCGAGTACTCCCGGGGCATCAGATATCGGCAAGCGCGATGCCGGTGAGTCCGGGGCCGAGGTGCACCAGCTCGGTGTCGAGGCCGCTGTCCAGGTTGACGTGGCGGATGCTGCCACCGAGATCGGTGACGTAGTACTCCGATTCGGATACTGTGGTCAGGCCGATCGCTTCCCGGTAGCCGGTGGACAGGATCTGGGGCGCACCGACTGTCGGCTGCACGATCGCGCGGTTGAGCGTATTACCGGAGGGTTCGGCGCCACGATCGGTCCACGCCAGGGTTGCGCTGCCGAGAAGGTGCAGGTCTACGGGTTCGGGTAGGTCCTTCCACAGCAGTTTGATATCGTCGCGGTGTTGCGCGCTGGTCCCGGGCGGCAGATCGATCGGGGCGCGAAAGATCCTGCCCTCCCCGGCTTTCGGTGCGCCTTTCTGAGTCCAATACAGCAGACGCCGATCCAAATCGACAGCGATGCCGACACAGTGATTGCTGGCCATGTGCGCAGCCTGTTCACCAACCGCCGCGATCACCAGCGGACGCAGATCGCTACCGTCGAGATTGCTGCACAGCACCTGCATGCCCTCCCGGTCGCACCAGTACAGTACGCCCTGGTCGAAATCGGCGGTGAGCTGTTTGCCGCTCGTAAACGCCCCGCGCGGCACGATCGTGACACGGTTCCCGCCGTCGAGGTCGGCCCGTTCGAGTGACGCGTTACGGGTGTAGGCCGCTTCTGGACGGGGGCCACTGCCGCGATCGGGGGCGCCCATATTGGTCCAGTACACATGGCCCCGGGATTGGTCGACGACGATACCGTCGGGCCTCTCATCGAGGCCGGCGATCAGGGTCTGCACTCGGGTGCCGTCCAAAGACACCGCCTGCATCTCCTGTCCGGCTACGTTCAGTACCAACAGCTCGGTCATCGGCATCGCTCCCTAATCCGACTCGGGGTCTCGAGCACTCGGCCTAGGAGGCGTCGCCGATGTGTGTACTCCGGCGAACGGGGGCACCGCGTCGCAGATCGCTGGGGTGTGCCGGCCCGCCTGCATCACGGTGCCGTCAGGCCTGATGATCGCGGCGCTCGCCCGACCTTCCTGTAGCCAGTTGGCGAGTTCGCTTCCCGGGGCCGCGGAGACGACGACGGCGCCGCGGCGCTCGAGTTCGTTGCGCTGCTGCTCGCTGAGCGCTGCGGAGGTGATCAGTGCGAACCGGTTTGCGATCACCTTGTCGAGCCGAACACCCTGCGGCAGAACGGGATTGGGGCACAGTTTGCCGGTGGGGTCTCGTCGGCTGCGAGACTTGACCACCAGAGCGGAGGTGTGCAACGCCGGGGCCAAGCCTGGGGTGGCGAAGCGGCGTATGAGGGGCAGGTGAAGCATCCGTGGGAAGACCAACCCTCGGAAATAGTCTCCCAGTGGCCCGCCGGCGGTCATGGCCCGCCCCAAGGAGATCGCGAGCCGAATCATTGTGCGGACGTGGGGTTCTCGTTCTTTCTGGTAAGTGTCGAGCGCACTGTCGGGCAGGCCTGCGCCGAGCACTCCGGCCAGTTTCCAGGTCAGGTTCATCGCATCGCGCAGGCCCGCACACAGGCCCTGGCCGATGAATGGCGGAGTGGTGTGGGCGGCATCGCCGAGAATGAACACGTTGCGGTCGCGCCATCGGTCGGCGACCCGGGCACGGAAGGTGTACTCGGCCACCCGCACCAGGCTCAGCCGCTCGGCGGGGACGTCGCCCAACCAGGGCGAGATCAGCGGAACCACGCCGGGGATGCTCTGGTACTCCGCGGCGGTCTCCCCATCGAACAACTCGAATTCCCATCGGTAGCGGGTGTCGCTGACCCGCATGTAGCTGCCGGCGCGCACGGAGCTGCAGAGTTGGTGCAATCCGTCCCACTGGTGCAGGTCCGCGTCGGTGTCCATGTCGATCACCAGCCACCGCTGCTCGAAGTGCAGATCGGCCATGGCCGCGCCGATCGCCGAGCGGACCGTGCTATTGGCGCCGTCACAGCCCAGGACATAGGTGGCCTCGACACTGTGCTCGCTGCCGCTGAGGCGGTCGGTGAAACTGACCCGCACGCGACCGTCGCCTTGTTGGGTGATGCCGGTGACTTCGGCGTTGCCCCGCAACACCGCGCCGGGCTGTTCGGTGAGGTTGGCGCGCAGCAATGCCTCCAACTCGGGCTGGTCGTACATGTTGGCCTTTGGGAAGCCATGCGGGCTGTTCGGCGGCACGAGGTTTTCGTCCAGCACCTTCATCTTCGGGTCCACCAGCCGGATGCCCAGGCTCGGCCGGGAGATGGCAGTGAATTCCTCGTATACGCCGAGACGTGCCAGGATGCGGCAGACCTCGTCGTCGCAGTGCACCGCGCGCGGCTGCGGGTAGATGTCCGGATGGCGCTCCAGAACCAGACAGGAGACGCCGTACTGGGTGAGCAGCGTAGCCGCAGTGACGCCAGCGGGGCCGGCGCCGACAATGACGACCGGTACCGATGCCGGCGTGGCGTGGCCGGGCGTGGCGGGGGGCTCGCCAGCACTCACGCGTACCTGACCACGTTGCGTTGAGTGCCGAGGTTGATGGTGCCGTCGTCGGTGGCCACGGTCGCCGCCACCACATCGCCGTCATGCAGGTACAAGGGGTTTTGGGCCTGGCTGGCCAGGAACCCCTCCAGTGTGGGCGGGCCGGCGGGTGCCTCTTTGGGCTTCCTGACCGCGGTGCCCACCGGCGTGCCGGTGAGCACCAGATCGCCGGCATCGAGGCGCTGGAAACGGGACAGCGCCTGCAGGGCTTCGACGGGCAGGAAGATCATGTCGCCCTTGACCACACTGTTCTGGCGTTCCTCGCCGTTGACCGACAGCCGCACCCGCAGCTCACCGAAGCGCTCGAGCTCATCGGCGTCGAGCAGCACCAGCGCGGGCCCAACCGGAGTGAATGTCGGATAGGACTTCGCTTCGTAGTACTGCCCTTTGGCCTGTTGCACGTCGCGCGCCGACACGTCATTGGTCACCACCAGCCCGCACACGAACTCGGCCAGGTTGGCTTCGGTGACCTCGGTGCCCACCGGCAGCTCGCGGCCGATAACCAGCCCGATCTCCACCTCATAGTCCAGCAGCTGGACGTGCTCGGGTTTGACGATGTCACCGAACGGCCCGGTGATCGAACCGCCTGCCTTGCGGAAAAAGGTCAACTGCGTCTTGGCGGGATCGCGGCCGACGTCTCTGACATGGGAGGCGTAGTTGACGGCCTGGGCCACCACCCGACACGGCAAGGTCACCGGCGACAGCGGCTTCAGGCCGCTGACCGGCACAGTGTCGGTGCTGCGCGCAGCGTCGTCGATAGCCGCACGGTCGGCAAGTACCTCGCGGGTGGTGGCGGCGTCGGTGGCGATGCGTGCGGCCCCGGACGCGGTTTGCACCCACCACGCGTCAGCGGTACGCAGTATCGAGACAGTCATAACCGGGTCCCCCTTTTCTATCGGTTGGGTGGTGCTGGTCAGGAATTGGCCATGGCGAATAGCCCGCGCAGCGCGGCCGGGTCGAATTCGTTGTCGCTCTGACGCAGTGCGTCCAGCATCATGGCAACTTCGCGCGCAGTTTCGCGGCCAGGGTTGATGCCGAGGAAGTCCTTGGTGATCTTGGGTCCCCATTGATACAGCCCAGAGGCGGTGAGCGGCGCCCAGCCTGGTTCGAGCGTGCAGTCGAACATGTCGCCGTCGGTGAAGTGCTCGACCAGGAAACTGTCCGGGTCGCGCCAATAGTCGAAGATCTGACTGCCCTGAATGTGGCGGCCGATACCCCATGAGCGGCGATACCCGTGCTCGGCCAGGTATTGGCCGCCGGCGGCCATCGCATCGAGGTCGCAGACCTGATAAGCGGAATGCACGTAGCGGTTGGCCGGGCCCAGCGCCAACGCCAGGGTGTGGTGGTCGGCGGGGGTTGCCCCGCGGTCGCAGCGGTTGAAGCTCATGATCGGTCCGCGCTCGCGCTGGCCGGGGAAGAAATGAAAGTCGCTCACAATCAACCCCAGGTGGTCCAAAAACCAGTTCAGCGATTCGAGGTACTTGGTGGTCTGCCATACCACGTGCCCGAGCCGTTGTATCCGGGTGGGGACCCGCGGCGAGCGCTGGGGAGCGTTGACCCGGACCAGCTTGTGGCCGAAGTTGAACACGTGCGGCTCCTGGACGGGCAACTCAGGAAGCTGGTGCATCCCAGACGCCACCCGCACCGGCAACCCGCTGGGGTCGACCAGATCGACCGCCACCCCGCCGAGGCTTTCGGGCAGCGCTGAGACGCTGGCCCCCGTCGCCTCGGCCAAGCGCTGCACGTCGGACTTGTCCGTGGCGGCGAACGTCGGCCCGATGAACCGCGCGGTTGGACCATGGCGGATCACCAGGCACGGAGGGCCCTCGTCGCTGCCCCGCAACTGCAGCTCATCGTCGGAGCGCAGTGCGGTGGTGAAGCCGAACGCGTCGGCGAAGGCCTCGGCGCCGGCCAAGTCGGGCTTCTCGAACTCCAACCAAGCGACGTCGTGCACCTTGATGATCGGGTTGCGCGAGCGTCCAGGATGCTCTCCCTTGCGCGCACCCTCATCGCTGTGCAGGTCGTTGTGAGCACCGACGACATGTTCGCCCATTGGTGATGCTCCTCGTTGACTCAAACAAGGTCGCTATGCGGAGTTGACTCAAACAAGGTTGCTTTGCGGAAACTACCCCTCAGTGTGTCGACCGGTGGCCAAATGGTGGCAATAGGCGTTTGACGTTGGCGGGTCGGCCCCGCCCTCGCGGCGCCGGCCGAGATAGGGGTATTTCGGCCGAGCTGCCTCGGCGGCCGGCACGTCGGGCTAAGCGCAGCGGCGCACTCCAGCACCGTCAGAGTCGTTGCATTCACAGCGATTTCGCCGGTGGCGATCTCAGGATCAGCGTTGCCGTCCGGCCGCGGAAAGGGCGAGGGAGTTGGAGACGTCCAGCTCGCCCGAAGATGCCACTCATGGCCGGATCAACGTTGTTGTGACAGTTGATTACCGGTCCTGCTCGGCGGCCCGTTTTTGTGCAGCGGTTTCGCCGGTCGTGCTGCGGCGAGGGCCGCGTCGGTGTCGGCGGTGGCCAGATCGGCGTTCATATGGGCTCCGGCCAGGGCTCCGGCCGCGGCGGATGCTCCGACCTGGGCACCGAGGTCGGTGGCGTTGCCGGCGACCCATACCCCCGGCACGGACGTGGTTCCCGCCATACCGGTGACGAAGTGACGGCCCATGCCGTTGGGCAGGTCCTGCATCGGCAGTCCCAGGCTGGTCAGGCCGTCGGTGCGGGCATGCATAAGAGTGGCGACGGCGAGAACGCGGCGCGGGACTGCCTGCCCGTCCGTCAGTCGCACGCCGGTGATGTCGCCGCCGTCGGCAGACTCGACCGCGGCCACCGGGGTGTCCACCACCCGGATGCCGCGGGCGGCGAAGCGTGCGCGGGTGTCTTCGTCCAGATCTGTGCCGCGAGTGAAGTACACCAGGTCATCGGTGAGCTGCCGGAACAGCAGTGCGTGGTGGACGGAGGCCGGGCTCACGGCCAGGACCCCGATGGCCGTATCGCGCACCTCCCAGCCGTGGCAGTAGGGGCAGTGCACCACGCTGTGACCCCAGTGCTCGGCCAGCCCGGGGATGTCGGGTAGCACGTCACGCAGCCCGGTGGCGACCAGAAGTCGGCGGGCATGCAGGGTGCCGCCATCGGCGAGGGTGATCGTGAAACGCAGATCGCCGTCGACGGTCGCGTCGGCCGGGCGGGCGGAGATCACCTCGCCTTGTACGATCCGTCCACCGTAACGGCGCACTTCGTCCCGGCCGGTGCGCAGCAATTCTGCTGGCGGGAGTCCGTCGAGGCCGAGCAGGCCGTGCACGCCGACAGCAGCGGCGTTGCGTGGTGTGCCGCTGTCGATCACGACCACCGAGCGGCGGGATCGAGCGAGCATCAGGGCGCCGTTCAAGCCGGCGGCCCCGCCGCCGATCACCGCGACATCGACGGTTTCGGTGGGCAAGTGGTCAGTCAGGTGCATGGGTGCGGCCTTTCGGTTCTGGAGGGCACGGGACCATTGATGGGCGGGCCTATCGGGCGTCGCAGACGGCGCCGGTATGTCAGTTGCCGCTGTTGCCCTGGTCGAGGGCGGCAGCAGCAACCACCGGCCGATCTCCGGTGTGCTGTGTCCATTGGTGTCGTCGGTGAAGATCACCAGCCGGCGACCGGGCAGGTCTTCCAGCACGGCAAGTTCGTATTCCTCGCCGCCGATGGTGACGACGAGATCGACCGGCGCCGGGAGGGAATCAGTGGTCCGCGGGACCGCTAGTCTTTCGACCTCGATGGCGCGCCCAGGGGACGCGGCTCGGTACTCGCCTTCGAGAACCCAGGCCGGATCGTACGGGTAGGCCGCGATTTCGCTGAGTCCCGACCGGGATACGGTGTCCTCGTCGATGACGATGAGGGCATAGGTCCCGTTCGCTCCCGATACCGAACCCCTACGCCCCGAAGGGAATTCCGGATTGCTGCCGGGACGCACGTCCACCGTCCCGTCCACGATCTCGCCCTCGATCACCACGCCGTCCGCGCGGGCGGCCGTCACCGTCAAACCGCCCGTGTCGGTGGTGCTCCAT
Organism: Nocardia sp. NPDC005998; assembly: GCF_040614395.1. Classification (NCBI taxonomy): domain Bacteria; kingdom Bacillati; phylum Actinomycetota; class Actinomycetes; order Mycobacteriales; family Nocardiaceae; genus Nocardia; species Nocardia sp. NPDC005998. The sequence continues at coordinate 144,924 of NZ_JBEXUI010000020.1, read as the reverse complement.
CGTCCCGGAACGTCCGGCATGATGTGCGGTTCGGGTCCGGAGATGATGCCCTTGGCGACGACTTTCACCTTCCCCTGCGGTCCGGCCATGTCTTCCCACCGGGCCTTGCGCCAGGCTTCGTAGTCGGAGGTGACGTCCCCGGCGTCGGAGTTGTTTCCTGGTATCACTTGCTCTTCGGCGTTTGCCTGATCGGTGCTCATGAGATCTTCTGGCTTCCATCGGCGGTGGGGTTCGGCGGCGCCGGAACAGCGTCGGCGGAGGATGGGGCGCTCCCCGGAGTCCCCGCGGTTGCGGCGCCGCGGGGCAGGGTGCGTTCGGGTCCTCGCACCAGGACGTAGACAAGGACGACCGCCAGCACGCCGGCGCCGACCCACATCGCCTGTTGCCAGCCGGTGACGAAGGACTGCTGGGCAGCGTGGATGACTGCTTGCGACTGGGGACCGGCCGTATCCGCGGCCGCTACGGCATTGGCGATGCCTTGGCGGGCGGTGCCGGCGACATCGGCCGGGATTCCGTCGAGCCGGGGTTCGATGGCGCTGCGGTAGCCGATAGCCAGGATCGCTCCGAGCAATGCAACGCCGAGCGCGGTGCCCAGTTCTCTGGTGACGTCGTTCAGCGCGGACGCTACGCCCTGGCGTTCCCGCGGCAGAGAGCTGGTGATGGCTTCGGTAGCGGGTGTCATCGTTACACCCATGCCCAGTCCCATGGCGAGCATTCCGGGCAGTATCGAGAGGTAGCCACCGTCCACGGAGACGAGACCGGCCATCAGGGCCACGCCCGCGGCGCCCACGACGATCCCTGCCGCCATCGTCGAGCGGCTTCCGATGTGGGCGGCCACCCTCGGGGCCAGACCGGAGGCGATCATCATCACCAGCATTGTCGGCAGCAGCGCGAGGGTGGAGCGGAGACCGGACCAGCCGAGCACCGCCTGGAGATAGGGGAAGACCACCACGAAGATTCCCGCCTGCACGCCGAAGACCACCAGCAGGGCCGCGGAGCCGCTGGCAAGCCCTCGATCGCGGAAGAGGCGGACGTCGAGAAGCGGAACTTGTCTACGCAATTCCCACGTGACGAAACCGGTGACGCCGACGACCGCGACGAGCAGGCTCACGAGCGTCACCGGGGCGGTCCACCCTCGAACAGGTCCTTCGTCTAGGACGAGGATGAGGCCGACAACGGCGACCATCGACAACAATGAACCCACGGTGTCGAAATCGTGCTGTGCGTCCTCGCGTGAGTCGGGCACCGACCGCAGTGTCACGACCGTGGCCGCCACGACGAGCAGGATCGGCAGGACGAACAGCCACCGCCAGCTCGCCACGTCGACCAGAGCGGCCGACAGGAACATTCCCAGGATGCCGCCACCACCGGCGACGCCGGTCCACACGCCGATCGCCCGGGAACGTTCCTCGTCCGGAAACGTCGACGTGATGACGGCCAGGGTCACCGGCATGATCATCGCCGCTCCGACACCGCTCGCGAGCCGTGTCGCCAGCAAAATCTCGGCTGTCGGCGCGAGAGCCGCCGCGAGGTTCGCTATCCCGAACACGGCTAAACCGGTAAGCAGCACCGGTTTCCGGCCCCACCGATCACCGATCGCACCGAGCGGCAGCAGCAGAGCCGCCAGGCTGACGGTGTAGACGTTGATAATCCAGATAACGGTGCTCAGCGACGCGCCGAACTCGAGCGCGATCTGCGGTTGAGCGACGTTCAGCCCGCTCACCGACGCGACTACCGCCATCAGGGCCAGGCACACACCGACCAGGACCGAACGTCGCCGACGTGGGTCATCGAGTATCACCGGTGCGGCGCCCTGTCGTGGAGCGCGGTTTGTATGCACTATCTGTTCGGCCATCTAGGTCCTCCGGGTCCGTTCACCTCGTGTCGGGAACCACGATGCGCTGGCGCCGGGCATATCGGCAAAGGATCTTGCCGAATGGCAAAATGTGGGAATGGACGAAACGATCGAGCGAGCACTCGATGCCGTCGGGTCGAGGCTGAAGCAACTCCGGATGCGGCGTGAGACCACGCTGACCGCGTTGGCCGACCAAACCGGCATCTCGGCCAGCACCCTGTCCAGGCTCGAGGCGGGCCTGCGTCGCCCGACACTCGAGCAACTCCTGCCCCTCGCGCGCGCCTACGGGGTCACTCTCGACGAGCTCGTCGACGCACCACAAACGGGCGACCCGCGCATCAACCTGCGTCCGGTTGCCTGCCAGGACGGCTCGACGATCCTGCCCCTGACCCGCAGGCCGGGGGGCATCCAGGCCTACAAGTTCGTCCTGCCCACAGGGAACGACGACGAGGAACCCAGCCTGCGCACCCACGAGGGTTACGACTGGGTCTACGTGCTGAACGGAAGACTCCGCCTGGTCCTCGCCGAGCACGACCTCGTCCTCGGGCCAGGCGAGGCGGCGGAGTTCGACACCCGCACACCACACTGGTTCGGAGCCACCGGCTCAGGTCCCGTGGAGTTCCTCACCCTCGTCGGCAGACAGGGCGAGCGCGCACACGTTCGCGTAGCACCCATATCGGTCACGACCGAGTAGCCGGCCGCGCTGGAGGAATTCAGCTTGCTCGGCAGTGCATCTGCGCAGGAGCGGCTCACCCGACCAGGACCCGGCGCCCGCGCGTGACCCGCAGCGCTGTCGATGTGCGCCGCCGCGCCCCGGCGAGCGCGTCCACTGCTGCCTCGATGGCGGTGCCTGGCCTGGTTGACCGAAATCCGATCGGCCAACCGGACACCGAGACCTACATAGTCCGGACCTGGCGTCTGTAGCGCCCGTCGAACTGGGTGACCGCCTCCAGTGGCAGATTGCCATGAGGAGTCGATGTACGCGCGGTACTTCGGTTTCGTGTTAGGCCCGGCTGCTCAGATGATCGACGGGGTGCCACCGCTCAGCCATCGTCACGGGTGCCGCGGCGCTCCCGTACTTCTCCGATGGCCTAGGCCATGACGCGCTGCACCCAGGCCGCACAGTTCAAAAGGGTTATGTCGTCGTCGGACGGTCGGGAAAGGAGGATGCCGGTGCGGGGCCCGGGCCGGACGGCAGGTGTGGGCAGGGTGATGCCGCAGCTGCCGAGGTAGCTGAGCACCATGGTGGTGCGCAGGACGGCGGTGTTCGCATTGTCGTACCAATTCGGGTCGGACTGGAGGTCGGCTGCGCTCCGTGGGATGCGGCGCACGGTGGGGCACAGGAGCGTGGCGTCACCGAGATCGGCGGCGAACTCGGCACGCAAGGCAGACATCGCGGCATAGACGGGGCCGATGGAATCGCTTGTATGCGTATTGTTTTCGAGTCTGCGCCGGGTCGCGGGTTCGATCGGCATCGTCGAGTCGAGCCGGTGGCGATGCAGTCGGAAGGCCTCGGCGCCGACGATCGTTCCGTTGTCGTCCATCAGGTTCTGGGCATTCGACAGCGCAGGCAGATGACGGATCTGAACGTCAGCGCCTGCGGCACGGAGTTCGGCGACCGCGCGGTCGAACTCATCGGATATCTCCGCCGCGACGTCTTCGGACCATTCGCCCGCGGGGACGACGAACCGCGGTGGTAGCCGGCGGATACGGCCGGGCCCGGTGGGGGCGAGCACACGATCGAGAGCGGCGAGGTCTTCGACGGTGGTTGCGAACACGCCGACGCTGTCGAGTGTCGCGGACAGCGGCGCGAAGTCATGGGGGCCATATCTACCTGGGCTGGCGCGGTATCCGACGATGCCGCACAGCGCCGCGGGCACGCGCACAGATCCGGAGGTGTCGGTCCCGACAGCCAGCGGAACGATCCCGCGAGCGACCGCGACCGCGGATCCGGAGGACGATCCGCCTGGGATCAACTCCGGGTCGACGGGGTTGACGGGCGTGCCGAAGCAGAGGTTTATCCCGAGTCCCGAGAAGGCGAACTCGCTCAGATTGGTTTTGCCGATGGTGACAAGCCCGCTGTCGTGCACGCGACGCACGAGGTGGCTGTCCACGGCGGCGGGTTCATCGTGGAGGTGGCTGGCCGAGCCGCAGGTAGTGACGGTGCCTTGGACATCGAACACGTCCTTCCACACGATGGGGACCCCGTCGAGCCCGCTGCGGCGGGTGCCGCGCAGGGCGCGGCGGTCGCACGCCTCGGCCTGGTAGCGGGCACGGTCGCCGGTGACGGTAATCATCACTGCGGCCGAATCAGGTTGCCGGGCACGGTCGACCGCGGCGGCAACCAGCTGCGCCGAGGTAGTCTCGCCGCTCGCGAGGGCCTGCGCCATTGCGGTGGCGGTAGTCATGGGTAGGTACTCCCAGATGCTCGGGTCCGGAACGAATAGAGCACACGCTATCGCGCGGGCATCCGTGCGGATATGTGCGAATATCTACCTAATGCCCCCAGGAGTGTGTATATATCCATTCTCATTGGCCGCTGCAGTTCTGTTGACTGAGCGGCATGACAGCGTTGAGCTACCCGGAGCCGGTGACCATACCGGCCAGGCAGGCCCGGTCGGTGACCTTGCGCAAAGGCGAGCGATTACAGATCACCGACGTCGCCGGCGGCCAAGTGGGCGATGTGTTCGCCTACAACATCGATGACGTCACCGAGCATCACAGCGCCTCGCACACCCGCACCGACATCAGCCGCCTGTTCCCCGAGTTGGGCGAATCCTTCGTGACCAACCGGCGGCGCCCTATCCTCACCTATCTGGCCGATACCTCCCCGGGTCGGCACGACATGTTGATTGCCGCCTGCGATCCGGAACGCTATGCGGCATACGGCGATCCGAACCACGCCAGCTGCGCGGACAATCTGCGGCAAGCGATGGCCGACCTCGGACACCCGGCCCTGCCGTTCATCCCGCAGCCGATCAACGTCTTCATGCGCATCCCCGTCGCCGCGGATGGGAAGCTGTCCTGGCTCGAGGCCGCCACCGCGCCCGGGGATTCGATCACCTTCCGCGCAGACATGGCCTGCATCGTCGTCGTCTCGTCCTGCCCGCAAGACCACAACGTCATCAACGGCGCCGGACCCACCCCGCTGGCCCTGACCATCCTGTCCCCGACCACCGAGGAGAACAACGATGACCACCACTGAACTCGAACTGGCCCATCCCGCGCTCGAGCCGTTCGGCCTCGGCTCGCTGAAATTGCGCAACCGGTTCGCCGTCGCACCCATGACACGCATCTCCGCCGAACCCGACGGCACGCCGACCGCCCAGATGGCCGAGTACTACCGCGAGTACGCGGCGGGTGGATTCGGCTTGATCATCAGCGAGGGCATCTACCCGGATGCCGCCCACAGTCAGGGGTATTTCAATCAGCCCGGCTTGGTGACCGACGGGCACATCGCCGGATGGCGTGCGGTGGTCGACGCCGTGCACGCTGCCGGGGGCCCGATCGTCGCGCAGTTGATGCACGCCGGAGCCATCTCGCAGGGCAACGCCTATGGCTTCGAGACCATCGGACCGTCGGCCGTTGCGCCGCGTGGGCAGATGATGGCCGACTACGGCGGCGTCGGCGGAGCGTGGAACGCGCCCCGGGAAATGACCGCGCGCGATATCGACGATGTCGTCACCGGATACGCCGCCGCTGCCGAGAACGCCCGGACCGCGGGTTTCGACGGCGTCGAGATTCACGCGGCCAACGGCTATCTGCTCGATCAGTTCCTCACCGACTACACCAATCAGCGCACCGACGATTACGGCGGCCCAGTGCAGAATCGGATCCGCCTGACCGTGCGCGTGCTGCGGGCCGTTCGTGATGCGCTCGGTGATTTCCCCGTCGGTGTGCGACTGTCGCAGACCAAGGTCAACGACTTCACCTACCGCTGGCCCGGCGCCGACGCCGACGCGCGGGTCGTCTTCGCGGCCCTGTCCGACGCGACCTACCTGCACATCGCCAGTGAGGGTAGGAATTTCATCGAGACCTCGCGTTTCCCGAGCGGCTCGACCATCACGCAGCTGGCCCGTGCGGTGTCCGGCCGCCCGGTCATCGCCAATGGGGGCATGCATGCGCTCCCCCAGGCCGCCGATGTCCTGACCGGCGGGCACGCCGACGTGCTGTCCCTTGGCCAGGGTGCGCTGGCGAATCCGGACCTGCCGCGCCGGGTCGAGACGGGGGCGCCGTTGGCTCCGTTCGACCATGAGATGCTGCATCCCATGGCCACTTTGGACAGTGCCGCGGCATGGCGCGCACGAACCGGCAAATGAGCGATCGCAACTGGACCCGCGGTGCTGCCGCCGTGGCGACACTCACCTTCGATGTCGACGCGGAGACGCCCATCCTCGCGGAAGGGCGCCACTACGCCGACCATCCCATGGTGATGTCACACCAGTCCTACGGCCCGGACGTCGGCGTGCCGCGAATCCTCGATCTGCTCGATGAAATGACCATCCCCGCAACGTTCTTCGTGCCGGGCTGGGTGGCCGAGCAGCGTCCGGGCCTGGCCCGTTCGATCGTCGACCGCGGGCACGAGGTCGCGCACCACTCCTACAGTCACCGTGCGCCCACCTCGTTGCCACCTGGTGCCGAACGTGCGGATTTCGTCCGCGCACTGGATGTTTTCGCCGCACAGGGCATCGACATCGCCGGACATCGGGCAGCGATGTGGAGCGCCAGCCGCGAAACCATCGGTCTGGTCGCCGAATACGGGCTGACCTACGACTCATCGCTGATGGGTGACGACCGGCCGTACCTGGTCGACGGCACGCACGCGCCGGTGGTGGAGCTGCCGGTGCACTGGTCGCTCGACGATTGGGAGCAGTACGCCTATCTTCCCCAGCCGCGTATCGGCTCGGTCATCGAATCACCGGTCAAGGTCGAACGGATGTGGCGCGCCGAACTCGACGGGATGCGACATTACGGCTGTTTGTTCAACGTGTGTATGCACCCGTTCCTGACCGGACGGCCGGGCCGGATGATGGCTCTGCGCAACCTCATCTCGTATGCCCAGGAGTGCGGGGATGTGACCTTCGCGCGATGTCGCGACGTGGCGGCCCGGGCGCGCGAGGACGTGGGTACTCCGCATCGCCCGCTGCCGAGCTACAACGTGGATCCGGCGGTGTATCCGAACTGATTTCGCGTCTGCCGGTCACCGCGGAGCCGGGTGCGATGCGGTGCCCGGTCCGACGGTCTCGGCCGCCAGGGCCAGGAATAGGTCGACGGTGTCCTCGAGCCGATTAACGTTGCGGCCGGTCAACTCGGTGATCCGAGCCATGCGGTTACGCAGGGTGTTGACGTGCACATGCAGTGCCGCGGCCGTCACACCCCATTGGCCGTCATGGAGGAGGAAGGTTCGCAGGGTGTGTTCGAGTTCGGTGTGTGCACGTGTGTCGTGCTCGCGGATGATGCCGAGCACCTGATCGGTGAACCGATGCAGCACTTGTTCGTCGAGCAGGCCGAGCAGCATTCGGAAGGTAGCGATATCGGCGAAGGACGCCGTGTCCCGGCCGTCCTGCCCGCGCAGCACTTGGCAGACTTCTCTGGCGCGCACCAGCGGTTCCCGCAATGCGCTTGCGGCGGTAGCGATCTCGCCGATCCCGATGACGATCCGTGCAGCAGGCACTCGTCTACCGACCTCCGCCGAGAGTTCGCGGGCGAAACGCGTCAGCTCCGCCGACGTGTGCTCCCACGGACAGACGGCCACCACGTCCCGGCTTCCCGCCGCGGTGAACACCGGTATGCCGTGCGTAGCGAAGAACGCGCCGACGGCGTCGGCGATGTCGTCGGGCGGCAGGTCGGGGTTGCCGGACGGGGATACCGGCGCCAGCGCGAACACCCCCAGCGGTTGGTCCGACGGCACCCCGTACGCGCGCAGCCGCTGGCTCACCTCACCGCTGCGCCGCGGCCCGGAGAGGATCATCTCGAGCAGCTCGGCCGCGAAGCGCGCCTCGATGGCATGCACTGCCTGCTGTTTGGTGACCTCCAGGCTCAGGAATCGAGTCGCCTGGGCGAGAGCTTCCCGATCGGCCGCGGCCAGTTCGGTGGCCGGTTCCAAGCAGTACAGCCCGGCGTCGATCTCCCCCATCACGCCCTCGATGAGGTAGAGCGCGGACGGACCTGACTCCAGCAGATCGACCTCTATCGGCGGTGGTGTGCGGTTGAGCGCCGCGGCGGCGAGGCGGACCTGCTCCGCGGTCGGTTCGCAGCCGATACTGGCCAGGCAGCGCCCCTTGCGATCAACGACCAGCAGCGGCAGTTCCGTTTCGCCACGCAGGATTTCGAGCACGCCCGCCGCGCCGCTGCCGCGCGACAGCGCAGTGGCCAGCGCGTCCCCGCGGCGCACGGTCGCGGTCAGTTCCGCCTGCAGCACCTCGTTCTGGATCCGGGCAGCGGCCCGAGTGAGCGCGGCGAACGGCACCCCGATGCACAGTTCTACCAGTGGCAGACCACGCGAAATGCACAGCGCGGCAAGCTCTTCGGGAAGGGCGGGGGTCTGCGCCGTCAACCCGAACACCAATCCGATGGCACCGGCCCGCGCGACCGCGTCAACGAACCGCTCCGACGAAACGTGCGGCAACCACAGGCCATTGGTCAGCACCAGCTCGCCGGGCCGGATGTATCGCGACGGGTCGGGCAGTTCCGTGGTGTGCAGCCAGCGAATTTCCGCCGCCAGTCGTTCAGTGAGTTGCGGCGTCATCACCTGCAGCCCTAGCGCCGGATCGGCGACGAGCCGCCCAATGGTCAACATCTATAGAAATGTACACAGAGAATGGCTATCGATAGATAAATACACATCCCTATCTCGCGTCGAGCGGTGCTGTTATGAGATGAATCACTACCGAAAGAGGAAGTCATGTCATCCCCGCAATCGTCCGGCACCACAAGCACGGCGACCACCGACCCGGCTATCGGCGACACCGGCGTCCGGTTCGACGCTCACGGTGTACTACCCATTCCCGACCGGGAGCGGGACTGCTCTTCTTGGGAGCTGTTCTGGATCTGGTGTGGCGCGAATATCGCGCCCATCAACTGGGTGCTCGGCGCACTCGGAATCGCCCTCGGGCTGAGCCTGATCGAAACGCTGATCGTGGTCTCGGTCGGAAATCTTTTCGGCTGTGCGGTATTCGGCCTGTTCAATGTCATCGGCCACCGTACGGCCGTCAATCAGATGGTGCTCGGACGTTCGGCGTTCGGCATCACCGGAGCAGTGCTGCCGGCCCTCGTCCAAGGCCTGCTGACCATGGCGTGGGTGGGGGTCAACACCTGGGTCGTGCTCGATCTCGTGCTCGCCGTGCTGGAGCAGATCGGCATCCGGGGCGGCATGGAGCTGAAGGTCGTCGTCGCGGCGGTCATCATGGTGGTTCAGCTTGCGCTCGCGCTCTATGGGTTCTACGCGATCCGAACGTTCGAGAAGTACACGGTCCCGCTCACCATCGCGGTGATGGTGGCGATGACCGTGGTGGCGCTCGCCCGCACGCACCTCGACTGGACCGCCGCCCCAGCCGCGACGCCGGGCGGGAAACTCACTGCGATAACGCAACTCGTCACAGCGATCGGTGTCGGCTGGGGCCTCACCTGGATCCCGTACGCGGCGGACTACAGCCGATTCGCTCGGCCGAAGCTGCGCGCCAGGACCGTGTTCTTCGCATCGTCGGCCGGTATGTATCTGCCCACCGTCTGGCTCGCCGCGCTCGGCGCCTGCCTGGCAAGCGCCGGCGGCAGCGCCGACCCATCCACTCTCGTGGTCAGCACCTTCGGCACGCTCGCCGTCCCGGTACTGCTGCTGATCATGCACGGCCCGATCGCCACCAACATTCTCAATCTGTACTCGTGCTCGCTGGCCGCGCTGACCATCGGCATCCGCATCGCCCGATGGAAGGTCACGCTGTTCGCCGGCGTGGTGGCATCGGCGGTACTGGCGGTGTTCATCAACTCGTCGAGTTTCGCGCATGCCTTCGACAACTGGATGGTGTCGATCCTGATGTGGATCAGCCCATGGATGTCCATCCTGCTCGTCGACTACTTCCTGGTTCGCCGCCGCATCCTCTCGATCCCGGATCTGTACCGCGACGGCACGACATCGATCTACCGGAAGTTCAATGCGTGCGGCCTGGTGAGCCTCGCCGTCGGACTGCTCGCCGGCTGGTCCTGGCAGTACGGCATGGTCCCCGCCATGCAGGGGCCGATAGCCAAAGCCCTGGGTAACACCGACTTCTCCTGGTTGTCCAGCAGCCTGGTAGCCGGTGGCGTCTACGGCGTCCTGACCGTCCTGGCCTCCACTCGCCGCACCGGCGCGTGAATCGCCAGCCGGATCCTGACGGCCCCAACCCGGCGTCGAGAACGAGACTGCGGCGGTGATCTGAGCGATGTCGGAACTTGTTCTGCTGCACGGCTCCTGGTTCGACGGTTGGACATGGGGCGGGGTGGCCACCAGGCTCACCGCCGCGGGCCACCGAACGGCGGCACCGACGCTGGACGGCGCGGGCAGTCTGTGCCGCCATGTCGACAGTGTGCTCGACGTCGTCGCCGACCGTGGTGAGTCGGTAACGCTTGTCGCGCACAGCTATTCGGGCGTGGTCGCGACAGCGGCCGCAACCCGGCGACCGGGCACCGTCGGCTTGCGTTGGAGTTTATTGCTACTGCTGCCGATCGGGCGTGCGCGGCTATGCGCTGATACCGGCGGTAAGAATGGCGGCCAGTTCTCGATAGGCCTCGGCATCGTCGAGGCCGGTGTGCGTGCGGACCGTGCCGCGCTGGATACGAACCATCATGGTGGCGGCGAGGTCGGCGGCGAAGGCTGCGTGGACATCCCGGAAGTCGCCGGCCCGCACGCCCTCGTCGATCAGTTCCTGCACACGACGGGCGGCGATTCGGGTGTTCTTCTCGTAGATCTCGCGCGCCGGGATGAACGCGTGCAGGTCGAACATGAACTGGGTCGACGCGGGGGCGAGCGCGGTGCCGACAGCCGCCAGGTAGGCGGCGACGCGCTCGCGCGCGGTGCGGATCGGCGCGATGGCCGCCTCCACATCCTCGGTGGCGCGCCGGAAGAAGTGCACAGTCGCGGCCCTGACCAGCTGTTCCTTACTGCCTGCGAGGGTGTACAGCGTCGACTTGGAGCAGCGTAGGCGGGCGGCGATCTCGTCCAGGGTGAGGTGCGCGAACCCTTCGGTCAGGAACAACTCGACCAGGGCGTCGAACAGTTCGGTGCGTCTGCGGGTAGCGAAGCCGGCGCGCGTTGACTGATCCATGACGCCGAATAGTACTGAAGTTCCTCTTGTAGTACTGGTCACTCGACAGTACTGTTCCCGGTAATCAAGTACTGTCTCCCGTAGTCGAGGTGATGTGTGGCCGTCGAACGTTTGCTGCCCAGCGAAGAAGCCCGTGATCTGATCCAGCTCACGCGGGAGATCGCCGACAAGATCCTTGCCCCGGTCGTCGACCAGCACGAACGCGACGAGACCTATCCCGAGGGAGTGTTCGCCACGCTCGGCGAAGCGGGCCTGCTGAGCCTGCCGTATCCGGAGGAGTGGGGCGGTAGCGGTCAGCCTTGCGAGGTGTATCTACAGGTGCTCGAGGAGATCGCCGCACGGTGGGCCGCGGTGGCGGTGGCGGTGAGCGTGCACAGCCTGGCCTGCCATCCGCTGCTCGCGTTCGGGACCGACGAGCAGAAGCAGCGATGGCTCCCGGATATGTTGGGCGGCAACCTGATCGGCGCGTACAGCCTGTCCGAGCCGCAGGCCGGGTCCGATGCCGCCGCGATCGCGTGCCGGGCCACCGCGGTCGAGGGTGGCTATCGCGTGAACGGTACGAAGGCCTGGATCACGCACGGCGGCAGGGCGGACTTCTATAACTTGTTCGCGCGATCGGGTGCGGGGTCGCGGGGCCTCACCTGCTTTCTCGTGCCGAATGACACCGCAGGGCTGAGCTTCGGCAAGCCGGAACAGAAGATGGGCCTGCACGCGGTGCCGACCACGACCGCTCACTACGACGACGCGCTCCTTCCCACCGAGCGCCGGATCGGCGCGGAGGGGCAAGGACTCCAAATCGCTCTCAGCGCATTGGATTCCGGCCGACTCGGCATCGCCGCGGTCGCCACCGGTCTGGCGCAGGCGGCCCTGGACGAGGCGGTCGCCTACGCCAAGGAGCGGACCACATTCGGTAAGCCGATCATCGACCACCAAGGTCTGGGTTTTCTGCTCGCCGATATGGCCGCGGCCGTGGATTCCGCGCGGGCGACCTACCTGGATGCCGCGCGTCGCCGCGACGCGGGGTTGCCGTATACGCGGCAAGCGAGTGTGGCCAAGCTGGTCGCCACCGATGCCGCGATGAAGGTGACCACCGATGCGGTGCAGGTGTTCGGCGGCTACGGCTACACCCGCGACTTCCGCGTCGAGCGGTACATGCGCGAAGCCAAGATCACGCAGATCTTCGAAGGCACCAACCAGATTCAGCGACTGGTGATCAGCCGGTCACTGGGCCGTTGACCACCTGTCGCGAGAGGTTTCACCTCTGCGCACTTCCGTCTTTGCGCCGCCGAGGCGGTGACAACGCTCAGCAGCACTCTGAGCAACTCCTGCTCCCAAGTCAGGACCTCCCCGAGGTCACCGCGGCGAGTGACCGGTCGTAGAGTTCGGCGATATCCGACCGGCCGCCACTGCGGACCCAGGCAACACTTGCCGCGTCGACGCACGCGAACACCGTGGCGATGATCGCACGGGCGCGCGGATCCTGATCCGAGCCGACGGCGATACCCAGCCGCCGCTCGATGACCGGCACCAGATTCGCCTGCCAACGCAGCCTTTTCGTCACATAGCCTGCGTGCAGCGACGGAGTGTCGAAGATCAGGGTGGACAAGCGCAGGACCTGATCAGGCGTGTGATTGTCGGTCATGATGGCGAGAAACCCGACGCGCAGGGCATCCCAGGCGGAGACGTCGACGGGCTGGTCATCGACTGTCTGCCTGAGCAGTTCACCCAGCGCGTCCTGATCACCGCACACCAGATCTTCCTTGGTGCCGAAGTAGCGGAACAGCGAGCGCTGGGAGATGCCCGCTTCGCGTGCGATCTGCGCGACGGTCGTGTTGTCGTACCCCTGCTCCTCGAACAGGCGGATCGCTGTATCCAGGATCTCCCGTACCGCGATCTGCCGGGAACGCTCCCACAGAGTCGGCTCGGCCGTCGGATTCGTCACGACCACCATGGTAGCGAACGATGACCGAATTTCAGTTGGCGCAAATCTGTCACCAACTGCCAACCTGACGTAGAGTGACCATAACTCACCGACAACCTGGGAGATTCAATGACCGCGGTCGACTATCGGGGACAGACCACACTGGTGACCGGCGCCAGCGCAGGCATCGGCACGGAATTTGCGCGCAAGCTCGCCGAGCGGGGATCGAACCTGATCCTGGTGGCCCGGCGCGAAGAACGGCTCGAATCGCTGGCCGCCGAACTGATTTCGGCCCACGGGATAAATGTCCACGTACTCGCGACCGACCTCGCACGCGACAATATCGGCGAGGTGCTCGCCACCGAGATCGCCCGCCGGGGCCTGCGGGTCACCAGCGTCGTGAACAATGCCGGTTTCGGCACTTTCGGGCCGCTGCATACCGACCAACCCGAGCGGCTACGGCAGGAGATCGCGGTGAACACCACCGCCGTGGTCGACATCAGCCGCGCTTTCATCGGCCAACTGCGCGACTACGGCCGCGGCGTCCTGATCAACGTCGCCAGCATGGCCGCCTATCAGCCCACTCCCCGCATGGCCGTCTATGGTGCGACCAAGGCGTTCGTCTTGAGCTTCACCGAGGCGCTCTGGGCGGAGTCGCGAGGGACCGGCCTGCGGGTGCTCGCCCTGTCGCCGGGCGCGACGCGAACCGAGTTCTTCGATGTTGTCGGCACACAGGACGCGGCCGGCGGCACTGCGATGCAGTCCCCGGCCGAGGTCGTGGCCACCGCGCTGGCCGCGCTGGATCGGCGGAACCCGCCGCCGAGTGTGATCTCCGGCTTCCGGAATCGGTTGATGGCAGCGGCGGCACGCCATCTGGCAACCCGGCGACAGCACCTCGCTGTCATCGATCGGATGACGGCGCCGAACTCCGCGTGATCGTCGCGAACACGAGCAATGCTGCGTCGCCACAGGAATGCGGCGCCGAGCAGCACACCCGCCTGATCGCGATCGTCACTGCACTCCGCGCGTTCGCGCCCGGGTTCGTCAGATGCGCTCCGCCGAAGAACAGCGCGGTGATCGCCAGCACGGCATGGCTACCGCGGTAGCCGTGACCTCGATCAGGTGGTAGCCGACGTCCAGCGCCGCGACGCCAACAGTGTGGCCGGTGCGGCCGTGGAGATCCGCGGCGTCACCGCAGGGCAACACCTGCCCCTATAGGGGGATGCCACCACGCTTGGAGTGCACCCCCACCGGATACTGCGGGAGAGGCTGGGCTGACGGGATAGCGCGCTACTTCCAGGCCGCGGAGCAGATTCGGCTCGGCATCTCGGCCGCCGTGGGCCGCGACGAACGGGGGGACTCGGCTGGGTACTGTCCTTCCGCGCCGAACCGCTTGCCCCTGAACAGATTTCACTTGAGCATTACCATCCAGCAGTACTCGTTTGACAACCTCCTGACCGTGCCTGGTCGGCCAGTGCAGCAGCAGTGCCATTCTGCTCACCGTCGCAGCCAGCTGTCATGTCAACCGGCACCCGGCGCGACCATCCAGTCCCAGTGCGGCGGCGCACTGCAGGCGCTGCAGTGCGGTCGTACCGAGCCGCCAATGCCAGCAGGTCTATAGCACGGCATGGACGTCCCAGCGCGACACACTCAGGACCCGATGCCGGCCCGGCCGTCTCTCGGCGCGACACCTCGCCCGGTATGACGCCGGGATCGCCGTCATGCCAGCGGGTCCCTGAGTGCGTCGTCGGCCAGAGATCGCTCGATGCTGGGATCGAAGGTCTGCGACGAGATCGGTTCCGCCGCACGCCGATACGTGGCACCGTCGAAGAAATCAACCGAATTTGATCATCGAATTCTTATGCGGAATGAAGATCAAATTGTGTTACAGCGGCAAAATCTGCCGTTTGCCCACTGTTAACGGTGACTATCCGCACAAAAAATAAAAGTGGACTTGCAGATCTCTTTCTCATAACATTCGTGGTGCGCGCCGTGATGGCGTCGTTATCCATCTGTGAAAGGAAACTCCGTACATGGTCTCTCGCAAGGTCCTTGCCGCCGCCGCGACCGTCTCCGCCGCCGCCCTGTTCTTCGGCCCTGCCGCGATGGCGTCCGCCGCTACCCCCGTCGCTACGGCTGCCGGCACCGGCTCTGCGGGCCTGGGCTCGGGTTCGGCCGATGGTGGCTCGTCCACAGGTTCGGCCGGCTCGTCCACCGGCTCCGCCACGCTCGACTCCGGCAGCTCGGCCATCAACAACGGCACCTCCGCCGTCCTCAACATCATCAATTCGATCACCGGTATCAGGGACCTGACCCAGCCCAAGCCCGCGTCCTGATTCGGTCTCGGTAGATCACCGCTTCCGTCCGTATTGCCCCTCGGGGCCGTATTTCATTTGTGCCGCTACGCTATGTGGCGGCAAGTACGGGCTATTGCAGCAAGTTTGCCATGATCGAATTGGTCATTCGCCATGTCGAGTAGCCGCGGCGGGTGAACTATACCGATTCCGTTTGCCTGCCAACGAGATAGCCCTCCGCACTGTGCGTGCGGGGGCTTCCTTGAACACCGGGTTTCGTGCCGTTCGAAGAACTCGCCGGACGGCACGAAATTTCCGGGTAGTTCGAAACGCAACCCGTCGTTGCGGCAGTGCCGCGGGACGCGCCCCTCTCAGTGGCGCCTGCCGCGGCGATAGCCTGCTGGGTTGACCGCGCCCAGTCCGCCGGTCGGCAGTAGGGATGCGCGCACACCGGGCGCTCTCGACATGCCCGATATGGATTGTGCAGGTGTGCCGAGCAGCGACGACGTCAATCCCGCTTCCGGAGTGCATCGCGTCGTGCCAGGGTCGCTGCGATGCCGTCCGCTGCTGCGCGCACCGACGCCGCGTGCTGCTGCGGGCGGAAGCGAGTTACCGGACCGGTGACGCTGACTGCTGCGAGCACCCGCTCATCGGCGTCGAGCACCGGCGCGGCGACGCACACAATTCCCACCGCGGACTCCTCGAACTCGAAGGCGATCCCGCTCTCGACCACGTTATCGAGCTGTTTACGGAGCGTCCCTCGTGCAGTGATCGTCCGCGGCGCCAGTCGCGGCAGCGGTTCCGCAAGGACCGCCTGCCGCACCTCCGCGGGAGCATGGGCCAGCAGCGCCTTGCCAATGGCGGTGGCGTGCAAGGGCATCCGGCCGCCCAGTCGCGAGGGCGAGCGCACCTGCCGGTGGCCACCTATCTTCGCGACGTACACCACCTCCTGGCTCTCCAGGAGCCCCAGGTGCACCAACTCGTGAGTGCGTTCGTAGAGGTCCTCGAGGAAGGGTGTGGCCACCTCGATCAGGCCTCGCTCGACCGAGGCCCGCATGCCGAGTTCGAAGAGGTGACCGCCCAGATGATAGGCACCACCGATCCGATCCAGCAGGCGTGTCGACTCGAGATCGCCCAATATGCGGTGCAGCGTTGCCTTGGGCAGCCGCGTACGCCGTTGCAACTCGGCGAAACCGACTCCCTGGTCCTCGACCTCGAACGCGTGCAGTACCGACATCACCTTGCCCAGCACTGTGTCCGCATTCGGCTCGGCACGCCTTGCGGAATCAGGCACTTCATGCCTCTCGATCAGCGGGTCACCAGTATCTCAGTCACGCCTTCCGTCGAGGTGGTCAGGAAGGTTTCGGGCAGCGATCCCTCGTCGGCGGCGAAGCTCACGAACCCTATGAGGTCCGGGCGGCAGTCAGGTCCAGGGCGATGTCGATGATCATGTCTTCCTGTCCGCCGACGAGCCCGCGCCTGCCGACCTCGAGGAGGATGTCACGCACGTCGATGCCGTACCGCTCGGAGGCGGTCTCCGCATGACGCAGGAAACTCGAATAGACGCCCGCATAGCCGAGTGTGAGGGTCTCGCGGTCCACGCGGACAGGCCGGTCCTGCAATGGACGAACAAGGTCGTCAGCAGCGTCTTGAAGCGCGAAGAGGTCACATCCGTGCTTCCAGCCGTACAGGTCGGCGACGGCGACGAGAGGTTCGATGGGACAGTTGCCAGCGCCAGCGCCGTGGCCGGCCAGCGATGCATCGACCCGGGTCACTCCTTCCTCCACCGCCACCACGGAGTTGGCGACCGACAGCGACAGGTTCTCGTGCGCGTGAATGCCTATCTCCGTAGTCGGGCTGAGCACATCGCGATAGGCGCGAACGCGCTCGCGGACCCCGTCCATCGTCAGCCGTCCCCCGGAGTCGGTGACGTACACGCAGTGTGCGCCATAGGACTCCATGAGCGCCGCCTGCTTCGCCAGCTCGTCGGCGGGGGCCATGTGGCTCATCATCAGGAAGCCGGATACATCCATGCCGAGCTCGCGGGCCGTGGCGATGTGCTGCGCGGAGACGTCGGCCTCGGTGCAGTGCGTGGCCACGCGGACGGAGCGGACGCCGAGGGAGTACGCCTGCTTCAGGTCATCGATGGTGCCGATTCCCGGCAATAGCAACGTGGTCAAGCGAGCGTGCTCGATATTGGCTGCGGCGGCTTCGATCCACTCCCAGTCGGTGTTGGACCCGGGGCCGTAGTTCAGGGAGCCGCCGGCCAGGCCATCGCCGTGTGCGACCTCGATGCCATCGACACCGGCGGCATCGAGCGCGGCCACGATCGCGGCGACATTCTCCGGCGTGATGCGGTGCCGGACGGCATGCATGCCGTCGCGCAGTGTCACGTCCTGGATGAACAGGTTGGCGGTCATCGGCTTTCTTCCTTCCGCTGAGCGATGCGCTCGGCCATCTGCACGGCGGCAGAGGTCATGATGTCGAGGTTTCCGGCGTAAGCCGGCAGGTAGTGGGCAGCGCCCTCGACCTCGAGGAACACCGACACCTGATGGGTGGGCGCGGTGTCGGTGCCCTCGCGCAGCAATGTGTGCACTGGTTGGCCATCCGGGATCGGGCTGATCTGGACCGCCTGCTTGAGCCGATACCCGGGCACATAGGCGGCCACGTCGCGGACCATTTTCTGCACCGATGCGGTGATCTCGGCATGGACCGCCGCGTCTGGGGCTTGCACGAGGCACAAGACGGTGTCGCGCATGATCAACGGGGGCTCCGCGGGGTTGAGGATGATGACGGCCTTACCGCGCTCCGCTCCTCCGACGCTGGTGATGGCATGCGAAGTTGTCTCGGTGAACTCGTCGATGTTCGCGCGTGTGCCCGGCCCTGCCGACTTCGATGCGATGGACGCCACGATCTCCGCATATGCGACCGGCACCACCCGCGCGACAGCCGCCACGACCGGGATCGTCGCCTGACCACCGCAGGTGACCATGTTCACGTTCGTGGCGTCGATGTGCTCCTCGATGTTGACCGCCGGAACCACGAACGGTCCGATCGCCGCCGGGGTGAGGTCGATGAGTCGCTTGCCGTACGGCGCCAGTTCGGCCGCGTTGGCCTCGTGCGCCTTGGCGGACGTCGCGTCGAAGACGATCTCGATGTCGTCGAATCCCGCCATGTCGATCAGGCCGTCGACACCGTCGGCCGTGATGGGTACGCCGAAGCGAGCCGCGCGTGCCAGGCCGTCGGAGTCCGGGTCGATGCCCACCATGGCGCCCATCTCCAGGTGCCTCGAGTGCCGCAGCACCTTGATCATCAGGTCGGTGCCGATATTCCCGGATCCAATGACAGCGACCTTGGTCTTGCCGGCGTGATTCATGCTGCGTCTCCTGCGTAGGTCCTGGTGGCCTGGCTGGGGGTTGCGCCATCTGCGAAGCTGGCCTGGACCACGCCCAAGCCGCTGATCTCGGCGATGACGTGAGCGCCGGCGACTACCGGCGCCATCGGACCCAGCGCGCCCGAGAGGATGATCTGGCCGGCCCGCAGCGGATCGCCGAATTCTCGGGCGGTCCGGGCGAGCCACCGCAGGGCTTCGAGCGGGTCGCCGAGGCAGGCGGAACCGGTGCCGGTGGACACTTCACGACCGTTGATCCGCATGCTCATGGTGACGTCGACCGGTTGGAACTCGTTCAGGTCGCGGCGTGCACTGCCGATCACGAACAGGCCGCTCGACGCGTTATCGGCGACAGTGTCCCCGTAAGTGATGTCCCACCCGGCGATGCGGCTGTCGACGATCTCCAGGGCGGGCGCGGCGTACGCGACCGCACGACGTACCGACTCGATATCGAGCGGTCCGTCGTCCAAGTCCTTGCCCAGGACGAAGGCGACCTCCGCCTCGACCTTGGGCTCGAGCAGCCGGTCCATCGCCACGACCTGCTCCTCCGAACATTGCATGTCGGCGAAGAGGACACCGAAGTCGGGCCGGTCGACGCCGAGCTGGGCCTGGACTGCCGGTGAGGTCAGCCCGATCTTCCGACCGACGATGGTGGCGCCGACATCGAGCCGGGCGGCGGTCAGGCGCTCCTGGACGGCATAGGCGGCGCCGACGTCGGTGCTGCCGATCAGGTCACGGACCGGCGCACAGGGCTGCCGCTCGGCTGCTGCCCGGATAAGGCGTGCCGCGGCAGCCTCGACAACGTCGGGCCCAGATCCCGGGCTGTTATTCACGAAGGACATGGGACATACCGTGACCTATCGATATGCAGCGTGGCGACGGTTGAGTTCCGGTGAGCCGAACTCGACCACAGGTCGCCCACCGCGCAGCCGACGAAGTCGTTCCTGATTCCGCAGCGAGACTTCGCGTTTCCCGAGATGTACACCGGACGGCGCACGGGCGTCGATGATCCCGGCCGATGTCGAGCAGTATGGGCGACATCCGAGGACCAGTCTCGATGCATCCGAATGGGCCGAGCCGAACGTTTCGAAGAAGTCCTTTTCCTGGCGTCACACTCGGAATGAAGCTGCGGCTCTTCGCGATCCGGTACATTCCGGCAATGCGCCGCATCGCACGAATCTGACGCTGGAACTTCTGATTCGAGCCGCTGACCGAAGCGCGATCGACAGTGTGTGCGGCGTAGATGAGCACATCTCGAGGTGGGTGTTGTAGATCTCGGAGACGATGACGGTAGGTCGCTACACCACTGCCTCGTCGAGAGTCCGCCACTACCCGTCCGGGGCACGGTTGGCGATCAGCGAGTCCGAGTCGAGTTCGGCCGGATCTCGAACTGGTAGGCATGGGTGACTGCCAGGCAGGTCAGCTCGGCATCGGTCAGCTTCTGTCGGCCCGGCAGCCGCGCGGCATGCGACACCATGAGTGCAGATTTCACGTTTCGCGCGCCAGAACCAATTCGATCTAGCAAACTGCTGGAGGCGCACAGGGCGGGGGCGTACCTGCGGTTTCTACAGCGACTTCTGCATTCCCCTATACATAGTTAACCGACTGTGCGTAAACTGTAACCAAGCTGATATCAAAAAGACGGCTGGGAAGGTCGGCAGCCCTGTAGGCGCTAGGTCGAAACGACCGCACGTCCCGCAAGTTGCCCATGAGGTCGGCGAGCAGAGGTCCGTAACCGGCTCGCGATCTGCAGGCTTACCCTCTCGTCATCATATTGATGATCGACCCCCGCGACACTGCGGCGGACAGCAATAACGAGACGGCAGCCGCGATTGCGTGATGTTGCCGAACAGCTGAGCGTTTCCACAACACCAGAACTGCTGCATCGGCGAGCCTCAGCGGCTCTTGCTTCCCGGGTCCGCGTTACCCGACCACGTTGCCGGAACCCGATCCCATGTCCGAGAAATCGATTCACAAGATCACTTCAGCCACAAAGGAGCTGTAATGCACAAGAAGGTCGAAGACGCACTACATCAAGATTTCAATCGCTGGAGCGAACTGGTCGACCGCGCCGCACACGCGGATAACGAATTCGAAAGGGAGAAACCCGCCTTGGCTGCGGCAGAGCTGGCAATGAAGTGGATCCGCACCGCCGCAGAAGACTGGAGAACACTGCACGACCAATGGTGCGAAAGAATCGACCGGGCGCGAGCAAGTGCGAAGTCCGAATACGCTGTGCTTTGAGCCGTCTCGCCGGATCGACCTGCGCATGTGAACGGTCGAGGGCATCACGAATACGAGCGGTCCTGTACCGGCGATGTTCTCGGATCGCCTGGTCACCGATGAACTGATGGCGATGTCGTGGCCGCGATCGCGGTCAGCTCGATGGCGCTTGCGACGGCGAACCAGTGCCGCACCGGTTACCGGCCGCGAGGGACGATAGGGTGCCGATTCCCATAGCGGCATCGCGAACAGCAAGCCAGGTCGCAGCACCGTCGCTGAACCGCTTCCAGCAGATCCGACCAGCCATCGGCAATTGCGGGTCGGGCGAGTGAGTATCTTCGGGTAGCGGCGGGCCGTGGTCGTATGCCCGGGCGTGCTCGATATGGAGTAGGACGGGGGCCATGGCGACGAGCGCACCGATTCGCCACGGGCCAGCGTGACCCGTTGCAGGGCTCGAATGTGGTTTTTGAGCAGGGAATTTCCGCGCTCGTCTACGGCGCCTTCCCTGTTGTGGGGGAATTTGGGGAAAGTCCGGGACCATCCCGAAGCCGTGAGCAGGAACGACAGCCGTCATCGGCAGTGAACGCGTATGCGTTCGGGAAGCGACGGCCAGTAGGTCGACCCAGGTGCTCGGGGTATCCGTCAGTCCGAAGATCTGCCCGTTGCGCCGCTTGTGCCGTGTCCAGCGGTCGACGCCTCGTGGATTGGGCCTCGCCGATCAGCCCATAGCTCGGCATTCGTGCGCGCTGATCAGGACGTACCGCTGGATCTCGACCGGGTCGTCGCCAACGCCAGATCCTGGCGCCGCAGTTTCGACGGCAGCTGATCGAGGTAGGCCCGCCAGGGCGACTCGGCGTCGTAGGCGCTCACGCTCCGGCCGTCTGTCGTTCGATCTGCATGGCGTCTTCGGTCTTGATGCGTTCGACGCACGCGCTCACCCCGGGCGGCACGAAACCGATGAACGTCGTCTGCACGTAGCTCCACTTCGGCTTGCCGCACGACGAATGCCTTCAGGGTCTCCCCCATCGACGTTGTCACCACCGATCGCTGCGACGGCGACGGCGCTGTGGGGCTCCTGGATGTTCTGTCCGCACGCAGCTCGGCACCCGACGCGTGACTCTAATGAGCGGCCACAAGGACCGCACTGACCTGGGCCGCGAATTCGACGCGACCGACGTCGTACCCGAACGCGGCAGGGAGCACTGAGCGATCACCAGCTCGGGTGGCGCTTCTCGATCACATCCGAGGGAACGTGCAGCGCGGTCGACGCACTCCCAGAAGTTCACCTCTGGGGGCGACGGGCGGTGTAGTGCTCGGCGACCGCCGAATCGATGCATGGCGAACAGCATCGATGGCAGGCGGTCGTCGGCCATCACGACGGGCCGAGTCGGTGCGGTGTGAAATTCGCGCCGGACCGACCCCGAACTTCTCTCAGCCGCGCACGTCTTTTACGAATTCCGCGATGGCGGAGCCGATCGCATCAGGGCTGTCTTCTTGGATGAAATGTGATCCGGGAACAGTGATTTCGCGCTGGTTGGGCCAGGTGCGACAGAATTCGCGTTGGGCGCCGGTGAGGATGGATCCCGGTTCCGCGTTGACGAACAGCTTCGGGACGTCGCTTGTGGTCAGCCATTTTCCGTAGTTCTCGACTACTTCGACGACATCTTTCGGCTCTCCGTCGATCGGTATTTGGCGAGGCCAGCTCAGAGTGGGACGACGGTCCTCGCCCGGCGACGCGAAGGGCCGCCGATATTCGGCGAGCTCCGCGTCGCTCAGTGACCGCAGCACCGACCCCGGGAGGACCTTCTCGACGAATATGTTCTTCTCCAGCACCATTCCCTCACCGGCCGGCGACCGGAAACCCTGGAACACACCTCGCGCGCGCTCCGGCCACTGCTCCCACGTGACCGGCATGACGATGCTTTCCATGTAGACGATCGCCCGGACGCGGTCGCGATGCTGATCGGCCCAATCGAATCCCAGGGCCGACCCCCAGTCGTGGAGGACCAGCACGACATTGTCGCCGAGGTCGAGCGCATCCCACAGCCCGAAGAGATAGTCACGGTGCTCGGCGTAGGTATATCGGTTGGGACCGGACTCCGGGAGCTTGCCGGAATCACCCATACCGATGAGATCACAGGCGACCAACCGCCCCAGCCCTGCACAGTGCGGCATGACATTGCGCCACAGATACGACGAAGTCGGGTTGCCATGTTGGAAGACAATGGCGTCGCCCTCCCCCTCATCGATATAGGCCATGCGTTGCCCGCGAATATCCGAGAACTTCTTCGAAGCGAAAGGCTCTGTGCTGTAGGACATTATTCTCCTCGATGAGCAGTTCGATGTGCACGGGATCTCGCATTGCGGCTTCCAGGGTGGTTCAGCGTGATCCAGGCTGTGTGGTCATTCGAAACGGCAGTTCTGGTAATTCATGCCTCTGCCTCATGTTCGCGCTCGGCGCGTTCATCGACGGCAGCGCCCATCTGCGCCACCGTATTCCGGCACACTCGAAGAATCCGCGACGAGAAGGACTCGGATTCCACGGCTCGCGACAGCACCAGACCGCCGATGCACAGGGCTAGGGTCGCGATCGCTTCGTCATAGAGTTCGTGCTCCTGCGCCTCGTCCACTGGGCGTCCCCCCATCGCGTTGAGGGTCTTGCGCAGTTCCTCCTCGTAGGCAACACGGAACTCGGCGGACAAGCGCGCGGCGTCGGATCCGATCGCCGAGAACGCACACGAATCGGCGCGATCGTCGCGATGGGTTCGGTTGAGGTAGCCACGGGCGAGGCGGGCCGCGCGTGCGCCCCAGGAAGCGTCCGGCTTCTTGCCGATCCAGCGCGGCCGGCTTTCGGCAAGCCCGTGCCGGAAGGCTGCGATGGCCAGTTCGTCTTTGCTGGCGAAGTGCGAGTAGAAGGCCCCGTGCGTCAGTCCCGCATCCTGCATGACCTTGCCGATGGCGCCGCCGTCGGGACCGTCCGCCCGCAGCCGAGCGGCGCCCGCATCGAGGATGCGCGTCAACGACTCTCGTTTCTGTCGCGCTCGCTGGCCTTCCTCAGGGGTCGCATTTCGCATGTCGACCATCATGCGAATTACAATCTCGCATGATGTCCATCATGTCAATCCGCCCGCCGGGCGACGGCAACTGCTCGATCGCTTTCGACGATCCGACTGCTCCGCGGCAGCGAAACGCCGCCGACCAGATCGTTCGATGACGGCCGAGACGGTGCGAAACCAACCGTCGCGCGTGGTGCGGGCTGAAGGCAGCCCGAGGCCAGCGACGTGTGCGCGCCGGATGCGCTGCACGAGCTGATGGCCCCGATCGCCCCCGACAAATTCGGCTGGGCCTTCGAAGCTGTTGTTGGCTCGGCCAATGTGTTCGAGACCGCGTACGCCGTCACCGGTCGTGGTGGTGGCACCGTGTCGGCCGGACTGCCACGTCCCTCGACGACCGTGCAGCTATCACCGCTCAGCATCGAGGCCGAGAATCGGCGCATCCTCGGGTCCGACATGGGCACGGCACAGCCTGCTGTGGACATTCCGACGGTGCTCAGAAAGGCCCGAGTGAGGTGTCGCGCGCCGACCCGAAACGTACGGCGAAACTGCGTGGCCCCGGACTGCGGGGCTACCAGGCCGGTCAAGGCGCGGGGAGAGGACGAAGGGCCTCGATATAGAGGTCTTCGTGATCGGTCGCCTTCGACGGGGACCGAGCAGGCTTACCCTTATGGATACCGTTCAGCATGCTGCCCTTCGGGTCCGCGCAGGCTGTTCGGCGTGCGGATGCGATGTCCGCTGGTCGCAACGAGATTCGACCCATATCGCGGTCAGCGTCGAGTTTCCGGAACTGACGTGCGCCTGGTCATCGCGTGCGGCGATCGACGGTCTGGAAGACAAGATCCGCGCGACACTCGCGGCGGAACCGAGCCGGACCGTAGCGGTCTGAGGAAGCACGAGCGTAGCGGTACGACGGACACCCGGCGAAGACGAAGGCAGCAGGCGATGGGCTCCCGCGAATCCCACATGTCGCAATCGGACCTGTTCTCGTGGAACATGGAGCGGGATCCGGTCCTGCGTTCGACCATCGTCTCGGTTCTGATCCTCGATACCGATCCGGACTGGGATCGCTTGGTGGAGACGATCGATCGCGGCACCCGCCTCGTACCGAGGTTGCGGCATCGGCTGGTCGCCGCACCGCTCGGTCTCGCCCCGCCCAGGTGGACGGTCGATCCGGGTTTCGACCTGTCCTGGCACCTGCGACGGGTTGCGTTGCCGGAACCGGCGACCATATCCGAGGTACTCGAATTCGCGCGCACCGAGGCGATGACCGCCTTCGATCCGGCTCGTGCGCTGTGGCGCTCGACCTTGCTCAGCGGTTTGTCGGGTGGAAGATGCGCGCTGGTGATGACAGTGCACCACAGCCTCACCGACGGTATCGGCGGCATTCAGATCGCCGCAGCGCTATTCGATTTCGATCGTGCAGGCACCGATCGCGGTCATCCGCCCGAGCCGCCGCACGACGATGACGGCGAGCTGCGCGATGTCGTGGCATGGAACTGGGCGGTCGGCTCGGATCTCCTTCGCGGCGGCATCCGGGCGACACCGCAAACCGTGTGGCGAGCCGTCGCTCATCCCGCTCGGACGGTACGCGACACCGCCGCACTTGCGACCTCGGTGGTCCGCCTTGCCAAGCCCGTCACCGCCACGCTGTCGCCGGTGATGACCGAACGCAGTCTCGGTCGCGGACTGGCGGTGCTGGATGCACCCCTCGAGCAAATGCGCCGCGCCGCGCGTGCCGTGGGCTGCACGATGAACGATGCCTTTCTGACCGCGGTGGTCATCGGACTGCGCAGGTATCACGACCGGCACGGGGCGAAGGTCGACCAGCTGCGGCTTACCATGCCGATCAGTCTTCGGACGGCCGATGATCCGCTCGGCGGCAACCGGATCACGCTCACTCGTTTCGCGTTGCCGGTCGACATCGCCGAGACCGAAGACTTGATGCGCGCCGTGGACGCCGCCGTCGGCAGTTGGCGCCGCGAGCCGGCCATCCCGCTGTCCGGTGCTATCGCGGCGGCGTTCAACCGGTTGCCGGTCGGAGTGGTCACCGGGATGCTCAAGCATGTCGACTTTGTCGCCTCCAACGTCCCAGGTTCCCCGGTGCCCCTGTATATCGCCGGTGCGCGCATCGACCGCATGTACGCGTTCGGCCCAACCATCGGCACGGCCGTCAACGTGACATTGACATCACATGTTGGAACCTGTTTTGTCGCGATCAACGCGGACTCCGCTGCGATCCCCGACCTCGCGACCTTCACCGAATGCCTCGCCGCAGGCTTCGCTACCGTGCTCCGCCTCGGCGGTGAGTGCCCACCGCAAGCCGCTGCCGATGCCACGGCCGAAGCATCTCGATCGACACCGGTCTGATCGGTTCCCCTTGATCGCGGCCACCAAGGCAGTGGCACCGAGGTCACCGAGCAGGTGGACCGGATCGCGACGCTCACACGCATCTGCCTGGCGTTCCGAGCAGTGTGACGCCACCGCAGATCGCTTCGGCGCCCGGCAGCCCCGAGCGCAGCGGCCGTCTGCTCGGGGCGTCTGCCGACGCGAGTGGTGACCTTCGGCCCTCGTTGCACCGACATCCGCTCACCAGACTCGACAGCGTAGAAAACTGC
Source organism: Nocardia sp. NPDC005998 (assembly GCF_040614395.1). NCBI lineage: Bacteria > Bacillati > Actinomycetota > Actinomycetes > Mycobacteriales > Nocardiaceae > Nocardia > Nocardia sp. NPDC005998. The sequence goes on along the minus strand of NZ_JBEXUI010000020.1, from coordinate 118,270 downwards.
GATCCGCAGGGGGCCTCATGAAGCCTGGCGACACGGTGGTGATCGACCGCGCGGGCCTGGACCGCCTCGTTGAAGTCCTGCACGAGGAGGAGTATCGGGTCATCGGTCCGCAGGAGCGCGACGGTGCGATCGTGCTGGACGATCTGGTGTCCGGAGCGCAGCTGCCCGCCGGGTGGAGCGTGGATACCGAGCCCGGACGGTATCGGCTGCGGCGCCGCGATGATGCCGCCGTATTCGCGCATTCGGCCGGACCCGGCTCGTGGAAACAGTTCCTGCATCCGCCGCACCGCAAGGTGTGGGAGATGGGGCCCGACCTGAACGAGCAACGTGCCGAAGACTCCGCACAACGGTTTGCGTTTGTCGGCGTGCGCGGGTGTGATCTCGCCGCGATCGCGATCCTGGGCCGCGTACTCGGTGGTGGGACATATCCCGACACCGGATACACCGGTCGCCGCGCTGGCCTGTTCGTGGTTGCGGTGAACTGCACCGAGCCTGGCGGTGTGTGCTTCTGTGTCTCGATGGGCACCGGGCCCGGCGTGTCCAACGGATATGACCTCGCGCTCACCGAAATCATCGACGCCGTCGGGCATCGATTCCTGGTCGACATCGGCACCGAGACCGGTGCAGATGTGCTCGCGCACCTGACCACTGGTCCTGCCGAAACCGCTGACGTCACCACCGCCCGGACCGCGGTCGACGCTGCTGCCGGACGGATGGGCCGGTCGATGCCGGACGCCGACCTGCCCACCGTGCTTCGCGAATCCCACGACTCGCCGCAGTGGCAGGACGTGGCATCTCGGTGCCTCACCTGTGGCAACTGCACGATGGTGTGCCCCACCTGTTTCTGTACCTCCGCCGAGGACGTCACCGATTTGACCGGCGATCACGCCGAACGCTGGGAACGCTGGGTGTCCTGCTTCGAACTGGATTTCTCCTATCAGCACGGCGGCAGTGTCCGGCAGTCCGGCGAGAGCCGATACCGGCAGTGGCTCACCCACAAGCTCGGCACCTGGCACGACCAGTTCGACAGCTCCGGTTGCGTGGGCTGTGGACGCTGTATCGCCTGGTGCCCGGCGGGGATCGACATCACCGCTGAAATGGCCGCGCTCGCCGAAGGGGGCGCCAGTGACCGCAGTTGACGAACTGTCGCAGTTCGCACAGCTGGCAGCACTGACCGACACGGAACTCGCCGTGCTCGCCGACGCCGGTCGCGATGTCAGCTACCCGGCCGGGCAGCAGCTGATCACCGAGGGGCGATCGGCCGACCGGTGCTGGCTGATCCGCGACGGCCGGGTCGGACTCGACGCGCACGTCCCGGGCCGCGGCGATATCGTCGTCCAAACCCTGGGCAGTGGAGACCTGTTGGGCTGGTCGTGGCTGATGCCACCGTACCGGTGGCATTTCGGTGCACATACGGTCGAACCGGTACATGCGATCGAATTCGATTCCGCTCGACTGACCGAACTCGCCGACCTGGACCCGGTATTCGGCCGCGCCCTGAACCGCATGCTGCTCGAGGCTGTGCTGGAACGGCTGCAGGCCACCCGGGCACGGCTGCTCGATCTGTACCGCAATCCGGGCGACACCTCCGCACGCTCGCCGCTGAGCCGTACCGGCGACGGAAGAAGCCGATGAGCCAGCGCGGCGCTGCGACGAGCACCACCATCGCGCGGGGTTCACCGGCACCGGGCGACACCATGCTGCCCTACCGGGTCGTCGGCCGTATCCCACAGAACCGCGACACCGTGACCCTCATGCTCGAACCGGTTCACCGGGCAGCGCAACGGTTTCGGGCCGGGCAGTTCATGATGCTCTACAGCTTCGGCGTCGGCGAGGTCGCCATATCGATCAGCGGCAGCCCGGCGGCCACCGACGACATCCTCGAACACACGATCCGCGCGGTCGGCGCGGTCAGCCGCGCGCTGCACGACACCGCGGTCGGTGGGTTGATCGGGGTGCGCGGGCCATTCGGCAGCGGCTGGGACCCCGAATCCGCGCGCGAGCGCGATCTTGTGATCGTCGGCGGCGGTGTTGGACTGGCGCCGCTGCGGCCGGTCGTACTCACGGCGCTGGCGGCGCGCGCGGACTATCGGCGGGTGGTACTGATCACTGGTGCCCGAACCCCGTCCGATCTCCTGTTCCGAAACGACCAACGGCTGTGGGCCGCGACCGGTGATGTCGAATTGCATCAGACTGTCGATCATCCGGCGGCGGGCTGGACCGGCCAGGTCGGCTTCGTCACCGAATCACTGACCAGGCTCAGGCTGGACCCCGGTCGCACAATGGCATTCCTGTGCGGTCCGGAACCGATGATGCGATTCTGCGCGCAGACCTTGCTGCGCAAGGGAATCGCCGCAACCGATATCCGGATCGCGCTCGAACGCAACATGCAGTGCGGCGCCGCCCGCTGCGGACACTGCCAACTCGGACCGCTGCTGCTGTGCCGCGATGGCCCGGTGGTCGACTACGCGACAGCTCAACCGCTGCTATCGATTCGGGAGCTGTGATGAACACTTCCCAGACGAGGACCCCGACCTTGGCGGTGTGGAAGTTCACCTCGTGCGACGGCTGCCAACTCACCCTGCTCGACTGCGAGGACGAATTGCTGAGCCTGGCCGGACGCCTCCATATCGCACATTTCACCGAGGCGACCAGCACGGTCGAACCCGGCCCCTACGATGTGTCGCTGGTCGAAGGATCGGTCACCACGCCGGAGGAACAGCGCCGCATCATCGAGATCCGGGCGCAGTCACGGATTCTCGTCACCATCGGTGCCTGTGCGACGCACGGCGGCATCCAGGCGCTGCGCAACTTCGCCGATGTCACCGAGTTCACTTCCGTGGTGTATGCCAGCCCGCAATATATTTCGACGCTGGCCACCTCGACACCGATCTCGGCGCACGTGCCGGTGGATTTCGAGCTGCGCGGCTGCCCGATCGACCGTCGCCAACTACTGGACACGCTGTGCGCCTTCCTCGCCGGGCGTGCCCCCGACCTGCCGAACACCAGCGTCTGCACCGAGTGCAAGCGCCGCGGGACCACGTGTGTGACTGTCGCACACGGCATTCCGTGTCTGGGCCCGGTCACCCAGGCCGGGTGCGGTGCGCTGTGCCCGGCTTACCATCGCGGCTGCTATGGCTGCTTCGGTCCGATGGCGACTCCGAATATCCGTGCACTGTTGCCGATTCTGAGTGTCAACGGCATGTCCACCGACGATGTCGACCGAGTGTTCCACACTGTCGCCGCAGCCGCCCCGGCCTTCGCGGACAGGAGGTCCGGTGAGTCATCGCAGTAGGCAGTTGCGGGTCAGTTCGCTTGCGCGGGTGGAGGGCGAAGGCGCGCTGCGGATCGTCGTTTCCGACGGTGCCGTCGAGCGGGCCGAGCTGAACATCTATGAGCCGCCCCGCTTTTTCGAGGCGTTCCTGCGCGGTCGCGCCTACACCGAACCGCCCGACATCACCGCCCGCATCTGCGGCATCTGCCCGATCGCCTACCAGACCAGCGCCTGCAACGCACTCGAGCAGCTCTGCGGCGTCGAGCTCGACCCGCCGCTGGCGCGGCTGCGCCGACTGTTGTACTGCGGAGAGTGGATCTCCAGCCATTCCTTACACATCTACCTACTGCATCTCCCCGATTTCCTCGGCTATCCCGACGCCATCACCCTCGCCGCCGATCATCGTGAGCTCGTCGAACAGGGCTTGGCGGTGAAAAGGGCAGGCAACGCCTTGCTCGAACTGATCGGTGGACGGTCCATCCATCCGATCAACGTCCGAGTCGGCGGCTTCTACTCCGTTCCGTCCCCTACCGATCTCGCACCACTGGCCGAACAGCTGCGCCGCGCACTGGATTACGCCGTGCACACCGCGCGTTGGGCTGGTGGACTCGAATTTCCGGACGCGGAGCTGGACCACGACCTGCTCGCCGTCTCCGACCCGCATCGGTATGCGATCGAATCCGGAGATATCCACAGCAGTTCCGGACTCACCTTCTCCGCTGCCGAATTCGCCGAGCACGTCGCCGAAGATCAGGTTCCGCACTCGACCGCCCTGCACGCGACCCTCGACGGCCGCCGCTACCTCACCGGACCGCTGGCCCGGTACACACTCAACTCCCCCTGGTTGTCGCCGATGGCTCGTCAGGTCGCCGCCGAGATCGGACTCGGCGGCGCATGCCGCAACCCGTTCCGCAGCATCCTGGTTCGCACCGTCGAGGTCGTCTATGCCATCGAGGAGGCGCTCCGGCTGCTCGAACACTACGAAACACCTTCGCGCGCAGCCGTTCCCGTCACTGCTCGGGCGGCTACCGGCCATGGTGTGAGTGAGGCACCACGGGGTCTGTTGTATCACCGCTACGACGTCGACGCCGACGGCATCATCCGTTCCGCCGACATCGTTCCGCCCACCTCGCAGAACCAGGCCGCCATCGAAGACGACCTGCGTCGCGTCGTCACAGAACACCTCGACCTCGACGACGCGGCGCTCACCGCACTGTGCGAACGCACCATCCGCAACTACGACCCGTGCATCTCGTGCTCGGCACACTTCCTCGCACTCGACGTGGTGCGCCGGTGACCGGGCCGCAGGCCGTCGTTATCGGCGTCGGGAACGAGTTTCGCCGCGACGATGGGATCGGCCCTGCCGTGGCCCGAGACATCGAAGCGCTCGATCTGCCCGATGTTGTCGTCACCGTGCGCGACGGCGAACCGACCGGACTGCTAGATGCGTGGGACGGCGCCGAGCTCGCCGTCATCGTGGACGCCGTTGAATGTGAACCGTCCACTCCGGGCCGCGTCTGGTGTACCACTGTCGACGCCCTGCGTGAACTCACCACCGCAACCAGCTCCCACGCCCTCGGCATCCCCGACGCGGTGCCACTCGGACGAGCGCTCGGCCGCCTCCCCCGTGAGCTCGTCGTCATCGCCGTGGAAGCAGCGACCCTCGACCTCGGCGTCGGCCTGTCCGGTCCCGTCGCGGCAGCGCGCCCACGAGTCGTTCGGGCGACCTTGACCGAGCTGGCGCGCGCCGGGATCGCAACCGGATAGGTGCATCGGTGCGCGGCCGGACCACGCACCGTCACATGCTCTTGGTCATCGCGGCCGATGACGTTCGGCACCTCACAGCCGAGTCGGTCGGGCGAGATGCTTTGTTCGACACTCCGATACACGCCGACTCGAACGTCGCGACCTGAAGGGCAGCGGAATGAGCACCCGACATGATGCGGATCGACACCAGTTGACATCGGCTGCGGTGGTGGTGGGGACCGATGGGTCCGCGTCCGCCGATGCCGCCGTCCGATGGGCGGCCGAAACGGCGGCTCGGAAGGGACGGCAGTTGCTGATCGTGCACGGCCTCGACCTCGCGGTCTCGCGCGCGGTCCTCGGGACCCACCTCATCATGGTGTCGTCGGTCATCGAGGCGATGCACGGTCATGGCAATCGCATCCTGGCCGAGGCTCGCGCCCTTGCGCGCGACATCGCTCCGGATCGGACCGTGGCCACCGAACTCTCCGAAGCGAACCCGGCGAAGTTGCTGATCACGCTCTCGGAAGGCGCGCACCTCGTTGTCATGGGTGCCACCAGGGGCGTCGGCACGCTCGCGCACGTCGGATCGACATTGCTCGCGGTGGCAGGGCACGGCCACGGCGCGACCGTGGTCGTGCCCGGCACCGGAGAACCGACGCATCGCGGCGGGCCCGTTGTGGTGGGCGCGGACGGCAGCCCGGTCGGTGAGGCCGCCCTCGGCGCGGCATTCGCCGAGGCGTCCGAGCGCAATGCCGAACTCGTCACCGTGCACGCCTGGAGCGATCTGACCATGGGCGAGTACGCCGGAAGTTCATATCTCGAAATCCCCATCGTCGACCTCGAGATCGCCGAACACGCACTGCTGGCCGAGCGTCTCGCGGGTTGGCAGGAGAAATACCCTGACGTCACCGTGACCCGCAAGGTCTCCGTTGCCGGGCCGCGCGAGCAGTTGGCGAACTGGTCGAAGTCCGCACAGCTGCTCGTGGTCGGCAGCCGCGGCCGCGGCGGATTCCGCGGTCTACTCCTCGGCTCGACCAGCAGTTGGCTCGTGCAGCATGCGGACTGTCCGGTCATGGTCGTGCACCCGAATTAGTTTCGCGTGCGCCGCTTCGTCCGAGCGCAGACCGGGTGATCATGTGTCGGATCAATCAGAAGTGGCGGTCCCCTGGACGATCCGGCCCAACCGACCAACGGCAATCGTTCGGGGTCCTTCGGCACTGTGCGACCGGGCCCGCCGCGGCCGAAGCTGAGTCGTACGCCCCAGGTAGAGACCATGTGCCCTCGAGAACGGGCGCAAGTCCCTTATCGACCGATATAGCGGCGGTCGACACTCGAAGCTATGACCGACAGCAACCCCTCTCCCACCGCCAACGTGCCCGACCATCCGACGGTGCTGGCGGCCATGCGGCTGGCCAGCCGGGCGCCGTCGGTGCACAACACCCAGCCGTGGCGCTGCGAGTTCGACGGCACTCGGCTGCACCTGCGCCGCGATAACGACCGGCTGCTGAGCGCGACGGACCCGCTGGGCAGGCAATTGGTGATCAGCTGCGGCGCGATGCTGCACCACGTGCGCACCGCGTTCGCGGCGCAGGGTTGGCACACCGATGTCACACGGCTGCCCGATCCGGAGCAACCCGACTACCTGGCGGTCATCGACTTCCGACGGTGGCCCGACCCACCGGACAGCGTGCGTGCCCGCGCCCGCGCTATCGATCAGCGGCGCACCGACCGGCTGCCGATGCTGGCGCCGACCGACTGGCCGCAAGTCGTGCACACCGTACAGATGCTGGTGATACCCCACGACCTGGAGCTGACTGCCCTCGACGACAGCGTCCGCCCCCGGCTCGCGGCCGCCTCTGAACACGCCACCGCAACGCGCCGCTACGATATGGAGTACCAGTCCGAATTGCGTTGGTGGTCCGGACATTCCAGCGGACCGGAGGGCGTTCCACGCAATGCACTGGTCTCCGACGCCGAATTCGCCCGCGTGGGTGTGGGACGCACCTTCCCGTCCGCGCCGCATTCGGCCCGCCGCGGCACACTGGAGGACCGGTCGCGACTGCTGGTGCTCAGCTCGAGCAGCGATTCCCAACCCAACTGGCTGCACACTGGAGAGGTGCTGTCCGCGGTGCTACTCGAGTGCACAGTTGCCGGATTGGCGACCTGCGCACTGACCCATATCACCGAATTGCCCACGGGCCGAAGGGTCCTCGCGAGCCTGCTTGCTTATCCCGGCGTGCCGCAGGTCGTGATCCGCATCGGCACAGCGCCCGACAATGAACCCGATATCCCGCCATCGCCCCGCCGCCCCCTCGTCGAAATCCTCAGCATCCGCAGGTGACGCCGCGCCGTCTTCACGATGCGAGCCGACGATCGGGTCGGCTCACGTGGCCGCGAAATGGATCACACTCCCGCGATGTCGCGGCGGTCGAAGACCGGCAGGGCGGCCACCAGTGCCACCGCACCGGCCAAAGCCAGCCAGCCGTATTCCGCGGGGAGCCCGGCGCCGAGTGGGCCGCCCTCGATCGCCTGATGGAACGGCGACGCCGGTCCCCATGGCCGCACGGCCTCGACCAGTTTGCTCGCGACGTAGAGCACATACGCGCCGACCGCGAACACCGACGTGATGGCAAGTGCCACAGTGCGTTTACCGGTGGCCGCGCCGACAGCCAGCGCGAGCCAGCCGAATTCGATGCCGAGCAGCACCATCGACAATGCTCCGGTGAGCGCGGCGCCGATTGCGATGTGCAGACCGAAGATCGCCGAACACACCACGATCGCACCGAACAGCACCGCGCCCAGCGTGAGCACGGCGGTCGCGAGCACGGCCGCCTGTTCGAGCGCCAAGCGCACCGGCGAGACCCTGGTCACCAAGAGCACCTCGAGTGTGCCGAGTTCCTCTTCACCCGCGATCGCCCGCGCGCCGCGGCTTATCGCAAAGACCAGGAAAAGGATCGGCAGCAACATGCTGAACAGTTCCGCGTTCAGGAAGCCGGTGCCGGTGCCGAAGGCGTCCAGATTTAACAGCTTGCGCAGCGGCTCGGGATAGTTCGCCAGAAACTCGCGCAAACCAGCCATGCCCGAGATCGACGGCCACAATGCGCTTTCCATCAGCACCAGCGCGACGATTCCGATACTCCAGCCGATCAGCCCGCGCCGCTGATCGCGCAGACTCTTCAGATAGACGTTGCGCAGCATGGTCTTTCACTCCTGTCCGTAGTAGGTGAGGAAGACCTCTTCGAGATCCGGTTCATGGCTGGCAATGTCGACCACGTCGTAGGGCGCGACGGCTTTGAGAAGTTCCGCGGTCGAACCGTCCACGTCGATGTGCACGGCGACGGTGTTCTGTTCGACCCGCCGCACGCCCTCGATTCGGCGCAGCGTGCTCAGGTCCGGCGGCTCGCCAGCGAAGGTGAGGTCGATGCGGTGGCGTGCCCGGGTGGTCAGCTCGGCCACCGAATGCTCGGCGATCACTCGTCCTTCCCGCAGCATGGCGACGGTATCGGCGACGGCCTGCACCTCCGAGAGCACATGGGAGGACAGGAAGACCGTGCGTCCGGCGTCGCGCGCTTCGCGTACCATCGCGAGGAATTCGCGCTGTACCAAGGGATCCAACCCCTGTGTCGGCTCATCGAGCACCAGCAGATCCGGCTCGGACATGAACGCCTGCACGATGCCGACCTTTTGCCGGTTGCCGTGCGACATCGCGCCTATGCGGACCGTCGGATCCAGGTCCAGCCGTTTGACCAGCGCGTCACGTACCGCAGGATCGACGTCGCCGCGCAGGTTTGCCAGATACTCGAGATACTGCTGCGCGGTCAGATCCTGATATGCGACGAATTGTCCGGGCAGATAGCCGATGCAGCGCTGGGCCGCCTCGCGTTCACGGACCGTGTCCGAACCCTGTACCCACGCCGAACCGCGCGTGGGGCGCATGAGTCCGACCAGGATTCGGATCGTGGTCGTCTTGCCCGCGCCGTTGGGCCCCAGGTAGCCGAAAACGACCCCGGGCGGGATCCGCAGCGTGACATCGATCAGCGCAGGTTTGCGACCGTAGTATTTCGTCAGCCCATCCATCCGAATCATCGGGGGCACCCTTCCTTCTCGCAGGCGGCAAGGCGCCGGCTATCTCGACTATCGGCCGACGTACGTCCTTGTCCCAGAGCCCGATGACCCGCTCACCGAGGACGTTCGTCCCCGCTCCCCCGGCGCACCGCCACCGCCGTCACCTTGTGCTCCGACAACTTCCGCCGCGGTGAGCTGCCGCGTCGAAGGCCGTATGGGCGACGCAGGCGGGCGCGCTCACTTTCGCGGGACCGCACCGCCGTGCGTGCGCAGGGTGTCGAGCCGACTCGCGTACTCCTCCGCATCGATCTCTCCGCGTGCGAAACGCTCCGCCAGCAGGTCTTCCGCGCTGCGCAACCGGTCATCGGTCGAGGTCGCGCCGTCGGGCCGGGTGACCATTCGGATCACGAGCACGAAGGCCGCTATCAACAACCCCCAGAACACCACCATCCCGATGCTCATCCAGGCATATCCCCAGCCGCTGAGATCATGGTCGTACCAATACATCATGTCGGACATCTCCTTCACCCACGGACCGGCCCACCACGGGTCTCGGTTCGTTCGGGGTCACCCCACCGTGCGCTCCGCTGGACCGCCGGGAGCAGGGCCGATCGCCCCATCTTTCGGGTACCAACGACCAGGAAACGGGGCCGACGGGGAGAACAGACCATCGGGCGCCTGTGATACCGATGAACGATCTTGTGCCGCACTGGATTACCGAGATGCGCCAGCCGTGATGGTGTGCGCGGACGACGGCGCAGGCCCAGCCCAGCCAACCCGGATTACGAACTCGAGTTCGGAAAGCCGTTGTGGGACGTTACGAATGAGGACCTTGGTCCCACAGCCATGGGGGACGACGCCTCTCTCTCGGTGGGAACGTGCTGACAACGGCGGCTCTTTCAGCCGACCGACTCATCGACGTCGCCGTCCCGAGTCGGTCCGGCGGCGGGTGCCGGATGTGCCCGCAACTGCTCGGCGAACCACATGGCCGCCACGTAGGCAGCCCGCTGCGATATCCGCAGATCGGCCGATCCGGGACCGTGCCCGGCCAGCACGGTGACCCGGTGCTCGCACCGCATCGTCTCGGCCGCACGATGATTGACGGTACGCACGCGGATGTCGAGGCCACCGACAAGGAACAGCGTCGGTGCCATGACACCGCCCAGCCGTGCACCAGCCAGGTCGGGTCGGGCGCCCCGCACAACCACGGCGCGGATCTTGTCGCGCGGTTCCGCCGCCGCCCAGAGCGCGGCGGGGGCCTCGGAACCGGCACCGAAGTATCCGACCGGAAGCTCCCGGCAGATCGATGAACTCCGCAAACATCGGCGAGTGATGGCGAGGCGAGTGCCCAGCAGTTCGACGTCGAAAACTTTGGCGCCAACGATCGCCTCGGCCGATGTCAGCAGATCGATCGACAACGTCGCCAGGCGATGTCCGGCGAATACCTCGACCACGGAGGTATTACGTGGGGTATGCCGGTTGCTCCCACTGCCGTGTGCGAAGACGACAATGCCGACAGGGTGATCCGGTATCCGCAGATGCGCGGCGAGTTCGACCGCGCCGATGGGGATCGCCACCTCTTGGTCGCATACTGCGGCGGTATCGACTGTTGTCATGACGGACCAACCTCTCTGTGCCGCTGCTCATTCGGCGCTGGATCGCAATCGCAGGCCAGCGCGAACAGGCGGGTACGGTATTCGAACCGACCGATCCGGCCCGTCCACAGTTCGGCGAGTAACGCGTTCTCCATATCCAGTGCCCGCCAAACCTGTCCTGGATCGGCCCACTCGACGGTCAGCCGCGCGGGGAGCCGCGGCGGCGAATCATCGACCTCGGCCGATGTGCCCGGATCGGTGCTGCGAGTAACCGACCGGGCGCCGGGACCACGCTGCTCACCGCTGCCGGAGCTGACAAACCACCACAGCGCCAGCAACACCGTCGGGAACCCGATCACGGCCACGACACCTGCGATCATCATGAACCTCCCGGTCCTGCCCACTGTCGCTACGCCCAGAGCGGGCGCCATGCGGCGGACATCACCTGAGTGTCGATTCCACCTGCTGGCCGAGCACCCGAGTAGGGCATCCCGTAGTCCGGTGTATCGACTGTCGGCCGGTCCTGAGTGACTAAAGTCCACACCGCGGAGTTCCAGCGAGGTGACCAAGGACTGCGCCCCGATCGGGGTGCATGCGATCGCGCCGCTCCTCGCCGATGCCATCGCGCGCATTCATCACCAGCATGCGCTGCGCGAATTGCCTCCCCGGGTAGCACTCCATTCGGACAGCGGCTCAGGCCGCCGGTAGCCGCCAGCCGGTGGCGATCGACACGAAAGGACCAGTCGGTGTCCGGCTCATGGTGTCGCAAGACCATCGCGGACAAGGGCTTTGGGCCCTGTGCAGCCCAGTGGGGGCAGCGCAGGCTGAGGCGGTACCGATCGGCATCCGAGGAGCCCGTCATCCGTCGCCTGTCGTGCGCCGCCCGGGCGGATGACATTGGTCAACGCCGCCGCTACCCGGTGGCCCTACCCCGCGCACACGGCTCGGTGGACAGTGACGGTATGGCTACCGGCGACCACGGAACGTGCTGTGCTCGTCGTGTACGCCATCGCACAGGCAGCCACCTTCAACGCGGCACGGATGCGTCCGTCGTACCTACACCAACGCACCGCTGACGAACGCGGAGTGGGCTGTCGAGGAGTGAGGTCCGATGGTCACCAGAGCCGACCACAACACCATCGTCGTCGGTGTGGACGATTCCGCGACGGCGTTGAATGCGGCGCGCTGGGCGGCCTACCTCGCCGGCGCACTGCACGCGCCGCTGCTGATCGCCCACGCGCTGCCGCACCCGCACACCGTCGCGCAGCAGCTGGCCGACCGCGTCCATGCGCCGCACGCATACGACGCCGCCACCCAAACCCTGGATCGAACCTGCCGACTCGTGCGCACCTGCGACCCGGAACTGACGGTCGAGGCCACACTGCCCGGTGGCCCGCCCACCAAGGCGCTCGTGGAGCTGAGTGCGCATGCCCGCATTGTCGTGGTGGGTGCGCAGAGCGCCTACGAGGGAAGGCTGATCGGATCGACCACAGTGCATGTCGCCGAGCATGCGCACTGCCCGGTCGGGGTGTGGCGCGGCGCGAACGGCAGGCCCATTCCCCGCGGTAAGCCGGTGGTGGTCGGCGTGGACGGGACCGAGCTCAGCATCCCGGCCATCGCCCACGGTTTCGAGATCGCCGCGGCATTGGGGGTGCCGCTGGCCGCGGTGCACTGCTGGCCCTCGCGTATCGAACCGGTGGGCCACCATCTCGACCGTGGCGAGCAGGAACGTACCCTGCTGGCCGAGTCCTTGGCCGGATGGTGCACGGAATACCCGGATGTCGAGGTCATCGAAATGCCCGTCCCCGGCCTGGCCCGCTCAGTGCTGAACGAGATGGCGCAGGATGCGCAACTGCTCGTCGTCGGCAGCCATGGCTACTCGACCGCGACGGCTTTGCTATTCGGGTCGACCAGCCGGGACCTGCTCCACCACACGAGCTGCCCGGTACTCGTATGCCGGTCGTAACGATGCGGTCGCGCACCATGTCCATTTCCGGCGCGCCCGCGCAACCGGAGAGTGAGCGTGAACCCAGCGCGGGGAAATGCCTTGAACGGCCGCCGTTCTCCCGTGGTCGACCGGCGCACAGCTACCGCAGCCGAAACCGGGACCATCGGCTCACACCGGGGCAACCTTCGGCCCTTGGATGGTGGCCGAATGGGACACAGGCTGAGCGATAAGAATCCATCATCGCACCGGGGCAGCACCCAGGAGGCCAACCATGTCGCATCACGACGATCCCCTCGCGCCCGCTGTGCAGACTGCCCGCGACTGGCTGCGCGCTGTCGCCGACAGTCTCGACACCGATGACCGGGCCTTCGCCTACCGGGCGCTGCGCGCGTGGCTGCACACCGTGCGCGACCGCATCAGTGTCAGCAGCTCGGCGCATCTGGCGGCGCAACTGCCCGAGGTCCTGCGTGGGGCCTATTACGAGGGCTGGGTGCCGAGCCACGTGCCGGTCCGGCATGGCATCACCGAATTTCTCCGGCAGTTCGCCAGGGAGTCGGGCATCGACGAGGACGAGGTCGGCCCGGTCGCGGGCGCGGTCACGGCGGCATTGTCCGAGCTGTTCTCCCCTGGACAGTTGGCCCGGGTCTTCGCGGTCCTGCCGATGCAGCTCTACGGCGTGCTGTGCGGTGCGCGAACGGCCGTCGACGAATCGCTGATCGAATGGCAAGCGGTCGCCGAGGAGCCGGCAGTCGATCCGCTCGCCGGTCTCCAGGACCGCGTCCAGGCGCTCGGCGACGCCGTTGCCGTGCTGGCGCGCGGCCTCGAACGACTGCCTGCCGAGGAACCCGACCGCGACCGCTCGACCCAGGCGGCCCAGCAGGCACACCGTATTCTGCTCGCCGAAGGTCTGGTCGGCACCGAGACGCGGGAGCGCTGAGGTGCTACGTGCGACGATCCCGCTGGGCCGGGTCGCGGGCATTCGAGTCGGCGTGCACTGGTCGGTGCTGGTCACCCTCGGACTGTTCACCTATCTGCTGGGCCGCTCGCTGGCCGATGCGCACGGGAACTCGGTGCTGGTCTGGCTGGTCGCAGCGACCGGCGCGGTAGGTTTGCTCGCCACGCTGCTGGCTCATGAGCTGGCGCATTCGATCGTCGCGCGCCGCAGTGGCACCCGGGTCGAAGTGGTGGTGTTGTGGCTGCTCGGCGGGGTCTCCGAACTCGGCGACGAACCGAAGGACCCGCGCTCGGATCTGCGCATTGCAATGGCCGGACCGCTCACCAGCCTCGGGATCGGCGTCATCGTGCTCGTCGTCGCGAACCTCATCGGCCCACTGATGGGCGGACCGGTGCCGGATATGCTCGGCTGGCTCGGCGCAATGAATGTTGTGCTGGCCGTGTTCAATCTGCTGCCGGGTGCGCCGCTGGACGGTGGTCGGGTACTGCGCGCGCTGATCTGGCGGCGCACCGGAGATCGGTTGCGCGCCACCACCATTGCCGCGCACAGTGGCCGGATCCTCGGGCTCGGTCTGCTCATCCTCGGCGGCGCGGAGCTGCTACTGGTCGGCAATGCCGGTGGACTGTGGCTGATGCTGCTCGGCTGGTTCCTGTACTCGGCCGCGAATGTCGAGCTCGCCGCCGCCGGACTGCGACATCGGCTGGGCGACACCCGGATTCGCGATGTCATGACCGAACATCCGCTGTCGGTTTCCGCCGGCTGGTCCGTCGCCGATCTGCTGCGCTCCCAGATCGTGCATACCGATCACCGGGTATTCCCTGTCACAGACCCGGCGGGTCGGCCGATCGGAGTGCTGTCGTGGTCCGATCTGACGGCACTGCCGGCTGCCGCGCGCGCCACCACCGCGGTGGGCAAAGTTGCCCGCACACTGCCACCGACAGCCCGAGTGTCCGGCGACGATTTGCTCAGCGCCGTGGCGGCCAAGGTGGTGCTGCGACCCGACTTCGACATCATCACGGTGATCGACCCACACGAGCGACTCATCGGCGTGGTCACCGCGACGGATCTGACGCTGGCCGTCCAGCGCAGCGCCCTCGGTCTGCCCGCCCGCCGATCCGAACGGTTTCGACCACCGAATACCGGACTCTGACATAACAATTCGGCCCGCGCCGAGCGGGCCAGGTGCTGGGAGGCCAGCGATGAGTCGAACGCAGGCAGAGCACGAAAGGCCCCGGCCGATCTTCCGGGACCGGCATGAGGCGGGCCGGGTGCTTGCCGGACTGCTCGAACACTATCGCGGCGATCCGGATGTCCTCGTACTCGGACTGCCCCGCGGCGGTGTTCCGGTCGCATGGGAGGTGGCCGCGGCGCTGAGCGCACCGCTGGACGCCTTGGTCGTGCGCAAGCTCGGCGCACCGGGCCATCCCGAGTTCGCGATCGGCGCACTCGCCACCGGCGGCCGCATCATCCTCAACGACGATATGGTGCGCGCCCTGCAACTGACCGCTGACCAGGTGCGCAGCATCGCCCGCGATGAGGCCCAGGAGATGGTTCGGCGGGAGGCGACCTACCGCGCCGACCGCGGCCCGATCGAGGTGACCGGACGGACGGTGATCCTGGTCGACGACGGATTGGCCACCGGCGCGAGCATGTTCGCCGCCATCGAGGCGATCCGTGCGGGCGAGCCGAAGCGGATCGTGGTCGCGGTCCCCGCCGCACCGGAGTCGACCTGTCGAGAACTCGGTGCCTCGGTCGACGAAATGGTCTGCGCGACAATGCCTTCGCCGTTCCGCGCGGTCGGCGAATGGTTCTGGGACTTCACCCAGGTCACTGACGAGCAGGTGCGCATTCTGCTGAGCATATCGACCACCGGCACCGCCGTCCCGCGCATCGACGCCGCGGACACCATTCGGGCCGCGGCCATCGACGCGCCCGACGGTGTCCCGCCCATCCAGGTGCTCGAGGAACTCATCGGCGACGCTCGGTTCGTGCTGATCGGTGAGAGTTCGCACGGTACACACGAGTTCTACCGAGCCCGGGCGGCGATCACGCGCTGGCTGATCGAGGAGAAGGGCTTCACCGCCGTCGCCGCCGAGGCGGACTGGCCCGATGCCTATCGGGTGAACCAGTACGTGCACGGACGCGGCACCGACACCACCGCCGAACAGGCGCTGCGCGGATTCGAACGCTTCCCGGCCTGGATGTGGCGCAATACCGAGGTGCGCGAATTCGTCGCCTGGCTGCGCGCACACAACGCCGAACAACAACGCGACAACCGAATTCAGACCGGCTTCTACGGTCTGGACCTCTACAGCCTGCACCGCTCGATGCACGAGGTCGTCGATTATCTCGACCGCGTCGAGCCGCAGGCCGCGCAGCGCGCCAAGGATCGCTACGCCTGCTTCGATCACGTCGTGGGCGACGATGGCCAGACCTACGGTTTCGCCGCCGCCTTCGGCGCGGGCAAATCCTGTGAGGCCCAAGTGATCCGGCAGTTATTGGAGTTGCAGCGCCTCGCGATCGCCCGCGGCGAGCTGGAACCCGTAACCGCCGATGAACAGTTCGACGCTCTGCGCAACGCCTGGTCGGTGCGCGACGCCGAGGCCTACTACCGGGCCATGTTCGGCGACCGAGTGTCCTCCTGGAATCTGCGCGACGAGCATATGGCTGACACCCTCGACGCACTCGCCAACCATCTGGACCGCTCCGGCGGCCCTGGAGCCCGAATCGTGGTGTGGGCGCACAACTCCCACATCGGCGATGCCCGCGCCACCGAACTGGGCAGCGAAGGCGAACTCAATCTCGGCCAGTTGACCCGCGAACGCCACGGCGATGCCTGCCGCGTCATCGGCTTCAGCACCTGCTCCGGCACGGTCACCGCCGCAGGAGACTGGGGCGGGCCCGCCATCCGCGAAACCGTCCGCCCCGCACTGCCATCCAGCACGGAAGAGTTGCTGCACGACACCGGCAGCCCGGAATTCCTACTCCGCATGGATATTCCGGGTGAGGCCACCGACCTGCTGCGTCAACCGCGGCTGCAGCGCGCCATCGGCGTGATCTACCGACCCGGCACCGAACGCCAGAGCCACTATTTCCACACCAGACCCGCCGACCAATTCGACGCACTCATCCACATCGACCGCACCACCGCGCTGGAACCGCTGGAACCGACCGGCGAATGGGTCGCGGGCACGATCCCCGAGACGTACCCGTCCGGTCTGTAACGAACCGCGGCACGGTCGGCTCGGGCCACCCAACACTACGGCCGACATACCGATGACGTTGGACCATCGCCTCGTCACTCGGGCTGCCGCACGCGAAGGCCACGCCTATCCACCCCTGAGCCAGCGCGCAGCGGCGCGGACCAAAGCCGGTACACCTTCCTCGCACGCCCCGACAACCCCGACGTCTCTCGCTGCAGAGCACGGCGCAGCGGGCGCACGCACCCGAGGTTGGCTTTGGTCGTGCATTTTGACCTCGATTGGTCGTGAATTGCGGCAGCGGTTGGTGGTCTGCGGCCGCATCCTGGTCGCGAAAACGAACATCGCTCGATCAGCGTGTCGGTCGGGTGGGGAGTCGCCGTATATCTGTGCGCAGCGA
This sequence comes from Nocardia sp. NPDC005998, assembly GCF_040614395.1. Classification (NCBI taxonomy): domain Bacteria; kingdom Bacillati; phylum Actinomycetota; class Actinomycetes; order Mycobacteriales; family Nocardiaceae; genus Nocardia; species Nocardia sp. NPDC005998. Next base: position 101,087 of record NZ_JBEXUI010000020.1, on the reverse strand, counting down.
TCGGCTCGCAATTGTTGCGACCCAGTAGCCTCGCTGGTCATGCGCGTACTAGTCCTCGAGGACGATCCTGAACTTGGCGCAGCAATCGTCAGAGGGCTGCGTGAGGCTGGCTGCGCGGTCGACTTCGCCAAGAATCTCGCCGAGGCCGATTTCAAACTCGCCGTCAACGCTTATGACTGTTTGGTCGCTGATCGCATACTGCCCGACGGTGATGCCCTCACCCTCCTCTCCGCCCAACGTGCGGCGGGATCTACCCTCCCGGTCCTGCTGCTTACCGCGCTGGACGCGATCGCCGACCGGGTGGCCGGCTTCGAGCACGGTGCCGACGACTACCTCGTCAAGCCCTTCGCATTCGCTGAGCTCAATGCCCGTGTGCGTACCCTGTGCCGCCGTGGTCAGCCCGCCCGGCTGCCCGAGCTACGCGTCGGCGACCTGATTCTCGACCTTCCACGTCGTCAGGTGCGGCGAGACGGCGTGGAGCTCGCCCTGACCGCGAAGGAGTTCGCGGTGTTGGAGGTCCTGATGCTGCGTGCCGGGGAGGTGGTCACCCGGACCGACCTCATCGAACGCTGCTGGGACGAGCACGCCGAACCATTCTCCAACGTCGTCGACGTTCTCATCGGCCAGCTGCGTCGCCGGCTGGGCCCACCCGAGCTCATCGTGACAGTGCGCGGCGCGGGCTACCGCATCGCCGACCCGGCTCCAGGTCTGTGAAGTCGTCGCGCCCGCCCGCCGCCGCGCGCCTGCATCGCGTCCGGTGGAAGATGACCCTGCTCTTCGCCGCGACGACCGCGGTCTGCCTGCTGGTGCTCGTTGCCATCGCAGTCCGCACCGACGACCATTCCCGCACGAACGATCTCGACAACTCTGTCAGCCACCGCGCCGACGGCCTCGCCCGCACCCTCTTCTACGATGCGGTCGGCACGCTGCGGGCCGATTCGCTGCCGGAGGACGAACTCGCCCGCAGCGCCGAAGCGCTCGGCATTCTCGAGGCACTCCCGAACTCCGGACCTCGAATCCGCTACGCCTACTCCTCCCAGGCCGCCCTGCCAGCACAGCGGGAACTCGACGAGATCTGGCGGGAAGTCGAACGTGACCAGGAGACCATCCTGGTCACTACCTCCGCAGTCAACGGGCGTGAGTATCGCTGGGCCGCGGCTTCGGTCTGGGACAACGACAGGATCGGCGCCGTCGTGCTGGTCGGAGCCGACCCTGCGCAGGGCGAGGCGGATCACCGGCGGCTGATCCAGTGGCTGGCCCTGGGCTGCGCGGCACTCGTGTTGGTTGCCGCGGCAGTGGGCCACCTGTTATCGGGGCGTGCGATGCGCCCAGCTCTTCGGGGACTCGAGCAGCAAGAGCAGTTCCTCGCCGAAGCTGCCCACGAACTGCGCACGCCACTGGCCACTTTGCGCTTGGTGGTGGAGGAAGGCAGCGCCGCACCGCAACAGGCGCCCGCGGCATTGGACCAGGCAGTCCGGCTGGTCGATCGGCTTGGCCGACTCGTCACCGGGCTGCTCGCCCGCGCCCGCGTGGAAGCCGCCACCCAGGAAGTCGAACTCGCCCCGCTGCGCCTGGACCAGCTGGTCGAACGGACCATCGCGGAACTGCCGGACTCCACCGGCGTCACCGTCACTACCGCCGAGGTGGTGATCGTCGACGGGGATTCCGGGCTGCTGGCCCAGGCGCTCCGAAATCTTGTCGAGAACGCCCTACGACATGGCGGCGGCACCCCGGTCGAGGTGAGTGTCACCGCTGGCCGGGTCGCTGTGCGTGATCACGGTCCCGGCGTGCCGCCCGAGGACCGTACCCGGGTGTTCGAGCGGCATGTCACCGGCACTGCGAGCACCGGTACCGGTCTCGCCATCGTGCGCTGGGTGGCCGAGCTGCACGGCGGCACCGCCCGGCTTTCCCAGGCTCCCGGAGGCGGGGCAATGGTGGAGCTGCTGTTGCCAGAGTGCACGAGCCGCTGACGCGCCCGGGCAGGATCGGCCACCCTCGTGCCGGGGCCACCTCATCTTCTTCTCATGTAGCACCAGAAAGGGTGGAGCCATGTCCGCCCTTTCATTTCGCCTCGCGTGGAGCTCGCATTCCACCGCACTCGTTGTCACCCTCGCACTCGCAGCATGCGCACTGCCCACCGATGTGGCCGCCCAAGCCAGCCCACCCGAGATCCGGGTCGATCAGGTCGGTTACATCGTCGGGCAGGCAAAACAGGCCTTCGTTATGGGTTCGGAGGCGGAACTGAGCCGAGCCGGCTACCGGTTGGTGGACGACCATGGCACCATCGTGGCCACCGGCCAGGTCGGCGGGCGCACCGGCAGCTGGAACAGCAAGTATCCGGCCGTCCACACCGTGGACCTGTCCGGGGTCGATACCCCGGGCAGCTACCGACTCGAGCTCACCGGCACGGCATTCGGGCGCTCCCCACAGTTCCGCATTGCACCCGCCATGGACTTGCTCACCCCGCTCGTGGAGAACAACGTTCGCTTCTTCCGAACCCAGCGCGACGGTGCGGATGTCCTGCCCAATGTCCTGCACCGCAAGCCCGCACATCTGGCCGACCGCCGCGCAACGGTCTACGCCACCCCGCGGTACAACGAGGACGGCACCGAACTGCTCGACGGGAAGCTGACCCCGGTGAGTGGTCCAGTCGATGTCTCGGGCGGCTGGTCCGACGCTGGTGACTTCCTCAAGTTCACCCACACCACCGCCTACAGCACCGCCGATCTGCTGCTGGCTCTACGTGCCGCTCCGCACACTGCGGGCCTGCCCGAGGAGGTCGAGCAAGGATTGGCCTGGCTGGACAAGATGTGGGAGGGCAAGAGTGGCACTCTCTACGCCCAAGTCGGTATCGGTGCCGGCAACGACCAGATCCGTACCGACCACGACCTCTGGCGGCTGCCCGAGACCGATGACGAACTGGACGTGCAACCAGGTGACCCGGACTACCTGATAAAGAACCGGCCGGTCTTCCGGGCCAACGAGCCCGGCACGCCGATCAGTCCCAACCTGGCCGGCCGCATGGCAGCGGTCTTCGCGCTCGCTGCGCAAAACAGCGCCAATAGCGATCGAGCCGCTGCCAAGTCCTGGCTGGACAAGGCCGCCGCCATCTACACCCAGGCCGACACGTCACCTGACGGCGAACTGATCACCGCCTTCCCGCACAACTTTTACCCCGAAGACTCTTGGCAAGACGATATGGAGTTCGGCGCCACCGAAATGAGCCTGGCCGCCATGGCATTAGGTGACGCACGAGCTGGCGACTGGCAGCAGCAGGGCACCCACTGGGCGAAGCAGTACATCGACTCCGACACCAAAGGCACCCTCGGCGTCGCCGACGTCAGCGCACTCGCCCACGCCGACCTGCTCACCGTTGTCAAGCCAGACAGCCAGGACGGCGCAGAGCTACAAAGTGACCTGCGCCGCCAATTGGACGACGGGGTGAGCCGGGCCGCCGAGGATCCCTTCGGAGCAGGCGCGGTATACACCGACTTCGACTCGGTACCGCACGCTTTCGGCCTGGTCGCCACCGCACGGCTGTATGGGAGGGCCACCGGCGACCACCGCTACGACGAGTTCGGCGCGCAACAGCGCGGCTGGGCACTGGGCGCCAACTCCTGGGGCAGCACCTTCATGATCGGCGCAGGCGAGGTCTACCCGCACTGCCCAGAACACCAAGTGGCCAACCTCGGTGGCAGCCTCGACGGCACGGGCGAGATCCTGCGAGGAGCTGTGGTCAACGGGCCGAATGCCGCAGAAAAGCTCGACGAACTCAATACCTTTCCGACGATGAAGCGCTGTTCCTCGAATCCTGGTACGGCCTGGACCGACTTCGACGGGGGCAAGGCCCGCTTCGTCGACGACGTGGGCGCCTGGCAGACCGTCGAACCCTCGATCGACTTCACCTCCACCGCAATGCTGGCCTTCGCCTTGTCTCAGGGGTGAACCGAGCCGCAATCGACGGCACACCGCCCAAGGTTGTCGACACCAACCCCCGACAACCGGGATTCGAACGGGCTCAGCCATATCCGCATACGCCCGATTCCCGGCGACTGCCTCGGTGCAGAGGGTCAGCTCTTGCCGGTGCCGGAATCGTTGATCGGGCAGAGCGGCAGGCTCTTTCGGACCCAGTCGCAAGTGGCCAGGAGTATGGATGGCGGCGGGATCGACGTTGGGGTTGGCGATCCCATGAATTGTCTTTAGGCCCTGTGGTTGGGGACCAACGACAGCCGTGCTCGGCCGGTGCGGATTTCTAATCTACCGGTAACCGGATCAGCGGAACCGAAGGGATACGCACAGGAAGGTAGCGACATCACATGTCCGCCAACGCCATCAACCCTCCCGTCGTGGTCGGCATCGACGGCTCTGAAACCGCGGCCGAGGCCGCCCGCTGGGCCGCCGTCGAGGCCGTCCACCACCGCGCGCCGCTGCACATCGTGCACGCCATCGGCGCCCAGGTCGACTTCGGACCGAACATCTCGATCGACCAGATCGACTATGACGTGTATCGACAAGAAGGTGCGGCCGCCGTCGCCGCGGCGAGTGAGTTCGCCACAGCGGCCGCCGCACCCGTCGGTGACCTCGACATCGCCACCTTCGTCGTCGAGGCGCTGCCGATCCCGGTCCTGCTCGACCGATCGAAGGACGCCCGCATGCTGGTCGTCGGCACCCGCGGTCTGGGCGCGTTCCGCCGCGGCCTACTCGGCTCGGTCAGCACCGCCGCGGCCCGGCATGCGCACTGTCCTGTGGCGGTCATCCCCGAACCCGAGCGCTACTCGGTGAAGCGACTGCTGGGCCCGGTGCTGGTCGGCGTCGACGGCTCCCCGAGCAGCATCCGCGCCATCGAGATCGCCTTCGATGAGGCCGTTCATCGCAATGTCGCGGTGCGGGCGGTGCTCACCTGGACCGAATTCAACCGCTACATCCCCAGCGCGGACATGCAGCAAGCAGCCGAGGAACTGCTGTCCGAAAGCCTGGCCGGTTACGCGGAGAAGTATCCGGACCTCGAAGTACAGCGGGTGGTCGTCGAGGATCGACCAGCCAGACGCCTACTCGCCGAATCGATGGACACCCAAATGATCGTCGTCGGCAGCCATGGCCGCGGCGGCTTCGCGGGCATGACGCTGGGCTCGGTCAGCCAAGCCGTCCTACACGCCGCCGACTGCCCACTCATCATCGTCCGCGCGCAGAGCTGAGCGGTCACGTCTCGGTAGTGCGGGAGAACCCCCGGAACCCGGACGGTGATCCAGGGGTCTGCTCTTGGCACGACCGCGGGTCTTGCACGTCACCGTTGCGCGTTCAGGGCGGCGTCCAACAGCACTCGGCGTTCAGCGGCGGCCACGGTGCGGCGGACCGTGTCGATCGCGTCCGGGTTGACCGAGATGGAGGTGATGCCCATGCGGACAAGGTGTTCGGCGAAATTGGGGTGGGTGGAGGGCGCCTGGCCGCACAGCGAGGATGGGATGCCGTGGGCGCGGGCGGTCTGCACGATCTGTTCGATCGTCGCCAGCACGGCCGGATCGGCCTCGTCGAAAACCTCCGCGCACAATTGCGAGTCGCGGTCCACACCGAGAACGAGCTGGGTGAGGTCGTTGCTGCCGATGGAGACGCCGTCGATGCCGAGGCCGATGTATTCGGGTAGCCAGTGCACGACCGAGGGAACCTCGGCCATTACCCAGCGATGCAGGCCGCGGGCCCGTCCGAGCGGGCTGGCGTCGACGAGCTCGAGGCATGCCTCCAGTTCCCAGCGGGTGCGCACGAACGGAATCATCAAATGCACGTTCGGGTACTGCTCGCGCACTCGAGCCAGCGCGGCCAGCTCTAGTGCGAACATCTCCGGCTCGCGGATGTAGCGGAAACAGCCCCGATATCCGATCATCGGGTTGTCCTCCACCGGCTCGTACTGCTCGCCGCCGGTCAGTCCGCGGAATTCGTTGCTGCGCAGGTCGGTTGCGCGATAGATCACCGGACGGGGCGCGAAGGCCGAAGCAATCCCGCCGAGCGAGTCGGCCATCCGGGTGACGAAGCCTTCCTGCTCGCCGCGCGCGATCAGGTCGTGCGGGTGCCGCCCGCCGAGCGCGCTGGTCAGCAGGAACTCGGCGCGAAGCAGTCCGAGGCCGTCCACGTCCTGTGCCGCAACGGCTTCCGCGATATCGGGCATGGCGAGGTTGGCGTAGATCTTGGTGGCGGTGGTGACCCTCGCCCGGGGCGCGGCAGCCACCTCGTCGGCACGGACCGGCCGGGTGACCGCGCCCGCGACGACCCGACCCCTTCCACCGTTGACGGTGACGATCTGCCCGTCCATGAGATCCTTTGTCGCCGTTCGGGTACCGACGACGCAGGGCACCCCCAGTTCCCGGGCGACGATGGCGGCGTGACAGGTGACGCCGCCGCTATCGGTGACCAGTGCCGCGGCCTTGCGGATGGTCGGCACCCAGTCCGGCGTTGTCATTTCGGCGACCAGGATCTCCCCGTCCTGCAGTAGCTGCCCCTCGGACGGTCCGGCGAGTACCCGAACGGCACCACTGGCCACCCCCGGTGCGGCGGCCAACCCGGTCACCAATGCCGTTCCTTCGCCCGTGTCGGTGTGCGGCGCTTGCACGGTACCGAGGGTGGTGATCGGGCGGGCCTGGACCAGCCATATCCGATCGCCCTCGATCGCCCACTCCACATCCTGCGGTCTGCCGTAGTGCTTTTCGGCCGCCATGGCAAGCCGGGCGATCGCGCGTACTTGCTCGTTATCGAGTGCCCGCCCCTGGTCGTCCGCATCGACCTCGATGGTCCGGTCGCCAGCTCCATCCACGCTGCGGACGATCGCGAAGCCCTGTTTTCCGGTATGCGACTCCAGAATTCGCAGATCCTCCTTGGCGAGAACGTAGTGGTCGGGCTCGACGGCTCCGGAGACCACGACCTCGCCCTGCCCGCGTGCCGCCTCGATTACGATCCGGCTCTCGTCGCCCGTCCCCGGATCGGCGGTGAACGCCACCCCACTGCGTTCCGCCGCGACCATCACCTGCACCACGACGGCCATTGCCGGTTCACCGGTGAACTTCCGTTCGGCGCGGTAGGTTTCGGCACGCGGACTGAACAGCGACGCCCAGCAGGAGCGCACCGCCTCGACCACGTCTGCAGCGCCGCGCACATTTGTCGCCGTCACATTCATCCCGGCGAATGAAGCGGAGGCGCTGTCCTCCCCGGTGGCCGAGGAGCGAACTGCGACCAGCGCGGGCCCGTCCGCGCCACCGAGTCCGTCGTAGGCGTGCACGATCTGTGCTTCGAGGTCCTCGGGCATGCCCGCCTTGGCCACCAGCGCATGCAGCCGGTCACAGCGCTGGGCGAGTTGGGCGTGGTCACCGACAGCGGCCAGCGCGGCGCGATGCTCCGCGGCCAGATCATCGGCCACCCCGCTGCGCCGCATGGCTTCCAGATAGCCCGAGCGCAGCACGATGAACGCTGCGGGCACGGGCAGCCGCGCAGCGGTCAGCTCCCCCAGATTGGCGCCCTTGCCGCCCGCCTCGACCTCGTCGGCCAGTCCGATAGCGGCGATGTCACGTACAAAGTCCATGCCTCGACTGTGCGCGGCGGCGGGCTCCGCCAGCGAGAGGACAATGCCGACCGGCTGGCGGCCGAAAGTCCTTTGTTCCGGTCGTACCACTCGCCGCTGCTCAGTCGCTCACCAAGACGTTGCGGCAAGCGGCAATCCTCTGCCTCAGCGAGAATCACCGCACGGACGACGCGAATTCCGAACCGCGCGCCTGCGGACCAACCGACAGCCGCCGTGAACCGGCCAGCAGCACGCAGCCCCGGTCGCCTGCGCCATCACCAAGTCACAAGGGGTGCACCACGTCGGCAACTGCGCGGCGCGGGGTCATCGGAACCGGCTCGGCGCTGGTCGCCGCCCAGCCAATTCGGATGATGACCTGTGGAAATCCACTGTCGGACAGCACATCCGCACGTACGAGATCACGAGTGCCCGGCAATTCCAGCGGTTCGGTGAGCGGACAGGTAGCCAAGCCGAATCCGGTGGCGGCCAGCAGTACCGCGCTGGTGGCTTCCCCGGCGCGCAGTCGGGACAGCGGATCATCGGAGGCGGTGTGCACCAGCAACAGGGCGCCGCCGTCGTCGAGATCGTGGATCACCGCCTCGGTCAGCGCGGAGCTGTGGAACTCGCGGGTCAGCGGATCGGTGGCGACCACGGCATTGCGTGCGGGCACCCCTTCCGCGGCCGCGTGTCGTCCGCTCCACTCGGCCAACTCGGCCTGATAGCCGCTGTCGACGAGATGCTGACGCGACGCATCCTTGAAGGCCCGCACCAGCCCGATGCGGGTCGAGCCACCGGGAATCTCACTGACCAACACCCCCTCGGCGATGCCCGCCCCGATGATCGCAGCGATGTGCGCGGCCGGAATCTCCCACGTTGTGACCCGCCGCCGGTCGGTACGGCGCTGGCTGATCGCGCGGGCCGCCGCGACCATATCGGCGTCCGGTATCACCGGAGCGAACTCGATGGCCGCAAGATGGTCGGGCTGGGTCGGATTCGGGAATCGATGCACGACGGTGTCCCACCCGAACGAGCGCGCCGCCACCCGGAAGTGATGCAGCGCTGCACCGCAACTGATCATCAGTTCGCGCCGATCCGGATCGGTCTGCGGCAGTCGACGGCTGTCGTCGGCGTACAAGTGCACTGTGGTATCGCCGACGCGCCACTGCCAAGGCTGGGTGTTATGCACCGACGGCGCGCGCACGGCCAGCGCCAACGCGGCCCGCACGCTATCGGCATCAGGATGCCTACTAGCCATTGCTGTTCCTTGTCCTCGACGCCAACATCTGTGCCGCTACGGTCGCATCCGCCGATGTCGGCGCCAAAGAGGCCAAAGGCCACAACTCGATGGCCCGGTGACCTCTTCACCGATCACAACGCGCCGGACAGATGCAGCGTCGAACTCGCCCCTCGCACCCACGGCACTCGATCGGGTCGACCGGACCGGCGCTGTTGGCCCCGAACTCCGACATCGTCCGGCGCGACTCGCGTGTGACCGCGGCATCGAACGATTTGTTGGCGAATCGATTCCGGCGAATTCCAGGCTGATGCGGTTCGTCGCCGACGCGAACCGAGCGCCGATCGTGATCAGCGGGCCGTGGCGATCTCCGTGGCGTCGAATGGATCCAGCACGTCCTCGACCGCGCGCCGTGGTGCAGGCGGCAGCGCCGCGAGACCGGTCGGCAACCAACCGATCCGGATGACTGCCTGCGCATGCGTGGTGTTGTCGAGCACGCCGACGCGAATCTTCTTGCGTAGTTCGGGGATCTCCAACGGCTCGGTCACCAGGCAGGTGGCCAATCCGATGTTGGTCGCGGTCAACAGCATCGCGCTCACGGCTTCGCCCGCACACAGTCGCGCCAGCCGGTCATCGGCTGTCGTGCCCAGCACCAGCAGCTCGGCATAGTCGGGTTCGCGCTTCGGGTCGACCAATCGATGCTGGGCAAACGCCCGGGCGGGAACCCTTTGTGCAGCCAGTGGCGGCAGAGCGTTCAGCGCCGGGACGCCGTGCACTGCGTCGTGTCTGCCGCTCCAGGCGGCCAGCTCGAATTGATAGTTCGGATCTCCGGAATGTTGCCGTGCCGCGGCGCGCATCGCTTCGACGAGCTGATCGCGCGATCCGTAGGCCGCTTGGCGAACGATGCCGCCGTGCACCCCGGCGCGCTCGGCGAGCAGACCGAGATAGCCGGGCGGGATGGGCCGGGAGCTGTAGTGTCTGCGGTCGGTCTGTCTGCGGGTGATCGCGGCGCTCAGCGCGGTATCGGTCATGGTCGGCCGATGCGGCACGAGTTCGATCGATGCCAGGTGGTTCGGATTCACCGCATCCGGCAATCGCTGCACCACGGCCGACCATCCCAGCCCTGCGAGCGCTATGCGCAGGTGGTGCAGTGCGGCGCCGCAGCTCAGCACCAGGTCACGTTGATCGGGATCGGTCGATGGGAGCGCTCGTGCCGGATCGAGGTAGAGGTGCAGGCCGCGGTCTCCGATCCGGAACCGCCACGGCTGGGTGTTGTGAACCGACGGCGCCCGCACGGCGAGCGCGAGCGCCGCCTCGATGGTGTGATAGTCGGGCAGCCTGTCATTCATCGTCGTCCCTCCGTCCCTGTCTCGTAGTGAATATCCACGCTGCCATCGGCGACCGATCGTCGGTAAGGGCAGGACGGCACCTTCTCGTGGGACTTCTGCAGCAGTACATCAACCGGGTCTGACAGCTGCGAAAGTCCCTTCACCTCGGTGACCTTCGGCCATCACCTGGCCGGGCCACGATGCGAAATCCTTGGAACACCACGATCGAGCACACCGAAGGGTTCGCGCCATGCCCGGATTCGCCGCACCTGCCGAGCTACGGGAGACCCACACCGGACTGGTTGTGCTGTACGGAGACCGGGCCTACAAGGTAAAGAAGGCGGTCCGCACCGACTTCCTCGACTTCAGCACACCGCAACTGCGCGAGCACGCCTGCGTTAGGGAACTCGAATTGAACAACCGCCTGGCTCCGGACGTATATCTCGGCCTGGCCCATCTCAGCGACCCCACGGGCTCCCCCGCTGAGCCGGTGCTGGTCATGCGCCGCATGCCCGAAGACGGCCGTTTGTCCAACATCCTGGCCGACCGGGCGAAGAGCATAACGGAGCTGTCTGCGCTGGTACAGGTGCTGGCAAGCTTCCACGACAGGGCCCGTCGCGGACCGGAGATCGATGCGGAGGGCACCGCGGACGCGCTGCGCCATCGGTGGCAGGTGCTGCTGCGCAGTCTTGCCGAACAGCGGGCCGACGTCGCCGACCCGGATCTCCTCGACCGGATCGAGCGGCTCGCGATGCGCTACCTCGACGGCCGAGAACCCTTGCTGAACAACAGGATCGCCGCCGGACACCTCGTGGACGGGCACGGTGACCTGCAGGCCGAGGACATCTTCGAACTGCCCGACGGTTTCCGCGTCCTGGATTGCCTGGACTTCGACGACCGGCTGCGTTACGTCGATCGCCTCGACGATCTCGCGTTCCTTGCCATGGATTTGGAGTTCCGCGGGCATACCGAACTGGGCGAGCGGCTGCTCGACGACTACCAGCGGATCACTGAGGATCCGGCGCCCGCCTCGTTGCGTGATCACTACATTGCCTATCGGGCGCTCGTGCGCGCGAAGGTGGACGCCATCCGATTCGGCCAGGGCGAGTCTGCGGCCCGCGACCGTGTGCACCGGCACCTGCGGCTCGCGCTGGGCCACCTCGAGCGGGCCGCCGTTCGTCTGGTGCTGGTCGGCGGATTACCCGGAACCGGGAAATCGACCATTTCCATAGAGCTTTCGGCGAGCACGGGAGCGGTCGTGCTCTCCAGTGATCATGTGCGCAAGCAGCTACGGGCCAGCGGTGAGGTCACCGGTCCGACCGGAACCTTCGGCACCGGAACGTATTCCGCTGCCGGTAAAGCTCGTGTCTACACCGAACTGCGGAGCCGGGCCCAAAAGCTGCTGGCCCTCGGCCGTTCGGTGATCCTGGATGCCAGCTGGATCGACGCGGACGAGCGGCAGCGAGCAGCGACACTCGCGGCCGAGACAAACGCCGACCTGCTGCAATTGCGGTGCCACTGCCCGCCCTCGGTGGCGGAACGCCGCATCCGTCTGCGCGCCGACGGTGATTCCGATGCGACCCCCCAGATTGCCGCCGATATGTCGGCCATCGCAGCGGTCTGGCCGCAGGCCACACCCGTGGACACTGGACTCGTGCTCGCCGACACCGCCGCCGCGGCACTGCGCGCGTGGCACAACACTGTTCACACCGAACAGGTAAGGGACTTCGGTCACCAATCAGGGGTCGAACTCCGTCCCGTGATCACCGGCAGCACCCTACGCTGAATGAATGTTGCACGGAGACACAGCAGAATGACCAGAGTGTTCCTGGTGGACGACCACCACATTGTGCGTCGTGGAGTGTCCGACCTGATCAGCGCCGAGCCCGACCTCGAAGTCATCGGTGAGGCGGGCAGCGTATCCCAGGCGATGGCGCGCATCCCGGCCCTGCGTCCCGACGTCGTGGTCCTCGACGTGCGCCTGCCCGATGGCAATGGCATCGAACTATGCCGCGAACTGCTGAACCAGCAACCCGAACTACGGTGCCTGATCCTCACCTCGTTCACCGACGAGCAGGCCATGCTCGACGCCATTCTGGCGGGGGCCCGCGGCTACGTGGTCAAAGACATCGACACCCTCGAACTGATCGATGCCATCCGCGAAGTCGGCGCGGGAAAATCCCTGCTCGACAACCGGGCCGCCGCCGCGCTCATGGCGAAACTGCGCGAGGAAGCCACGTCCAAGTCCGGGCCGCTGGCCACGCTCACCGACCAGGAGCGAACGCTGCTCGAACTGCTCGGTGAGGGGCTGACGAACCGGCAGATCGCAAGCCGCATGTTCCTGGCCGAGAAGACCGTGAAGAACTATGTCTCCCGGCTGTTGACCAAGCTCGGCGTCGAACGACGCACCCAGGCCGCGGTGCTGGCCACGAAGCTCAACCCGGCACACAAGGAGGAATGAGCAGGCACCCGCAGCATCTCGAGACCTGGAATCGAGCATCGCCGTACGAGGAAGTGACATCGCACTGCCGTAGACCGGTCCCGATAGCTGCCCACGATGCGACCGGGATCAGGCACTCACTCGGGCCTATGCCGCGGTGATTATCTTGATAATCGCAGCTACAAGTTGGCCGTCGGGATCGCTGAGACGCTGCAAGGATTTGCGATCCACCAACAGGGATCCAAGAGTGAGGTCTACGAATTCGGCACCGACCTGCTCGACAGATCTGCGTCCTTCCGGCTCGAACCACGTCCACGCCCATTGCGCGGCACCGAAGATGAGCAGGCTCCGGACGCTCGTGTCGACGGGCCGGAACTCACCCGCCGCAGTGCCCGCCTCGAGCAAGCTGTGCAGGATTCCGATGTATTGCCTTCGCAGCTTGCGTCCCTCGGAGTTCTCATCCTGCAGCGCGAACCGTGCGACCTCGCGCTGGAATGCGACAGTCCGATTTCGATCGTGCACCTGATAGAGGATGGCCGCGTACAACAGCCCGGCCAGTTGCTCGGTGGGCGTAGAAAACTCCGAAACAATTCGCTCGGCCTCATCGATGCGACGCCGCATATAGGCAAGATGCAGAGCGTCCAGCAACCGCGCCTTCGTGCCGTAATGATGCACGATCAAGCCCTGGGAGATGCCCAACTCACTTGCCACACCACTGAAGCTGGTGCCGTCGTAGCCCTTCTCGGCAACATGGCGCGTGAAAATGTCGAGAATCGCGTCCGACTTGCCCGGTCCCGCCGCACGCCTACTCACCCGATCCCACCCCTCCTCGTCCAAATTTCCGGACACTCTAGCACCCACCGACTGGCCAACCCGGTCGTTGACTGAGTGCGCAGTCAGTACTAGCATTGTGCGCCGAGTCACAGCGGCGTACTTCGTTGCGTCAACCAGCAACCTCGAATCAGTCGAGCAATCAACTATGAAACAGCACGTCTATCCCGCTGAGGCGGTCATCGAACAACGAGCATCAGAACTCCACATTCGAATTTGCGCCTATGGCCTGTCGAACCTGCTCACTACGAGTAGCGGCCAGCGTGTCGGCGTCGCCGACCAGCGGTACGCGCCGCCCACCGAAATCATCACTTGCTCGAGGGCACCATCCGATCTGCGCTTCGCATGACCGGCCTTTCTGACGCCGCCGCCATCATCTCGACGCGCATCGCTCGAGGTGGCGACTACGACGGCCTGCTGATAAAGGACTATCTGGCGCGCCTGAAACCTCGACCCGCGATGAAGGACATGTGATGACCGAGGACGCGGGTATGGCGGAGGCGCGGGAGGATCCGGTGAATGATCCAGCATTTCTGCTGTCGCCGGATCGACTGTTGGCCGCGATTGCCGGGCGCCTTGCCGAGCCGTTTCCGCTGATCGCGTGGGCGAGGGAACTGGGCGATTTACATGCCGCCCTTATTTCGGCGGTTTTGAATCCTCGGCGTCCGCCCGACGTCACCGAGGCAGCCCTGCATGCGGATATTTCGAAGGTCATCGACAAGATCAATTCTTGGGCGGTGTTCTATGTCCGCCATAGCCGGTGCGCCCGTCGCCACACGCACTCCTTTGGTGAGGTGATCAGCCATGTCGCGAAGACCTATGCCGAGGCGTGGTGGACGGTGCTGCACTCCGACTGTGAGGAGCTTCGGCACTCGGCGTGGGTCCATCTCGGCGAGGTCCGTGAAGGCTATGCGCAACTCATCGGTGACATCCGGATAGGCCGCGTCCAACTCCCACTCGGATGGCGAGGCATCCGACATACCCGACAAAACGACAGCACTTCGCCAGCACCGGAAACCGGCAGGGATGACGAGTCAGACGGCGAGCTGACCGAGTTGGCGCAATAGCTGATCGGCGGTGCGCGCGTTGCGGTATGCGACGTATGCGGCCCATGCCCAGCCGACGATCGACACGGCATACCAGTACAGCCGCCAATCTGTCGGATGCAGGCCGCCTCCGAGTCCAGTGGCGAGCGGCACCATGAATACCGCGGCGAGCCCGGTATAGAGCACGCGCTGGCGCGAGGCTGCATTTTGCGCTTGTTCCAGGCGCGGGATCCATGATTCGGCGGTCGCGTCCGGGGGTAACTGGCGAGCTTTCAATGCGCGGCCGATTTCACGATTTGTGCCTCTGTCGGCAGATTCGAACACTCGGACAGGACGCATATATCGCCACACGAATACAGATACGACAACGACCGGTACGAGCGCGATGATGATCGCGACCATGATTCACCTACCCGCAGTGTGGGCAAGATCGTCGAGGACTCCGTCCGCGAACCGCCATTGGAGATGGATCGTGGTGAGGTTGACAGCCGAAGCGGCGAGCGCGAGCAGATAGACATAGAGCAGCACATTGCTCGGGTGCGGATTCGTTGCGATCTCGGTGATCAGCAGCGCCGACCAGAGCGCGGTGAGTGCGATGAACAGACCACGCACCCATACCGGACGCACCCGAGCATGAACGAGATCCGTCATCCGCTCCTGCGGCCCGTTCGGGAGCGGCGCCTGGCTGCGACGCCGCTCCGGAATCACCAACCGGCGCACCAGGAGCCCGGCGATGACTGTGGTCAGCGCAATGACAGCGATGAGATGCAAAAGATACCTGTCTTTCCTCAGGTGAGACTTCGTCGGCCAGCACGAATAGATTCCGTCACGTGCGCAGTCGGCGATAGCAACCCATGGGTGGGCATTGCCTCCACCTCACTCTTCGGCCACGGACCATCGGCCGAACACCGCCTACCCCAACGCTGCAGGTCACCCGAGGGGTTTCGGCTCGACGATCGGCAGATCCTCGCCTTCTCGCAGCACACGAGTCCGGAACCGGCGACTGATGTGCTCGATCGTGGTGCACAACCATTGCGCGTCGACCCGGGCGGCCCGCTCGAGACGCATGCGCCGCACCCGAAACGGCAGCAGTCGCAATGCCGCCGGTCCATCACC
This sequence comes from Nocardia sp. NPDC005998, assembly GCF_040614395.1. Classification (NCBI taxonomy): domain Bacteria; kingdom Bacillati; phylum Actinomycetota; class Actinomycetes; order Mycobacteriales; family Nocardiaceae; genus Nocardia; species Nocardia sp. NPDC005998. Next base: position 85,549 of record NZ_JBEXUI010000020.1, on the reverse strand, counting down.
GGGATGAATTGACGCGAGATACAACAGCCTCAGGTCGGTTCGGTAGGACTTATAGCCCCCGATGCCTTCATAGTCATTGATGATGTCACCGCAGCCGTACAGGATCAGCCGGTCACGATAGATCTCGATCGGGCGGGGATGATGCGAGGAATGCCCGTGTACGACATCGATACCGGCATCGATCAACCGATGCGCGAACTGTATTTCACTCGGCCCCACCCCGTAGCCCCAATTCGGCCCCCAGTGCACGGACACGACCGTGATATCTCCGGTGTGCTTGTGCGCCAACACCTTTGCCGCGACGTCGTCGGCCGATGAGTCGTCGATCAACCACACACCCGGACGGTCGTCATGGGCCGCCCAAGATCCGGGAACACCGCTCGACCGCGCCGCGATGGCCGCGATTACGGCCCGATGTTCGTTGCGGAGGGGCAACACCGTCGGTCGCAGCGCGGTTTCGGCGTCGGCTCCGGCCCCGACGCCGTGGATTCCCGCGGTCGCCAGTGCGTCGAGGGTGTCTTTCATTCCGCGGCAACCGAAATCGAGGATGTGATTGTTGGCCAGCGCGCACACGTCGGGCCGAATCACGGTGAGCGCCGGAAGGTTGTGTGGATGCATCCGATAGTGAACACCCTTGTAGTCGGCGAAGTCACCGTCCGCGGTGATCGTGGTTTCCAGATTGAGCAACCGGATATCGGGTGCGAGAGTCTCCAGCATGGGCAACGCGTCACCCCACGGCCAGCCGAAGTCCACGGGGTGCGGGATCGGCCCGTTCGCCCGCTCGGCCAGCTCGACGTAGATACGGGCGTCATCGACGTGAGGTTCGCGCAATGTCGCGTCTCCGGGATGCGGCAGGATCTGATCGACGCCACGACCCAGCATGACGTCACCGCCCAGCAATACGGTCACCGGATCATCGACCACACCGAACCACCCACTGTCGTTCCGTCGGCACCACCACCATCGCACCGACCCGATCGGACTCCGAGAGTTCGAGGGCCTCGTGGCGGATGAACGAAGCGACCCAGCACGGACGTGATCCGCGCTGCGCCGAGCTCTTCCCCTGTGCCGGGCCGGGATAGATGGTGCATCACCCCCGTGGCATGCGGGCTCGCTCCAGCAGTTCCGCGATCCCGTGCTCGATGCCCTCGGCGATCAGATCGATATCGGGGGTGGTGTCGTAGTCGCCGGTGATGCCGAAGGTCAGTTGGTCGGTGTAGCTGAGGATCGCGATGGTGGTGCGTAGTCGCATGGCGATCGGGATGCACGGGAGGATTTCCAGGACCTCGTGGCCCTGTAGCGATAACCGCCGCCGCGGACCGGGCACATTTGTGGCCAGGGCGCTGACTCCGTGCTGGGGGTAGTGCATCGCCAGCCGCAGGGTCCACGCGATGAGCGCGAACGGGACCCACCCCGCCATCGAGAGCAGGGACTTCTCGGCCTCCGCCGCACCGCTCGACCGGTGCCGTGACATGCGCTCGTGGACGGCGTCGAGCCGCTCGACCGGATCGGAGACCTCGATCGGCAGATACGGCAGCATGGCCGAAACCCGATTGTCGAGAACATATTTCGCGTCCTCATGGCGCATCGACACCGGGATCAGAATGCGGATCTTGTCGGCGGTCGGTTCCTCGCCGCGTTTGTGCAGCACGGTTCGGTAGGCCGATGCGATCGCGGCGAGGGCGACATCGTTGACGGTCACGGCGAACGCGGCACGGATCTCCCCGATGTCCGCCAGCGATGTCCGGGCGACGGCGTAGCGCCGCTGTCGGCCGATCGGACCGTTGAAGGAGGTTTCAGCGGTCGGCGTGACGGCCGCGTACACGACCGGAATCAGGGCACGCGCCGTGTCGACGGCCAGTCGCGGTGCCGCAATCGACAAGCGAATGCCATGGGCCGCCAGTCCGAACACACCGATTCGCCGGGGCGGCCCGGTGGTCGCGCGCGGTGCACTCGTGCCGGATTCCGGATCGCAGAAGCTCTTGAACAGGCCTATTCCGGAGATTCCGTCCACCATCGTGTGGTGGGCCTTGATCATCAGCGCCCAACGGTTGTCTGCCAGATGCTCGATGACGACGCATTGCCACAGCGGGTGGTCGCGGTCGAGTCTTTCCTCGATTTCGGTCGCGATCAGTTCGCGCAGCGCCGCCTCATCGCCGGGCGTCGGTAGGGCCGTCCACCGGAGGTGATGTGCCAAATCGAAATTCGGATCGTCCTCCCATACCGGCGCGGTGAGATCCAAGGTGGCCCGGCGCACTCGCTGGCGGAGCCGGATATTGCGGTCCAAGCCGCTGGTCATCGCCGCGGTGAACTGCTCGCGCGTAGGCACCGGACCAGCGAGGATCGCCACCGCAGCGATTCCGAGGCTGATGTGGCGGTCGGTGTCTTCCAATTCCATGAAACCCGAATCCAGCGGGCCCAATCCGGTCATCGCCGATGCCTATCCCGGCAGCCGCCGAGGCCCCGCCGTCGGCTGGGAAACTGCCTACGACAGCAATTGTCCGATCCGGGTCGGCCTCGAGGTGAGATGCCAAGGTAACCGGGGACGGTGACGTTGGCCCTCCGTACGACGACCGCCGTGCGCTCAGCCCATCGCCAGGTCGCGGCGACGGAACGCGAACAGCGCGGCACCGAAGGATCCAAGCCCGATCGCCGTGACCCAGAGTGCGGGCGCGAGTGCGAACTGCTGCATCGGTACCCGGGCCAGCGCGTGGAACGGGCTCAGCTGCAGCGACCAGTTCGGCGCCTTCAGCGCGCTGCCCAGTGCGTCCCACAGGAAGACGGTCGCCACCAGCGCGTAGACAAAGGCGACCGCACGCGGCGCCACGCCGAGCACCGCTGCGGTGACGCCGACGGTGACCACGATGAGTGGCAGGCTGTTGGCCGCCGCGGCGAACAGCGAGCCGATGCCGACCCGCACGCCGGTCGCCGCCGCACCCGTCCAGATCGCCGCCGCCGCGATCACGCACACCACCATCGCCAGACCGACGGCCAGCAGCGCCCGACCACACAGCCAGCCAATGCGCGAGCGCGGCATCGCCAGCACGATCTCCAGCCGTCCCGAGGCTTCTTCACCGCGCGCGGCGACCAGCAATGTCACCGCAAGCAGCGCTGCGATCAGCTGGATAAGGGAATAGAACGCGGCGATGAAGCCGTCGACGGCGATCTTATCGCCGAAGAACTGGGCATACACCGGTGCGCGGCGCAGGAAGTCCAGCGCGGTCTTCACCATGGCGCCCATCAGCAATGCGTAGGTTGCCGTACCGACCAGCCAGAAACCCAGATGCGCCGCCTCGTCGCGCAGCGCCGCCTGCCACGACGCACCCAACAGCGCCCGGCGGGCCGGTCTGCTGTCGCGCACCGGCAGCACACCGGCTCCGATGTCCCGCATCGCCAGTAGCGGCAGCGAAATCACTATGGGCACAACGATTCCCACCGCGATCACGGTGAGCACCAGCGGCGACGGCGTGGCGGGTGGACGCAACAGTTCGAACCAGCCCAGCGGCGTCACCCAGCGCAGCCACGGAATTCCGACGCCGATATCGGCGGGTGCGCGCAGGATGAAGGCGGCCACCAGAATTCCGGCGGCCAGCAGTCGTGCCGCCCGGACGGTGCCTGCCAGCTGACTGGTCAGCGCCGCGATCGCCGCGAAAAGCAATGCTGGAAGTACCAGCTGGAGGCCGAGTTCCACACAGTTGGCGAAGGTGACCAGATGCTGTGCGACACCGTCGGCCGCCAAGGCGGTCACACTCACCGCGCCGATCACCACGGCCTGCAGCGCCGTGGCGGTCAGCACCGCCGCGAACCACCGCCGCCGCGGCTGCAGACCGCTGAGCACCAATTCGCCACGGCCAGCGTCCTCTTCGCCGCGCAGCGCCCCGGTGGTGATGATCGCGGCCCACATCGCCATGATGATTCCGGCGAAGGTCATATTGCGCCACGCGACCCAGCCCGCCGGATCTGCGATGTCATAGGGGTAGCCGTACAGCACCCGAAGTGCGGTGTTGTTGACGAACGGTCCGAGTATCGCTGTGCGCGTGGCCTTGTCCGGGAATACCGAGACGAATGCCTGTAGCTGTGCGGTGCACAGCACCGCCATCAGCACCGTCAGCACGAGCAGCGACATCCGGTTGGCGCGCAGCCTGGCGCCGACCATGACCGCCCAGCCGCGCACGGCCGCGTTCATCGGTCCGCCTCGGATGCGATCGGGTCGGGATCGGCGGTCTCGTGGTGATAGTGGATGAGGAAGATCTCTTCCAGGCTCGGTTCCCGGCTGTCGAGGGTCACCACCGGCATACCGGCGAGTGCGGCGAGCAGCGGTCCCATATCACCGCGCACCTGCAGTGCCAGCTGATGATCGGCGCGGTCGGCGACTTCGACACCATCGAGACGGCGAAGCGGTTCGATATCGACATCGGGCTCGGCGAAACTCACCTCGACGCTGCGGGCCGACAGATGCCGCAGCTGGGCCATCGTCCCCTCATCGATGAGCCGACCCGCGCGCAGGATGCCGACCCGATCACAGACCGCCTCGACCTCGCTGAGCACATGGGAGGACAGGAAGATCGTCTGACCACGTGCCTTCGCCTGGGCGACGGTCTCCCGGAACGCCGCCTCCATCAGCGGATCCAGCCCGGAGGTCGGTTCGTCGAGGATCAGGATCTCGGCGCGCGTGGCGAAGGCCGCCACCAGCTGCACCTTCTGCCGATTGCCCTTGGACAGGGCGCGGATCTTCTTGTCCGCGTCGAAATCGAACCGCTTCATCAGCACGTCGCGGTAGGCGCGATCGCATCCACCCCGCAGATTCGCCAGATAGTCCAGCGTTTCGGCGCCGGTCAGCGCGGGCCACAAGGTGGGCTCGGAGGCCACATAAGCACAATGCCGATGCGCCGCGACCGGATCCGCCCAGGCATCGCACCCCGCAATCCGCGCCGTGCCCGCAGTCGGCCGATGCAGCCCGAGCAGCACCCGGATCGTCGTCGTCTTCCCGGCCCCATTCGGCCCCAGAAACCCATAGATCTCACCCCCAGCAATATCCACATCAAGCCGATCCAGCGCCAACGTCCGACCGTATCGCTTCGTCAACCCCGTCGCCTCGATAACACCCACAACGCACCTCCCTCCACCCCCGGATGCCACCCCCATTCTCTTCCCACCCGCCCACCAACCACCACGACCCATCAGTCGAGAATGCGCTGGTGTTGGTGCGCTCTCGACGTTTACCTGCATGAACGCATGGTGATCGCTTGTCCAGGGGTCTGGTGACGCAGGGGGCTGCTGGGGCTAGGGGCGGACTCGGAAGGTCCAGCCGGGGGGTAGGTGTTCGAGCTGGCCTCGGCATTCGATCTGGATGGGGGGCAGATCTCCCGGTTGCGATCGGACCTCTATGCCTGCACCGCTGATCCGGATTCCGAGTCGGTGGCCGCGGTAGGTGATCGGGAATGTCAGCGCGCCGAGGGAGGGCGGCCAGTGTGGCGCGAATATCAAACGGTCGCTACGGGTTTCGAGTCCGGTGAAGCAGCGTTGCAATAGGTCGATGCTGCCGGCCATTGCAGCGAGGTGGATGCCCTCGGCGGTGGTGCCGCCCTGGATATCACCGATATCGGATTCGAGGACGCTGTCGAAGAACTCCATGGCGCGGTCCCGGTTGGCGCGGGCCAGCACCCAAGAATGTACGACGCTGCTCAGGGTCGAACCGTGTGAGGTACGGGCGAGGTAGTAGTCGATGGTGCGCGGGATCATCGGAGCGGGCAGGTCGTAGCCGAGTTCTGCAAGGAGTTCCCGTAATTCGTCGGAGGACAGCAGGTAGAACAGCATCAGCACGTCGGCCTGTTTAGCGGCCCGGTAGCGATTGATGTCATCGCCCTCCGCCTCCAGTATTCGGTCCAGTCGCTGTATGTCGCCGTACCGTTGCCGGTAGTGCGCCCAATCGAGTTCGGCCAGTTGGTCGTAGCCCTCGAACTGGCTGATGATGCCGTCGTGGAACGGCACGTACATGCGGCGGCCGACGTCTGCCCAGTGCTGCGGCTCCGATGGCGCCACACCGAGGGTTTCCAGCAGTTCGGCGCGTTCCCGGGGCGCGAGCAGGTCCAGGGCGTCGAGCGCGCGCCGGATCGCCCAGACCGCCATGATGTTGGTGTAGGCATTGTCGTCTATGCCGTCGAAAGGCCTTGCCGGATAGCCGGAATGGAACTCGTCCGGACCGATCACCCCCCGGATTCGGTAGCGGTCCCGGGTGGTGTCATAGGTGGCGATGCTGGCCCAGAACCGGGCGATCTCCACCAACATCTCGGTACCGCATTCGCGTAGGAACTCGCGGTCGCCGGTGACTTGGTAGTACTGCCACACGTTGTAGGCAACCGCGATACCGATGTGATTCGCCCGCTGGCTCGGGTCGGGATTCCACCGCCCGGATCGTGGATTCAGATGCAACTGCTGGCTTTCCTCGCGCCCGTCGCTGCCGGACTGCCATGGGAACATCGCTCCGACGTAACCGTTCTCGTGTGCCGCGCGTCGAGCCTCGGGCAGCCGCCGGTGGCGATACCGGAGCAATGCGCGGGTCAGGGCAGGAAACCGCAGGTTCAGCACCGGGAAGACGAACAGTTCATCCCAGAACACGTGTCCGCGATACGCCTCACCGTGCAATCCGCGCGCCGGGACACCGACGTCGAGGTCGGCGGTATTGGGCGAGAGCGTCTGCAGCAGGTGCAGCAGGTGCAGACGCAGGACACGTACCGCGTTCTTGCGGTCTTCGAGTTCGATGGACAGCCGGTCCCACAGGCGTTCCCAGGCCGCGATATGGCCGCTGAGCAGTTGCTCGAACCCGCCCTCGACACTCAGCCAGCGCACGACCTCCTCCTCCGGCGTCGAAGCCGCGTGATCATGTCCGGTGCAGATGGTGACCATCTTCTCCAGGGTGACGCCCGCCCCGGCGGTCACTTCGATGGTGAAATCATGTCCGATCGCTCCATCTTGTTCGACGAATTCCCCCGCCCGGTCGATAATTTCCCCGTTCCGCAGGATCCTGCTGCGCCCAGCGAGCGCCACCGGAATTCCGGATTTGCTGGTCTGCACCGCCAGCAATACCGAATCCGTGGACAGTTTCCTCGCCCGGACCACGGTGAGATGATCGCCGGACAGCCCCCGATAACGCTCCACCAACGAATTGCGCACGGCCCCGTCGAGCGCCGAGCGGATCACCAGGCGTCCCGACCAATTTTCGGCGACGACCGTCGACTGCAGCGCACAGACATGCGGCCGGTGCATGGCGACCAGCCGTCGCTGCTCGACCGCAGTGATCCGGCCCGTGGCATCGCGGAACCGAAAGCGGCGGGTGAGCACTGCCCGACGCAGGTCCAGTTCCTGTCGATAGGACAGCAATTCGGCGGTGTCGACATCGAACCAGTCGCCGTCCTCGATCCGGAACGACACCGGCAGCCAGTTCGGCAGGTTGACCAGACTCTCGTTGGCGACTGTGCGCCCGGAGATCTCGTCGGTGAGCCGGTTGTAGATACCGGCGGCGTAAGTCCCGGGATAGTGGTGCTCCCCGGCCCGTGCTTCCGGTGCGGCACCTCGCGTGGCGAAGTAGCCGTTACCGACCGTGCAGAGTGCTTCGCGGAGTTTCTCCGTGTGGGGGTCATAGCCGTCGAAGGCCAGTGTCCAGGCATCGACCGCATCCGCATCGGATTCGCGGTGCATGGTCCCGGCCAGCCGGTCGAGGAGTTTCCTGACTCGGCCCGGACCGTCCACTGCGAACCGTGCTGCTGTGCGCCGATCGCCATCCTCGCTGTGGCGCACCACGATTCCGATGCCGTGTGCCGTAACGGCGTCGAAGGCGTCCTCATCGGTAAGATCGTCGCCGAGGTAGATCGGCAGCTCCGGGTGGGGCAGCTGATCCAGGATCCAATCCAGCGCCCGACCCTTGTCCCAGTCGGTATCGGGGCGCAGTTCGGTCACCTTGCGACCGTTGGCGATGCGAAGTCCGGACTGTTGCGCGACCGCGTGGACGGCTCCGATCACGCGGGCCGCAACCTCCTGCGCGGCATTGCGATAGTGCACGGCGACGGCGAATCGCTTGTGCTCCACCAGAATTCCGGGAGTATCGGCCATTCGACGGGTGAGCTCGTCTGCGGCAGCGGCGATGGCGTGCTCGGTGGCCGGTGCCGCGTCGTGTACATGGTGGCCGCCGTCGGGATCGAGCAATTCGAAGCCGTGGCTGCCCGCGTACCAGATCCCGTCCAGCCCTACCCGTTTCCGCAGATCCGTGAGATCGCGACCGCTGATGATCGCAATTGGGCAGACACCGGCGAGTTCGGTGATCGCGGCCGCCGCGCCTTCGACGAGGGCGGCGGTGTCCGGATCGGGCACGATATCGGCGAGCGTTCCGTCGAAGTCCATCAGCACGGCCACATTCGCGGTATCGAGCAGGGCTGATATCCGGGGCCAGGATTCCAGCGCATCGGGAATCTCCGACATGCGCCGGAACCCGGCGCGCACCCGTACCTCGGCCAGATCGGCAACCACGACATCGGCGCCGTGCGAACGCAGTTGATCGGCGTGCCCGGTTCGGTCGATGCCGATCACCAGAGCGAAACCGCCCCGCCGACCGGCCGTGACCCCCGCTTCGGCGTCTTCGACGACGACCGTCCGGCCCGGCTCTGCGCCGAGCCGCCGAGCCGCCTCGACCAACATGGCCGGATCGGGTTTTCCCGGCAGCCCCAGGCTTTCGGCGACTATGCCGTCGACACGCACCGCGAACAGGTCCCCGATCCCGGCCGCCGTGAGCACCTGGGCACAGTTGCGGCTGGCCGAGAAGACCGCGGTACCGATCCCCGCGTCGTGCAGTTCACGCACCAATGTGACGGTGGACTTGAAGACCGGAACGCCGCTGTGGGCCAACCGATCCCGAAACAGATGATCCTTCCGGTTGCCGAGGCCGCAGACGGTGTCGGCATTCTCCGGATCGGACGGATCGCCCCAGGGCAGCGAAATACCGCGTGCGGCGAGGAAATCCGCGACACCGCTGTATCTCGGCTTGCCGTCGACGAAGCGCTGGTAGTCCGCCGCGGTGAACGGAGAGTGATCCTGCCCGGGCCCGGCGGGGCGAGCGGCCAGGAAGTCATCGAACAGTTCGGTCCACGCCGCGGCGTGCATCGAGGCACTGTCGGTGACCACACCGTCCATATCGAAGATCACCGCGTCATATCGGCGCGCGTCGATCAATTGCGCGGTCTGCTCGCCTGCGTCCACGGCTCAAGCCTGGGTCCAGGCGTAGCTCCACCCATCGAGATCGTGGTCGTACCGATACATCATCTCGGGCATCTCCTCGACATCACGAACCGGCGCATACTGCGGACCGGTCCGGTAGGTAGCACCACTGTGCGCCCCCACGTGCGGCGTCGGCAGGGCCGATCGCCCGTCCAGCGGGTGACCAATGGCCCCGGCGATTTCGAATACCCGTCGAGTGAGGCAATGAATCTCGTCGCCGGGATATCGATCTTGTCGAACCGGCCGGTGCCGAGCGCATCCGGCCGCAGAAACTTCAGAATGCCCTCGAAGAGAGAGACCGCGCCGACATACAGGATCAGCACCACCGAGACGGCGCCGTGGTGGTGGTGATTCGGGCGAGCCAGTTGCCGTTATCGAACATGCGACCTGCCTTTTCGGCGACAATTCTATGAGGACCGGAGATCCGGTACAGGATGCGGCGGGCCTGGCCCGTACGTCATCGCCGAGCCGCTGAAGCCTGGCCAAGATCTTCGGCCCTGCTCGCCCGCAACGCCACCATCGAACGATGAGCGGAGATGCCGAAACCAGCCACAAGGAGGCCCATCGTGACTACAGCCCAAGACATCATGCGGTCCGACGTGGAACGCATCGGCGTGCGCGACACCATGGACACCGCCGCGCAGCGCATGCTCCGGTACGACGTCGGAGCGCTGCCGATCTGCGACGGTGAGGGGTGTCCCGTCGGCATCGTGACCGACCGCGACATCATCGTCAAGGTTGTCGGGGTCGGCGCGAATCCGAAGACGACCACCGCAGGTGAAATGGCACAGGGTGCCGACGAGTTGCACACGGTCGAAATCGATACCGATATCGACGATGTGGTGGCACTCATGGAACGATTTCGGATCCGACGGCTCCCGGTGACCGAACACGGCCTGCTTGCCGGCATCATCACCGAGGCCGACCTGGCACGACACCTGTCCGAGGCGACAGTCGGCGAGTTCGTCGAGGCGGTTTGCGCCCCGAACCTCCCGAGTGTCGCCGACGCTTGATCCGCCCGGATCGCAGAATCGCAGGCTGGGTGCTACGAAATTCGGAGTGCCTGGGAGGGCCAGCGATGCCACACAACGATCCTGCGCGGGACCTACTACTGGGCCCGATCAGCGTGAGCGAATGACGATCACCGGGACCTCGACCGCATGCAGAAGGGCATTGCTGGTCGAGCCGAGCAGCATGCTCGAGAAGCCGCCGCGGCCGTGACTACCGACGACAACCAGTTGGGCGTTTCCCGATCGGTCGAGCAGTGCGCGGGCGGGCCTGTCGGCCACGGTGATCCGGTGCACCGTTACATCCGGATAGCGTTCGCCGAAGCCTGCGAGGCTCTCCGAGAGCAGTGCCTCGGCGACATCGTGGGCGGCATCCCACCCAGCGACGGGCAGGTCCGATCCGCTGGTGTCGCTCCAGGCGTGCAGGGCGATGAGGTCAACCTTGCGGCGGGAGGCCTCCTCGAAGGCGATTTCGACCGCTGGCACACTGTTGGCGCTGCCGTCGACGCCGACCAGCACCGGCTGGGTCGCCGACACCGCGTCGATCGCCGATATTCCGTGGATCACCGCGACCGGGCAGTGCGCGTGATGGGTGACGGCGGTACTGACCGAGCCGAGCAGCCCACGCTGGAAGGCACCGAGGCCCCGGCTGCCGACCACCAACATTCCGGCATGGGTGGAGCGCTCGATCAGCGTCATCGGGACCAGCTCGAACGTCACCTCGGTGGTGATCGCGAGGTCTTCCCCCGGCGCGGCGGTTCGCGCCACACGAGTGGCCTCGGTGACGATGCGCTCGCCGTCGCGACGCAGCCACTCCGTATCGTCGTCGGTGAGCAGCGCACCCGGCCCGAAGCCGGTGGGAATCGCTACCGAGGTGAGGATATGTAGGCGCCTGTGGTGCAGCGCGGCTTCGACGGCTGCCCAGGCCGCGGCCTGATATGAGTTCGCCGACCCGTCGACTGCCGCGAGGATCGGCTTATCCAGTGCTGTGGTATGCGAAACAGGCTCGCCTGTCACGGGCATTCCTCGGCGACCGGGCGACCGAGATTGCGCCACTGCTGGGCCCATCCGGTGCTCCGCTGCCGAGACAGCAGCCAGCCCCCGCCGCGCAGCAACAACCATGCGCTCAACCAGACACCGGCCAGTACCACCAAGCTCGCGCCGAGACCGGCCAATGCTGCCGCGGCCAGGCGCGGTGGGGCGGACGTCGGAGCGCCGTCGGGTCCGACCCACACCGGCACATCCTTGCCGAGGGCCGCACTGCGGGGCACCGGCACGATCCCGATACCTTCTCGGCCGTTGTCGTTCCATTGCACCGTCGCCTCGAAACGACGTGCCGGAGTCCATACCGGCGGGGTCGTGACCGTCGCATCGACCACGAATTTCGTCGCCTGTTCGGTCTGAATACGGGCGGCCTGGGAGGTGTAGGTGGCGGTGCCGATCGCCGCCGCCATCGGCACGGCGAGGACCACAGCGAGCGATACGACGATCCGCAGCAGGGTTTCGTATCGACCCAATAGGCGCATCGGCCTGCGCGGGCTCCGTAGCAGCAGCAACCACAGCCGGACGAGGCGGGTCCACGAGTCGTGGAGCGGGATGGCAGCAGACATCTGTGGCACCTCTATCGACGGCGTTAACACAACTTCGAGCATCCCGCTCGGTCGGATCGGTGGGCAGAGACGAAAGTCATAGACCATTAGGGTCCTCGGACCCCGCATCACGGTCGGCCCGGAACGCTTCGATCGCTGTCGGCAGGGTGGGATAGAGGTGCTGGTCGCCGATTTTGGCGGTTAATCCTGCGGCATCGAGGTCGTCGCGCAGGTCCTTTTTGACCCGCGCCATGGCGAAGACGATGCCGCGCGCCGCCAGCTCCGACCGAAGCTGTTCGACCGCGTCGAGCGCGGTGAGGTCCACTTCCACATTGGCCTCGGCATTGAGCACGAACCAGCGCGCCGGCCGCCCGCCGTGCTCGACGCATGAGTCGACCGCCGCGAGAGCGCGCCGCCGGAAGTCTTCGGCATTGGCGAAGCACAGGGGTGCGTCGTAGCGGTAGATCACGACTCCGGGAACCAGTTCTGCCTCCGGATAGTCATCCACGTCGTGCATGCCGGCAAGCCCGGGAACAAACCCGAGAATGGCGTCGTGGGCCCGCGCGATCCGACGCAGCAGATCGAAGATCGACAACGCGATCGCCACCAGCACGCCGTAGAGAACGCCGAGCGCCAGCACCGCGACGACCGTGCCGAGCGCCAGCACCAGCTCACTGCGTCGGAACCGGGCGATCCGCCGGAACTCGACCAGATCGATCAAGCGCAATGCCGCGTAGATGACGAGCGCACCGAGCGCCGCCTTGGGAAAGGAAGCCAGGATACCCCGCGCGCCGAGCAGCACGGCGAACAAACCTCCCAGTGCCACAATGGAATACAGCTGCGTGCGGGCGCCCATGGCATCCGCGATCGTGGTCCGGCTGCTGCTGCAACTCACCGGGAAACCGTGCAGTAGCCCGGCCGCCACATTGGTTGCCCCCAGCGCGGCGAGTTCGGTATTCGCCTCGACATGATCGCCGTGCCGGGCCGCGAACGCACGCGCGGTGAGCGCATTGTCGGAGAAGCCGACCACGGCGATGCCGACCGCGGGCAGAATCAGTTGCGCAATATCTCCGGCCGCCACATCGGACAGACCGGGCACCGGAATCCCGGCTGGGATGGACCCGATGACCTCGATGCCGTACCGCTGTAACGAGAACATCGCCACCACCGCGGCGGCCAGTAGCACCGCCAACAGCGGTCCTGGCACTCGCGGCGCCCGCCAGGACAGCAATAGCAGTCCAACGAGCACTGCCGCGGCGAGCACACTGGTCTGCCAATGCCAGTTATCCAGCTGTGCCGCGAACGAACGCAATTGGGTGAGAAACGACTCCCCCTCGACCGGCACACCGGTCACCCGCCCGAGCTGGCCGACGATCATCATCCCCGCGGTACCGGCCAGATATCCCACCAGAACCGGTTTGGACAGCAGGTCGGCCAGCACGCCGAGCCGGGCCACCGCACCGATCAGGCACAGCCCGCCGACCAGCAGGGCGAGCACCGCCGCGAGGGACGCATAGCGGCCCGGATCACCGAGCGCGAGCGGGGCCAGTGCGACCGCGGTGAGCAAAGCGGTTGTCGACTCGGGCCCCACCGATAGCTGCCGCGAGGTAGCGAACAGGATGTAGACCGCCAGTGGCCCGATCGCCGCCCACAGCCCGACCACCGGCGGCAGACCCGCCACCGTCGCATAAGCCATCACCTGTGGCACGAGATATGCGGCCACGGTGATACCGGCGACCACGTCGGACCGGAGCCACGCCCGCTGGTAGCCATCGAATTGCCGCAGCCCCGGAAGGAAACGTGCCAGCACCCTTCCAGCATTGTGCGTCGCGGAACCCGACGCGACAGCCGAAAGTACTCAACCGGGGCGATGTGGGTACCACGGCCGACGTATCAATATGTCGGAATACCCATCATTGCCGATCCGTTCGTGGCGGGGATGACTGTGGCGCTGCACTGCGCTGATGCGTAGGTCGGATCGGATCGAGGCGGGGTATGGCTGTTCGCGATCATTGTCATGCTCATCGCGGTGCCCGCCGCGGGTGCGGCGGGCACCGCGAGCTACACCGCCGCGGCAAGCCGGATCCGGGCCGAGAACGCGACAAAAGTCGCTGTGCCCGCGACGATCGCGATGTCTCCGGAAAGAGTCGTGACCGTCGGCGCATACGCGGCGGCCACCGGACGATTCGAGGCGACAGTGCGGTGGGACCAGCATCGACGGTCCGGGACGACGACCACCGAGGTGCCCGACAAGTCCGCGCCGGGTGATGAGGTGCGGGCAGGTCGATCAGACACGGGCACGTTCGCGGGCCAGAGCGCGGTCGCGCTGTTCCTCGAAACGCGGGATCTGCACCTGTGCCAGGTCTTCGAGAAACGTGGCGAGCCGTTCCCGGACCTGTTCGCCGCGCGCGCTGAAATCGGTGCGGCCGAACAGATTCCACTGCCGTAGCACCGGCTGCAGTACCTCTTCGAGGTGCTGGCGCAGGTCGTAGACACCGTGCTTGGCCATGAGTACGCCGTTGCGGCGGAAGTTCGGCATTCCGGCGCCGGGCATCCGGAAGTTCTGCACGATATTGGCGATGGCCTCGATCGCCTGATCCGGCACCAGATCCAGTGCCGCGCCGCACATGGTGCGATAGAAGATCATGTGCAGGTTCTCGTCGGCGGCGATGCGCTGCAACATCTTGTCGGCGACCGCGTCCGCACAGACTCGGGCGGTATTGCGGTGGGTGACCCGGGTGGCCAACTCCTGAAAGCTCACGTAGGCAACCGAATGCAAGAATCCGGCACCGCTGTCGACTTCGGCCGGGCCGACCCCGGACGAGAAGCCGTTGGTCATGTGCACCATTCTGGCTTCTTCCAGCGCGACCGGATCGACGCCTCGGGTCACCACCAGATAGTCGCGAATCACGGTGCTGTGGCGCATTTCTTCGGCGGTCCACCGGCCGACCCAGGTGCCCCACGCACCGTCGCGGGAGAAGTTCTCGGATATTTCGCGGTGATAGGAGGGCAGATTGTCCTCGGTGAGCAGATTCGTGATCATCGCGGCCTTGGCGACCTCGCTGAGCGAGGATTGATCGGCCTCCCAATCGATTCCGCCGAGGGCGGCGAAGTTCCGGCCTTCATCCCATGGCACGTAGTCGTGCGGATGCCAATCCTTGGACATCGACAGGTGCCGGTGCACGCACTCCTCGGCCATCGGCTCCAGTTCGGCCAGTATCTCGCGTTGGGTCAGCTCACGCGTCAATTGGTGTTGCCTACCTTTCCTTCTCGATGAGTCCGCCGACGTCGGCTCCCCATGCCACCACCGCGGCCCGATGCCGCCCAGGGGCGAAGGTCCCCGGCAACCCAGGACCGAATGCCTCAACTTCGGAGCCGCGAGAATCACATTCGACGCCGCGGCGCGAGCCGACTCGCGCCGATTGTGACCATGGACCCTGGATCCTGTGCGCAATGCCTGTCGCGGTCGCTGTTGTCGGCGTCGACACTCGAAGCATGAACGCAAGCGACCGTGCGAGCACACCCGATCTGGGGGACGTGCGAATGGCGCTGATGCTCGCCTGCCGGGCCCCATCGGTGCACAACACTCAGCCGTGGCGCTGGGTGTTCGACGGTGCGCGACTGCAGTTGCACAGCGATACCGACAGGCTGTTGCGCTCGGCCGACCCGCTCGGCAGACAACTGGTGATCAGCTGCGGTGCCGTGCTCGACCACGCGCGCCTGGCCTTCATGTCGATGGGCTGGTTCGCCGAGGTCACCCGATTCCCGGATCCGAATGTGCCCGGGCACTTGGCCACCCTCGAGTTCCGGCCGTGGCCCGGCGCGCTGAATACGACTGCCGCCAGGATCCGCGCCATCCGCCGACGCCGCACCGACCGGTTGCCGATGCTGGCGCCGCCCGGCTGGCTCGATGTGCTCGCCACGGTGCGCGAACTGGCACGGCCACACCATGTGTCGGTCGACGAGATCGCCGAGAGCAACCGGCCGCGGCTGGCCGCGGCCACCGAGCACGCCACCGCGCTGCGCCGCTACGATATGCCGTATCAAACCGAATTACATTGGTGGACAGGGCATTCGGACACTCGGGAAGGTGTCCCGGTGGCTGCGCTCGTATCGGATGCCGAGGCGGTTAGGGTCGATGTCGGGCGCCCCTTCCCATCCGCGCCGTATTCGGTCCGCCGCAGCGATCTCGAGGACAAGGCCCGGCTGCTGGTACTGAGCACCCTCGGTGAGACACCCGCGCAGTGGCTGCATACCGGCGAGGCGCTGTCGGAGTTGCTCCTCGAATGCACCGCACGCGGCCTGGCGACCTGTGCACTGACCCACATCACCGAACTCGCCACCAGCCGATCAGTGATCACCGATCTGATCCCCCAGCCGGATCTACCGCAGGTCGTGGTCCGTATCGGCACCGCACCAGAAGACACCGACCCCACTCCGACGCCACGGCGCCCACTCGACGAGGTACTGGAGATCCGTGCGGTCTGAGCGCCAATTCTCATCCGGCTCGTCGCCACGAGGAATGCGCGGAGGTCGGAATCAACTGCCGGACGCCGGGTTTGCGGTCGGCCCGCCCGCAGCCTAGCCGGCGAACACGCGCCAGCATGGCGCGGTCCGTGCGGGATGGCCGAAAGTCCCTCGGCGTGCGTCAGTTGGGCACTATGCGCGTGCCCTGCACGGACGTAGCGTCAGGGACGAAGGAATTTCCGCAGGTAGAAGGCAGAGGAGAGCGAAATGCGGGCCCGGGTCGTCTACGAATCGATGTTCGGCAACACCGCAGCCATTGCCAAGGCGATCGCAGCGGGAGTGAGCGAATACGGTGAGGTCGAGGTGCTGGATGTGGTGGCCGCCGCCCAGCGCCCCGAGCCGATGGTGGATCTGCTGGTGGTCGGCGCTCCCACACATGCCTTCGGGATGAGCCGGGCCCGAACCCGGCGTGACGCGGCGACACGGACCGAGGCGCCGGTCGCAGTCGACATCGGTATGCGGGAATGGCTGGACGCGGCGCTGCCGGTGCCACCGGGCTCGCGGGCCGCGGCCTTCGGAACCAAGGCGGCGAAACCGTCCTGGCTGCCGGGATCGGCCGCGCGAGGTGCCGGAAAACGGTTGCGGCGCTTGGGATATGAGTTGGCCGACGTACCACAGGACTTCTTCGTCGACGGTACCCTCGGCCCGCTCACCGCCGGCGAGTTGGAACGCGCGCGGGCATGGGCCGATCGCTTGGCCCACACTGAACTCGACCGCAGCGCGCACCGGTCCTGAGACCGGCGGAGGCACAATGTCGTACCGGGTCACGGTCGTCGAATCGAATACCACTGCCATGCTCGAACTGCGCCGGACCGTGCGCGCCGACCATGCTGGCGACGATGTCCGCGCGGGCATGCGGGCCCTCTATGAGTTGGCCGAGCGCACCGGCCTGGCCCCGGCCGGAGCCCCCTCGACGACGTATCTGGGCATGCTCGGACCAGGTATGACCACGGATGTGGACTTCGGCCTCCCGGTGGCCGACGGCGCACTCGATGACATTGCTGAACAAGTCAGCCTGCGCCGTCTCGAGCCCAGATTGTTCGCCAGCACCAGACACCGCGGCGACTATCAACGCATCGGCGACGCCTACCGTGCGCTCGACGAATGGATCCGCGCCTCGAACTATCAGCCGGTCGGACCGCCGACCGAGGTGTATCTGATCGCACCGGAGGCGGCGGTACGACCCGGTGATCTCGTGACCGAGATCCGCAGGCCGGTCGCTGCCGCCCTCGCCATCCGGGTGCCCGCACTGTTCGCCGCTACCGTCTCGGAGCTTCGAAAGGCATTGGCCGAGCAGGGCTTCGGCATCATGACCGAGATAGACATGCGCGCCACGCTGCGGGCGAAGCTCGACATCTGGATGGACGAGTATCTGATTCTCGGCGCCTGTAACCCGGTCCTCGCGCAACGGGCGCTGGCCGCCGATCCCCGAGTCGGTCTGTTGTTGCCCTGCAATGTCGTCGTGCGCACAGACGACGACACCACACTCGTCGAGGCGGCCGACCCGGTATTGCTGCTGTGCGGCGAGCTGCTGCACCACACCGACCAGCCCGAACTACACGCGGTCGCCCGAGAGGCGCGCGAACGCTTATCAGCTGCCCTCGAAACCGTCGAAAAGCGTTTGCCGGAAACGAAATAGCCCTCGTTGTGATCAGCTGTCCACCGACTCCGCTGAGCGGGCCAAGGATGCTGAGATCTGCGCTTCGGTCAGCACCTCTCGCGTGCTGAACGGAACACACGGCGATTCCATCCTCGACAGTTCGTCGTTCATCAGCGACGCGACGGCACGAATCGAGTTGCGATGCACGACATCACGCGCCGCTGCATCGGCGAGCGAGCCAGCCTGCTGCAGCTGAGCCAGCTCTTCGACGACTGCGTACACCGGCGATCGGGGTGGATCTTCACGACCTTTCCGCCGATCACGATCACCCCGCCGCCGTCATCTTCCACGCCGACGATGACCCTGCCCGGTCCGGCAACCGGCCGACTGTCCGGCCGCTGGGTAACTTCCAGTGTTGCCACCCGCGTATCGAGTACGTGACTACTTGAATTGCGGAGCCCGTCCGGGCCGACACCGGACCGGTTCGTCTACAACGCGTCGATGCAGGTGGGGCCAGGTCCGCCAGAGCCGGAACGCCGCCTGCGGCCTCGGTGCAATGCGCGTACGCTTATGTATCTATACCGGTCAGTAAGGTGTGCCACCGGTTCGCCGGGAGGTGGAGATGCTTAGCATCACCGAGCAGTTCAGCACCGAACGCGCCCCATGCGGGAAACTGAGGGGCGGGGCTCGCCACCGTGAAGACGACGAAGCGGGCCTGGTTATCGACGATCTGCATTACGACTGTGGCTGCCGCAAGATTCGGCACGAATACCACGACGGCTGCGTTCGGATCGAAACGGTCCGCCATGACGGCAAGGTCCTGATGGACGAGCGCAGCGCCGACTTCGAGGCCTGACCCACGATGGTGGTGCACGATGACCGCTTCTCACGATGTCGTGATCGTCGGCGGGGGCGGCGCGGGCCTGCGTGCGGCCATCGCCATCGCCGAACACAATCCGCGGTTGAGTATCGCGATCGTTTCCAAGGTCTATCCGATGCGCAGCCACACCGTCTCTGCCGAGGGTGGCGCCGCCGCAGTCGCCGGTCCCGGCGACAGCTTGGAAGAACACGCATACGACACGGTCTCCGGCAGCGATTGGCTCTGTGACCAGGACGCTGTCGAGGCCTTCGTCGAGGAAGCACCGCGGGAGCTGCTGCAGCTGGAGCATTGGGGCTGTCCATGGAGCCGTCGATCGGACGGGCACATCGCGGTACGGGCGTTCGGCGGCATGACGAACAACCGCACCTGGTTCGCAGCCGATAAGACCGGTTTCCACTTGTTGCACACCCTGTTCCAGACCGCACTGTCGTATCGAGACATCGTCAGATACGACGAATGGTTCGCCACCACATTGCTCATCGACGACGGCAAGGTGGGCGGCATCGTAGCCATCGAACTGGCCACCGGACGCGTCGAAACCATTCTCGCCAGCGCTGTCATCGTGTGCACCGGCGGCTGTGGCCGGGTGTATCCGTTCACCACCAACGCCAATATCAACACCGGCGATGGTATGGCGTTGGCCTACCGGGCAGGCGCGCCGCTCAAAGATATGGAGTTCGTCCAGTACCACCCGACCGGCCTTCCGTTCACGGGCATCTTGATCACCGAGGCGGCGCGCGCGGAGGGCGGCTGGCTGCTCAACAAGGACGGTTACCGCTACCTGCAGGATTACGACCTCGGGACGCCATCACCGGTGCCGGTGATGCGCAGCATGGAACTCGGGCCACGCGACCGGCTGTCACAGGCTTTCGTGCACGAACTCGACAAGGGCCGGACCATCGGCACACCGTACGGACACGTCGTCCACCTCGACCTGCGCCACCTCGGTGCCGATCTCATCGACACGAAACTGCCGTTCGTGCGCGAGCTGTGCTCGAAGTACCAGAACATCGACCCGGTGCGGGAACTGATCCCGGTACGCCCGGTCGTGCACTACATGATGGGCGGCATCCATACCGACATCCACGGCGCGACACCCCTGGAGGGCCTGTACGCCGTCGGAGAGGTCGCCTGCGTCAGTATCAATGGCGCCAACCGGCTCGGTTCGAATTCCCTGCCGGAGTTGCTGGTCTTCGGTGCGCGAGCCGGTCGTGCCGCCGCCGAGTACACGAGCTCGGCCTCCGCCCGCCGGACATCGGCGGTCCTGGCACGCGGCCGCGCCGAACAGGACCGGCTGGAACGAGGCCTCGCCCGACATGCCGAGGGATCCGAACGCATCGCCCACATCCGCACCGAGATGCAGGAGACGCTGGAGACCAGTGCCGGGATCTACCGAGACGGCGACTTCCTCGCCGAGGCTGCCGACAAGGTGCGCGAGCTTCGCGATCGATTCGGCCGCGCTCGCCTCGATGATCACAGCCGAGCGTTCAACACCGAACTGGTGGCGATGCTGGAACTGTCCTGCATGCTCGACGTGGCCGAATGCATCGTCGCCTGCGCGCTGGCACGGGAGGAATCCCGGGGTGCGCACCAACGGACCGATTTCCCCGCCAGGAACGACCAGCGATTCCTGGCCCATTCGCTGGTCCATCGACAGCCGGACGGTTCGGGTCGCGTCTCGTACCTCCCGGTAACGATTACTCGCTGGCCTCCGGGCGAACGCGTATATGGGAGGTGATGGCGATGGCGGACCGGATAACCCTGCAGGTCGCGCGCTATCGACCGGATCGAGATGACGAACCGGTAATGCAGTTGTACGAGGTTCCGCTGCGCAAGGAATGGACGGTGCTCGACGGCCTCAACTACATCAAGGACTACCTCGACGGCACGGTGTCGTACCGGTGGTCGTGCCGGATGGGTATCTGCGGTAGCTGCGGTATGACCGTCAACGGCGAGCCACAACTGAGCTGCGCCACATTCCTGACCGACTACGCGCCGGGGCCGGTGCGGGTCGAGCCATTGCGCAACTTTCCGGTGATCCGGGATCTCGTCATAGAGATCAGCGACTTCATGCACAAGCTGACCGCGGTCAAGCCATGGCTGATCAGGAAGGAAGATCGGCCGCTCGATGACGGCGAGTACCTGCAAACACCGTCTGAAATGGACGAATACAAGAAGTACAGCATGTGCATCAACTGCATGCTCTGCTACTCGGCCTGTCCGGTCTTCGCGCTCGAGCCCGAGTTCATCGGTCCGGCGGCAATCGCGCTTGGCCAACGCTACAACCTCGACTCGCGCGATGAAGGCGCCGCAGATCGGCGCGACGTGCTGGCCTCCGCCGAGGGCGTATGGTCGTGCACCTTCGTCGGCGAGTGCACCACCGCCTGCCCCAAAGGGGTCGACCCGGCAGGTGCGATCCAACGCTACAAGCTGACCGCGGCCACGCAATCGCTGCGGGATTTCCTCATGCCTTGGCGCGCACGATGACCACGACACCCCGGTTGTACCGAAAGCCGGTCTCCACGTTCTGGTGGGCGCGACGTCGCTCGTACCTGATCTTCGCCCTGCGCGAACTCAGCAGCGTGTTCGTCGCCTGGTTCGTGGTATTTCTCCTGCTTCTGGTCCATGCGGTCAGTTCCGGAAACGAGGAGTACCAGCGGTTTCTCAGTTGGAGCGCAACTGGGTGGGTGGTTGCACTGAACACGATCGCTCTGCTGTTCGTGCTGCTGCACACGGTCACCTGGTTCAGCCTCGCGCCCAAGGCGATGGTGCTGCGGATACGGAACCGGCGCGTTGCACCGGGGGTGATCGTTGGGCTGAACTACCTGCTGTGGGGCCTGCTGACGGCGATCGTGTTGTTGGTGGTGCTGTGATGACGACGAAAAAGAGGTCCCTGGAACCGTTGGCGTGGCTGCTGTTCGGCATCGGCGGAATGGCCGCCGCGCTGCTCATACCGGTGCTGCTGTTCCTGTTCGGCCTCGCCTTCCCATTGGACTGGCTTCCCGCGCCGGACCACGCACACCTGCTCGCGGTGTTGCGTCATCCTGTCACCCGGCTGGTACTTTTCGGACTCTGTGTGCTGGCTCTGTTCCATTGGGCCCACCGCTTCCGGTACACGGTGGAGCACGGCTTGCGGCTCGAGCAGTTCAGTGGGTTGATCATCCTGGTCTGCTACGGCGGAGCCGTCATCGGCTCGGGAATTGCGGCTTACCTCCTGCTGCGCGTGCCGTCTTAATCGGTCCAGGCGACAGCGCGCAGCGGAAACGAGCCCATCCCGTGTACGGGCGCTGGTAGCGCGACGAGCCTGGCACCGATGTCGGGAACCGCGTCCAGGTTCGTCATATGTTCGATGATCGGGATTCCCGCACCGAGCAGCGCATGGTGGCACGGCCGCGTCGGCAGGGACATATCGTCGATGTCGAGCGAGTCGATTCCCACCAACGCCACATTGGCGGCGACCAGCGCATCCGCGACCTCGCCGACCAGGAATGGATGGCCGGGCTCCCAGTATGCGGACGAACCCCACCGGGCCGACCATCCGGTGTGCACGAGCACCGCCTTGCCCCAGAGCCGCGCCGGGTCGCCGAGCATATCCGGTCCAATCGCACGGATTTTCGCCGCGCGGATCATTACGATCGGCACGTTGAACAGCCGTTCCAGCGGCAGCTCGGCGATATCGGCGCCATCGGCGTGGAATTGGAAGGGCGCATCGATATGGGTCCCGGTATTGCCGACCATATCCACGCGCGCAATGTCGTAGGTCATGTCGATCAGTGGCGACTGCCCACGCGAAATATCGGTAGTGACTCGCGGTTCGGGCAAGCCAGGGTAGGTGAGCATGCCGTCCGCGATCCGATGGGAGAGCTCCACAATCGCTCTGCTCATACCAGGGACGGTACCGGTCGATACCGCGGTTCGCGGGCAGCAGTCGCCCATCTACCGCTTTCGTTGTCAGCGCGCTCCGCAGGTCCCCGTGGGGGTGTACTGGCAGGGGTTTTCGTTGCGGCCCCGGTACTGATCGTGGTTGTCGCTATTGGAGCGCACTCCATATCCGTAGCCGCTGTTGTTCTGACTGTGGTCGGTGCTATTCGGGCGCGATCCGGATCCATAGCCATGGCTGTTCCCGGGGGCGTGCGAATCCCGAGGTCCGGCCGAGGCCGCGAAAAGGTGAGGTGAGGCGATCGTCAGGGTCACTAGCGCGATGCTGATCAGCGTCACGATCACCACTCGACGGACCGTCCAGAACTTTGTTGCGATCTCCATCAGTCTTCATCCCGTCAATCAATGTGCCGCTATATAGCGATACGTTAATCGATGGGACGTCGTTAGGGAAAGGTGTTTTCGTGGATTCGGGCACGCCGGATCGCGTCGACGCCTCTGAATAGGCCTGATGACCTGCGCTTTTGGGGGCGGCTCAGATGTACGCGCGAGTGCGAACGGCGAACTGTGGCTGGACACAACTCGATCAGGTGCTCGAGCGAGCGGCCGAGCCGGTCCAGCTTGGTGACCACCACCTGATCACCGGCACGGTCGGCCGACAGCCGCGGCGAGCGGACGGCGCACTACCCAACGGCTGCTGGTAACGTACGCCGCCGCCCGAAATCCCCGTCGCTCAGCTGATGCGGCTGATTACCTTGGCGAAGTCGGTGATGCTGGTGGCTGGGATCGCGAAGTGGGTCAGCCGGTACCGCTCACGGTAGCGGTACAGCGTTTCGGCGATCTGGTCGGGAGAACCGTGCAGGACCCCCGGTAGGGCGAGTAGTTCCTCCTCCGAGAGGTCCGGGGCGAACATGCGCGGCAGCGAGAGGTCGGGTTCACCCTGGTCGGCCAAATGCACGGCTGCCACAGTGAGACCGAGTTCCAGATGGTCGAATCGCGCCCCGGCTGCCGTGCGGAGGAACTCCACACGTTCGGCGAGGGAGCGCTCGGCGGCCTCCGGCGTGAACGGGCGCTCGGTCACAGGTATGTTGGCCAGGGAGATGACGTCGGCGTGGGGCGCAACGGTGCGTAGCAGCCGGTCACCGCGACCGGCCACCACGATCGGTGGTGCGGGGTGTTGGGATACAGATGGCTCGCCTGCGGCGAACATCCGGCGTAGTTCGGTGATGGTGTGTTCCAGATGCTCGATGCGCTTACCGGCGGACGGGAACGGTAGCCCGGCCGCCGCGAATTCGGTCTGCGCCCATCCTGCTCCGAGTCCGAGTTCGAGGCGGCCGCCGCATGCCAGGTCGGTCGTTGCCGCATCTCGGGCCAGGAGTGCCGGGTTGTAGAAGGCCGTGTTGAGGACGAATGTGCCCAGTCGAGGCCTGGTGGTTACCGCGGCGAGTGCGGTCAAGAGGGGAAACGGGGCCGGCATACCGATGTGATCCGGAACGAGGATCACGTCGTAGCCCAGATCTTCTGCCGCACGGGCCTCATCCAGCAATTCGGCATGCGATGCGGTCACCGATAGATTGGCTCCGAAACGAAACAGCTTGTCACTCATAGGGTTACCTCTCTGTACGGATGCTTGCGATCTATCACGCCTCGCCGATAGCCGACTTTGCTCGAGTCGCCGTGGCTCGTTTGCTGTCCCGGCCGTGGATGCGGGGGTCGGTCGGACGGGGCGGTCCTGACCTAACGACAGCCGTGGGCGCTCTGACGCCAGTCGCCAGAGAACGGTTCGTTCGCGCGCTCGGGCAGCATGGAGCGGGTCGGTGCTGTCTGTGCTGCGTGAGTGGCGCGGAGCCGTTTCGTGTCTGGCTATGACCTCGAGACCGGCGTCGGAGATGCGTGCGAGAAGCTCGTCGCGGGTCCGGAGGCCGAGATGTTCGGCGAGGTCCGACAGGATCAGCCACCCTTCACCGTGTGGCGTGAGGTGGTTCGCAAGGCTGCCGAGAAAGCGGTTCAGCACGCCGGACGCGGGGTCGTAGATCCCGATTTCCAAAGCCGAGGTCGGATTTCCTGGTAGCCAGGGCGGGTTGCATACGATCAGGTCGGCGTGGCGGCGCCCGGCAGGCCAGAGATCCGCCTCGGTAACTCGAACCCGGCCGGAGAGACCGAGGCGTTGCATGTTCTCGCGCGCGCACTGCACTGCGCGCGGGTTGATGTCGGTCGCCAGTACTGCTCGGGCGCCGCGCCGGGCGAGAATGGCAGCGAGCACCCCGGTTCCGGTGCCGACGTCGAACACGACCGGGTGATCGATACCGCGCGGCAAAGGGGCAGAGGCAACGAGATCGATGTACTCGTTGCGGGTGGGAGCGAAGACACCATACGCGGGGCGGAGCCGTCCGCCCAGAGCAGCGATGTCGATACCCTTGCAGCGCCACTCGTAGGCGCCGATGACGCCGAGAAGTTCAGGAAGCGAGACAAGCGTTACTCCACTGGAGCCGTCATCTGACTCATTCGTCGGCTTCCCATACGCATGCTCGCACGCCGCGCGCGCGTCAGGTGCCCGACGTAGTCGAATCGAGTGATCTCGCTCCAGCGCGACCAATATTTTGCCGAGCAGCGCTGCTCGTTCCGAGCGGGCCTTCCTGTGTCCATGGAAGGCGGCGTCGAGGCCACTGCCTGCAGATGCCGGACTCGATCGCTGCGGTAGGCGGCGGTCCATGGCACGCATAAGCTGCCTGGCGTTGTGGAAGTCGCCTTGCCAGAGCAGACCCGAGCCTGACTGGGCCAGCCGTAGGGCCGCGGGTGCGGAGATATGATCGTCGACGACAACGATGCGGGCTGGTGCCGGAGTCCTGTTCTCGGAGTGCCAGCGGGCGGTTCGTCTGGTTCCGTTCTCGGTCCAACTGACCGTGGACATGTGATGCTCCCGTGATGGTCGAAGGTGTCACTGGTCGACGACGCTTCGAAGGGGAGCAGGCGCGTGCTACTCGCTGATCATGAAGAAGGCAGCACGGCTCGCTCCTGTGCCGAAGCGCGGTAGCAGCGGTCGCCCAAGACCATGCCCATGTTCACAGCAGTTCAGTTCCTTCCGATCGGATACGCAGAGCCAATACTCGCACGACGACACGGTTCGGTCCGAATGCACGATGATCGATCCGTCAGCGACGTTGTGCCCCGCAACATGGGGTGCCAGTAAGGATCGTGTCACCAGCCGCAAGTCGGGGGTGAAACCCGAGCGCGGGGGTCGTAAGGATCGTGTCATGTACCGCAATTGTCCAGTGCTGGTGGTGATCTCGGTGTAGCTTGCGCGGCTGTGGTGCGCACCGGCACCGCCTCCACCGAGGCGATCCTGCGCCGGTTCATGAAGGCCAACTCCACGCACCCGACCTATTAGGCGATGATCGAACTCGGCCGCGCCCAGAAGACCGTGTTCCTGGCCCGCTACCTGCGCTCTCCGGAGCTCCAGCGGGAGATCAACAGCGGACTGAACGTGGTCGAGGCGTGGAACGGCGCGAACTGGATCATCTTCTACGGCAAGAACTCCGAAATCGCCTCGAACCGCCGCGACGAGCAGGAGATGAGTGTGTTGTGCCTGCGGATCTGCCAGGCCGCCCTGGTCTATATGAACGTGCTGATGATCCAGGACATCCTCGACGACCCCGACTGCCCGGTCGAACTGACCGCCGAGGACGAACGCGGGCTGACCCCGCTGTTCTGGTCCCACGTGCTCCCCTACGGTGAGGTGAAGCTGAACATGAACAGCCGCCTGGCATTTGGATAGAGCTCACGGTGGTCTCTCAGCGTCATATGGCACCGAGGACGGGTGGGTCAGCGGACGTCGGCGCTTCGCGCGGCCCGGCCGTCGAGCAGACGTCGGATCTTCTGGTCCGGATACGGGGTGCACCGGCTCTCCTGCTGGAACGCACGCATGAACGCGGACATCGGCGCGGCGATCGGCGCGTGCCGGGTCAGGACCGCGGCAACCTCCGCCGGGATGCCCGCCGGCAGTTTGCCCTCGGCGATGGCGCATGCCATGGCTGCCCGTTTCTCCCGGTCCTCCCACCGGAACCCGTAGAAGGCGGTGAGCAACCAGTTCACCAGGTAGGTGGCAGTGAAGCCGCAGTCGTAGCTCTGGTTCTGGTCGAGGAATGCGGTCTCGGCTGGCGAGAGGTCGAACCCGGAGGAGAGCGCGAGTCCGTAGTCGCCGAAGTAGAGGCGCTGACCGTCGGTGAGGATGTTGTGGAAGTGCGCGTCGATGTGCAGCAGCCCGCGGTTGTTCATGAACTCGGTGCCGATGGCCAGCTCTCGTTCCACCATGGCGCAGGCCCGGTCGGCGGCGCCGACGCCCACCTCGATCTGGACGTTGAGCCACTGGTGCAGTGTCTGCGGGATGTACTCCAGGAATAGCGCGATGCTCGCCGAAGAGTCCCGCACGGCCTCGATCCGGCGACGTACCTGGGGTCTGTCGTCCCAGTAGGCGACGGTGCGATCGATGTCGGCGAGCTCGGCCGGCAGCGGCGTCGTGTCCGGCAGCACCCGCCAGTGATACATCAGCGGAAAGCCTTCGTATTCGGCGGCGAGCACCCAGTTCGTGGTCATGATGTGCACGGCAAGCTCACGCCACGCCCCGAAGCCCGCTCCACCGATGAGACCGACGCCGTAATGGTAGAACTGCGGTAGGTCGAACAGGTTCGCCGTGGACCGGACGTGCTCGGGCTGTCGTTCCAGGTCGGTGAGGGGCACTCGCTTCACGAAGACCGAGGTTCCGGCGACCTCCAGTAGCGCTGACTTCCCGCCGATGCTGGCGCCGATCGGGGTGGCTGCGTCCACGAGCTCGCGCAACGCGTGATCGCTGTACAGCGCAAGGGCCGTGGAGACGGCGCTATGGTCGTGCAGGCGCGCCGGGCGCGACATGTCGCGGGTCGTCGCCGCGTCAGATAACGAGGACGCCACTGCGTCAAGGGAATTCGCTGCGGCCTTCATCTGCACGCCGACCTCGATTCAGCCATGACCACGCGGTCGCGCCGTATCAGCTCTTCGGAGACTGCCAGGCCGACCGAGCCAACTGCTCCGCCAGGGCGTCGACCTGGCGAACGCCCGCTCGGAACGCTTCAGGCCAGCAAGCAAAGACGTCGGGATTGGTCGCGTACGCGTTGAACACGTCGACCGTGGCGGCATCCGGGCCGAAATGCACCACAGCATCGGCCGCAACCCCGGCAAGTTCGGCACGAAGGGGCTCACGCGGCCACTGATACGCCAGCGGCTCGATGACCAGAACGAGATCCGCGTCCGCAGCGACGTCCGCGTTGGTCGCCGACCATATCCCGCCATCAATGTAGTGGCGGTCCTCCACCACGACCGGCGGGAATGCTCCAGGAAGCGCGCGGCTGCCACGGTGGCGGTCGTCAGCGATACACCACTATCGCGGTTCCAGACCCGGCGCTGACCGCTCTCGGCATCGACAACGACGACCTGTAGCCGTTCATCCGGCCAGGTGTTGCCGCCGATGAACCACTCCGTCGGCTCGATA
Source organism: Nocardia sp. NPDC005998 (assembly GCF_040614395.1). Classification (NCBI taxonomy): domain Bacteria; kingdom Bacillati; phylum Actinomycetota; class Actinomycetes; order Mycobacteriales; family Nocardiaceae; genus Nocardia; species Nocardia sp. NPDC005998. The sequence continues at coordinate 57,276 of NZ_JBEXUI010000020.1, read as the reverse complement.
TGCTCCGGCTGGGCCGGTTCTTCGGCCATCGCCATCTGGCCCACCTTGCGCCGTGCCACATCACGATCCGCATTTCGATCGAACAGCACGGAAAACACTGCAGCCAGCAGTTCAGGCTTACGCGGAGGGTGCGGCACCGTGACCCCAGCGGGGAACGGACTGTCGGCAAGCGAATCGAGATCGCGGCCGGTAACCAGCATGGCACCGACCGACGCGCCCGCGGACGTGCCCACTATCAAATCGGCTGCACCCAAATCGATACCCCGGCGACGCAATTCAGCGGCCAGACCCGCCATCCACGCACCGCCACAGATACTGCCCCCACCCAATACAACCGAACGCCGGACGGTCTCGTTGAACGGTCGATCGACAATATTCCCCACCATGCGGCCATCCTAGCCATGCTGATCATCCTCGCAAGTCATCGTGTTCATCGCGCCACTGTCGAAACCTTTGGCGGACAGCGCCATTGAGCGGATCCGCATGAAGCCGACCCGCTCGGCGCGCTTGTAGACAGTGCCGCTGCCGATGAGCTGGCCAAAGCTAGCGCCAGACCAGGCATCATGCAACGCACCGCATAACCGCCGATCGCGCGGTGGGCTGGGCGAAAACGTTTCGTTTCTGTCCCACGAGCACCCGCCCGCCGCGCACTCGCGAACCCGCAGCTCGCGCGATGACCCGAATGGGTCACAACCCGTGTGCGAAATCTACGGGACAGAACTCGCCATGTCGGCCCTTTGTGGGACAGTTCGCCCATGGGCCGCTTCTCTGGAGTTAACAACTCCGACGAATTGCCGATCAAAGCACTGTCGTTCGGGTCCGTGCGCAGTCTGGCCAGGTGCGGCCGTAGCTGTCCGATTGCAGCAGCGCTGGCCGATCCTTGCGGACAGCCGGTCCCGCGGTGTCAGAAGAGGGTGCCGCGGCCCCAAACGTCACCGCCGCTATGCCGCCGACGGCACGTGGGATTCGCCAGACACAACCTAGTCGAGTATTTCTCGGCGCGGCCACTCTCGGCCGCTCTTGGGTAGGTCGGCGGGGCTGGTAGCCAGGGTGCCGGACTTGAAGCGCGCGGACCTGAGCCGAGCGGCTTCGGGTCGAGCGGGCTGCTCGGCCGCAGGCTGCACGTCGGACAAGTTGCGTTCGTCGAGTTCGGCCAGCCCGACCACGATGATCAGCACCATGACGACCGCGACGACGGTCATGATCAGTGGGGTCAGCAGTTGCGGCGGCTCGGCACCGTCCGGCATCGCATGGCCGCCAGCATGCTCGGCATGCATTGCCGCCATTCCGGTGTAATGCATGCCGCATACCGCGACCCCCATGATCAACGCCGCGCCCGCGGTCGCACGAAATCCGTGCACGTGCTGCATGAACCACAGCGCGGCGGTTGCCGCGACCACCGCGATCGCCAGCGACAGCGCGACGAGCTCGGGGCGGTACCCAATGGTCACGTTGGTGTGCATCGCATACATGCCCAGGTAGTGCATGGCGGCTACGCCGAGTCCGGTGACGGTGCCGCCGACCGGCAAAGCCAGCACTTCCCGCCGCCAGCGCACGACCACCGACAGTCCGATCCACACCACCACAATGGCCACGACGGCACTCAGCAGCGTCATCGGCACATCGAACCGAATGGTTCCCCCATCGATGGAGAAACCGAGCATCGCGGTGAAATGCATAACCCAGATGCCCGCACCGCCAAGGGATACGGCCGCGGCGAGGAGCCAGCCTCCTGGCCAGCGCGCCGTTCGGGCATGCACCGCACATCGCAGGCCGAGCAGCGATCCGATGACAGACATGACATAGGCCAGGACAGGGGTCACCCATCCGTAGGTGAAGTGGTCGAGTTCCAGCACGCACACGCTCCGTAGCTATCAACTGGCTTCTTACCGGCAAACCGTAACGCAAACGTAATGCACGGAGCGTGTGTTGCAAAGCTCATATTTCAGATCGGGTGTTGCGCAGGCGTATCCCCGCGATATCGACACTTCGAGCTCGTAGTGGTCACAACGGTGCACCTGGACGAGGCTCGGGTCCACGATGCCTCGCCAACCCTTACAGTCCCTTAGGTTGAAGCAGCAATCTGTGAGAAACCTGCAAGCAGCACAACAGCAGCCCGTGCGATACATCCCATCGAATCGGTCCTGGCTGAGGTTCGTCGCGGGAACCATGACCGCCGATGCGGCGAAGAGTTGCTCCGCGTCGAGCGATGCGGTGATGTCGCTGCGTTCGGTCTGCATGTCGGACTGCCGTTGGGCAGCGCGATCGGAAGTTCACGCAGCGGAATCCAGAGCCGGGTGCGGGATCTTCCTCGCCGCCGCGGCGCGGACGTGATTCCGGTGGCCCGAGCCGAGATTCCACTGCTGGGCAGCCGCGGCCTCGGCTCGGGCACGCTCGGTGTCACGACTTGGCCGACAGCATCCTCCGGCCATGGGCGGAGTCGATCAGCGACGGCCCGTTGGTGTCGGTCCGGGTGATGCTTGGCGTCCGGTGTCTTTCGATGCTCGGCCGGTCGGCGCTCGGCCCGCATTCTCCGGCTGCTCGGGCAGATGACGCCCGCCGGATTGCCGCGAGTACGCGGCGCTCGGCGCAACCGGGTGTGTGGGCTGGGCTCGGTCGAGCCGCTGCAATGCGAATGCGGCGATCAGGCCGATCATGATGAGCCCCAACCACACTGCCCAGTCGACTCCGGCGGCGCGGGCGGCGCCGACTACGGCGCCGGTTGCCAAGTTGCCCGCCAGAATGCCGACGCCGACCACCGTGTTGTAGAACCCGTAGTGGGTTGCCACGAGTTTCCCGTTGGCCAGGGATACGACGGTGTCCATCTCGAATGGGAATACCGCGGCGTTGCCGACCGCCAGCAATGCCGCCGACATGAGCAATGCCGCCACGGCCGCACCGACGCCGAAGCGCCAGGGCCCCGGGATGATCACCAAGGGTAGGAATGACACGGCGAGTATGCCCATCCCGACGACCAGGCTGCGTCCTGTCCCCCATCTTTCGCGGAACCAGGCGGTGACGCGTAGCTGACCGGCGACCGCTACTGCCCCGGACACCACGAACAGTGCCGATACCAGAATCTGTGCTCGCGCGCCCGCGATGAACTCCGCCTGTAGCGGCAGCGCCAGATAGACCTGGAACGACAGCACATACGAGCCGATCATCGCGACCGCGAAGGCGAGGAACCGACGGTTCGCGACCACGGTCCGCCAGTCGTCGAGAACCGATGACTTCTCGTCGGCGAGTTCCGCCCGTCGGGTCGGCAGCGCGCACAACTGCGCCACCGTCAGCGCCGCGAATACGAGCGCGGCGGTACCCGCGGTGACCCGGAAATCGACCGCCATCAGTGCGAGCCCGACCAGTGGTCCGGCCAGGATGCCCGCTTGATAGAAGATGTTGAACACGGCGAACGCCTCTACCCGCCGCTCCGCGGTATCGGCCGCGAGGTAGGCGCGCACCGCCGGGTTGAACAGGGCGCCCGCGAAACCTGTTGCCGCCGAAGCGATCAGCAGACCCGGCAGGGACGTCGCGAAGACCAGCAGCGCGAAACCGCCGGTGCGCAGCAGACATCCGGCCACGATCAGCGGTTTGTAGCCGAGCCGGTCGGCCAGCGTGCCACCGATCAGGAACATGCCCTGCTGCGAGAAGTTGCGCACACCCAGCACCAGGCCGACGGCCCACGCCGCCAAGCCGAGCGGACCCGCCAGATATCCGGCCAAGTACGGCATCAACATGTAGAAGCCGAGGTTGATACCGAACTGGTTGACCATCAACAAACGTGCCGGGAGGTCGAAGCTGCGAAAGTTTCTGAATACCGTCACTGGGTTGCCCCTTGATCCGAAGCCCGTTCGCGCGGGTCGACAACTGTGCTGCAACGGGTCCAAGCGGTCACGACTCGTTCGGCCGGATGCGTGATGGTGTCGGGGTAGGTCGGCGGCTCGGCATCGAGAAGTCCGTGCTCGGCGCAGTAGGTGTCGCTGTAGACGGTGTCGAAATAGCGTTGCGGGCCATCGGGAAATACGGCGGCGATCCGCGCATCGGCGTCGTGGGTGCGCGCCGCCCAGCCCGCAGCCAGCGCCACCGCGCCGACACTCCAGCCGCCGGTGGCATAGTGTGTCACGGCCAACGTGCGGCATGCCCACACCGCCTCCGACGGTGCGACCCAATGGATTTCGTCGAATGCGCGGTAGTCGACGTTGGTCGGGTAGATGCTCGACCCGAGACCTCGCATCAGCCGTGGTCCCCCCGGCTGGCCGAAGATTGTGGAGGCCACGGTATCCACGCCGATGAGCTTCAGGTCGGGGTTGAACCGCCGCAGCACCCGCGCGACCCCGGCCGAATGTCCGCCGGTGCCCACCGCGCACACCAGAACATCCACTGTCCCGAGCTGTTCCACCAGTTCGAGCGCCAACGATTCGTAGCCGTCGACGTTGTCGGGGTTGTTGTACTGATCCGGGCACCATGCTCCGGATTCCTCGGCCAGCAACTCGGCGACCCGATCCCGACGTGCCTGTTGCCAACCGCCGTTCGGGTGCGGCTGCGCGACGAGATCTACGCGCGCACCATAGGCGGCCAGCATCTGGGCGACGATGGGCTCCAAGCCCGGATCGGTCACCACGGTGACCGGATGGCGGTACACCATGCCGGCCAGTGCCAAACCCAAACCCAATGTGCCGCTAGATGATTCAATGATTCGAGCGCCAGCTGCCAGCGCACCGCGCGCTTCGGCCCGGCGCACCATGTGCAGCGCAGGGCGGTCCTTCATGCCGCCGGGATTGAATCCTTCGAGTTTGGCCCAGAACCCCCGACCGGCGGGTGCGAGCGGGGCGCCGACCCACAGCACCGGAGTGTTGCCGACCAGCGCGGGAGCCTGTCGGGCGGCGCCCGGCGCCGGGATCAGCGCCGGGGGTACCTCGGGCCGGTCGAGCGCGATCTTGTTCATGACTGTCGCTTCCTGTATCGAGACCGCCACGCGGCGGTGTGGACGTTGAACGGCAGCGAACACCGGCCGACGGCACACAACGTCGGCCTGGCGCTGACCGATCAGCGTCGGGCGATACAGATCCGTTCGAGAATGTCCCGACCAGTAGCGGAGGGTGGGGATACCGGCGGACCGCGGACGCCTCCAGCGAGCGTCGAGTAACTGGCTGCGGCAACGATGGCGACGACCCCGATCAAGGCGAGCAGGCGCAGTGCCGCGAAGTTCTCGGCCGCACCCGTCCGCACCGATTTCACGATGCAGTGGGCGAGATGCAGGCCGCAGGATTCGTGCGCGGCATTGATGACCGCGTGAGCGGAATCGTCGAGGGCGGCGGTGCGAAAGTTCCCAGGCGCCATCTGGCTATGCGCGCCGGAGTGCTCATGGTCGTCCGTCTGGGCGCAGTGGACCATCGGCGCCACGAGCAGCAGTGCGATGAGCACCGCCACTACGGTGCCACCGTGCCGCAACCGCCCGATGAGGTTCACAGTGAGCCGACTATAGCGCCGGTCGGGTAGCAAACGGCGGCGGCGCGGGTAGCGGCGGTGGGTGTGTGGGATCGGCGACCCGATAGCGGGCACCCGATGCCGCGAATCATCGACACCCGGGTGCCCGCCATCGAGATTCTTCCGATGGCGCGCGAGTCCGCGTACCGCGGTACTCCCCGGCGCGACTCGTCGACAACCTCTTTCAACTTCCAATCCCCTTGGCCGCGACAAACTTTCGGCTCACACGTTCGGCGAAGACAAACCTTTGACGCCCACTGCAAATAACCTACTACCTCCGTACGTACTTAGTCGCAGTGCGGCGCATCACATCTATCAGCCTTGCAGTATACCCCCAGGGGGTATAAATTTCTCGTGTCGAATGAACAAGATCGAGAGGCCGAGGCAATGACCACCCAGACTCACGCGGATCACTCTGGCGCGCACGGCGATCACACCGCTCATGCCGGGCACCACAACCACAGCGCCCACGCCGGGCACGCGGCGCCGGCCGCCCACGCCGGGCAGCACGACCGTGCCGGGCAGCACGACCATGCCGGACATGGCGGCGGACTCCCGGGCGGACTTCAGATCACCCAGGACGGCTACCAGTTACAACTCGCGGCCCCGATCATCGGGACGGGTGAAATCGACTTCCGGTTCCGGATCCTCGGACCAGATGGCAAGCCGGTCACCGACTACACCGCTATCCACGACCGCGACCTCCATCTGATCGTGGCTCGGCGCGAACTGACCGGGTTCTGGCACGTGCATCCCCAGCTCACCGCAGACGGGACCTGGGCCGTGCGCTTGAATCTCCCGGAGGCGGGCGCCTACCGCGTCTTCACCGATATCGCTCCGCGGGCCCTCGGCAAGACCATCACTCTTGGCGCGGACCTCGCCGTTGCGGGCGCATACGAACCGCGTCCCACCCCCGAGGCAACGCGCACCGCGCTCGTGGACGGATACGAGGTGACCCTCGACGGCGAACTGGTCCCGGGTGCGGGCCGACTGCTCACCCTCACCGTCCGCAAGGATGGCGAACCGGTCACCGACCTGCAGCCCTACCTGGCCGCCTTCGGTCACTTGGTGATCCTGCGCGCGGGCGATCTGGCCTACGTCCACGTGCATCCGAATGGTGAACCCGGTGACGGGGTGACCGCGCCCGGTCCGGACATCACGTTCCATACCGCCGTGCCCGGCCCCGGAACCTACCGGCTTTTCCTGGATTTCAAGCACGGTGATGTGGTCCGGACCGCCGCCTTCACGCTGCCCACCACTGCCTGATCGCCGAAGTCTGTTGAGTGGGTGGATCTTCCATCTGATCACCGCCTATTCCGGAGAGGAGTCCGACGTGTGCAAGTGCTGCTGTCGCAATATCCGCGATCCACCCAACTCATTTGCCAGGAAGGGTTTCCGATGCGTTCCATGCCCATGCTCACCGCCACACTGTTCGGCCACCGTGACTATCTGAAACTGTTCACCGCTCAGGTGTCGGCCCTGTTCGGCACCGGGCTGACCACCGTCGCACTCGGGCTGCTCGCCTACGAACTCGCCGGGGCGGACGCGGCGGCTGTCCTCGGCACCGCGCTGACCATCAAGATGCTCGTCTATGTGACAGTCGCGCCGATCGTGGCCGCCTACGCGGACCGATTCCCCCGCAGGATTTTCCTGGTGGCGCTCAACGTCATCCGAGCCGCCGTTGTGCTGGCTCTGCCGTTCATCGACCAGGTGTGGCAGATCTACGTGCTGATCGCGGTGCTGCAAACCGCCTCGGCCGCATTCACCCCCACATACCAGGCGGTCATCCCGGATATCCTGCCCGACGAACGCGAATACACCAGGGCGCTGTCGGCGGCGCAACTGGCCGCCACCATGGAAACCCTGCTGAGCCCGATGCTGGCCGCGGCCGCACTGGCCGTGATCAGCTTCCACTGGTTGTTCGTCGGCACCGCAATCGGATTCGTCATCTCGGCTGCCCTGGTGATCACCACCCGCATTCCGGACGCGACCGCCGCCGCGCAGGGCTCATTCCGGGAACGGATCACGGTGGGCATGCGCATCTTCGCCGCGACGCCACGGCTGCGCGGCCTGCTCGGATTGAACCTCGTTGTCGCCGCTGCCGGATCGGTGATCATGGTCAATACGGTCAACTACGTACGCGACACCCTCGGCGGCACCCAGTCCGGAGTAGCAATGCTATTGGCCGCCAATGGGTTCGGCACCATGATCGTCGCGCTCTCGCTGCCCCGCGTCCTCGATCGGATCGGCGCCCGGCCGGTGATGCTGGCGGGTGCGGCCACGCTGATCACCGGACTCGGCTCGGCCATCGCACTGTCGACCGCCGACGGCGGCGACTGGCGATGGGGCGCCGCGATCGGAGTGTGGGCGCTCATCGGTGCGGGCACCGCGGCGGTGCTGACGCCGACCGGGCAGGTCCTGCGGCGCTCCTCGCAACCCGGCGATCGCCCAGCGCTCTTCGCGGCACAGTTCTCGCTGTCGCATCTGGCCTGGTTGATCACCTATCCGATTGCGGGATGGTTGACCACCGCCGCCGGTTTCACTACCACCTGGACAACGCTGGCGGTATTCGCCGCCGCGGGAATCACTGTGGCGCTGCGGATGTGGCCACGCCACGACCCGCAGGAGCTGACTCACCTACATGAAGTCGGCACCATCGACCCGGCCCGGCTGGCCGATGCCGACCGCGTCGACGACCGCCACTACCGGCACACCCACGTGTTCGTCATCGACGCCGAACATCGCCGCTGGCCGACACGGGCGGAATGGGCGCTGGAAACTGCCGCTGCAACGTAGCGATCGACACTGCTCGAAGCGAGATGCCAAGCGGGCACCCGAAAACCGGGTGCCCGCTTCAGCATTGCGCACACTCGAAAGCAGTGCGTACCCGAACGCTCAGTTCGTGGCGAGCGCTTCGCCGCGGATCCACTGGAGCAAGGTGGGGTTGTCGACGGTGGTGATGACGCCGACGGTGGCGCGGACGTAGCGGTCATCGTCCAGCATGGCCAACATGCTCGCGGCCAGGTCCACACGAGCGGTGAACCTGCCGTCGGCGTGGCCCTCGACGACGGTGTAGTCGGTGACCGACGGCAGATGGTAGAGCCCGCTCGGGCGCACGATCGTCCAGTCGAGATCGCTGGCGCGGATCAGCGTTTCCATCCGCCGCATGTCGTCGTACAGCGTCTTACCCACCACGCCTGTCACGTATGGCAGCAAAACGCGATTGAACAGGAACCCGCTATCGGAATACGGCTGCGGGTCGACGCCGCTCGAGCTGACGACGGCGAGCCGACGCACCCGATGGCGTTCCATCGCGGCGACAATATTTGCCACGCCACGCGAATAGGTGCTGATCGGTTCCTTTCCGGCAGGCACCCCGAGCGTCGACAGCACCGCATCCCGCTCCGCGACCGCGGCGTCGACGGCCACCGGGTCGAATACGTCGGCGCCGACTACCTCCAGCCGATCATGGTGCAGCGGAAACGATTCCGGCTGCCGGGTGACCGCGCTGACCTGGTGTCCGGCGGCGAGCGCCTGGCCGGTGAGCAAGCGGCCGGTGGGACCATTGGCTCCGAAAACTGTGATACGCATGACGATTGTCCTTCTCTGATTACGACGTCTGCTGGGACACGGCCGGGGAAGCCACACGCAGCGCGCCGAACGCCCGCGCCCACACGAGCAGCTCGTCGACCAATCCGTGCACCTGCGCCACGTGCAGCTTCCGCGGTCGGAAATCGGTGAAATTCGCGAATTCCTTGCGCAGCATCAGCGCAACCTGCGGCCGGATCCTCCTTTGGTGCTGTTCATCAGAAGCTGGAAATGCCCGTGCGGGCGGTGGAGAACGCGCTGTGGGTGACCATTTTCTTGAGTGCGACCGCGGTCCGTCCGGCGACGTAGATGCGCCGGACCGTGTCGTCGGCGTGGGTGAACTGGGCTACCGCGTCCTTCCTGCCCAGCGAGAGGCCGCGGCTGAAATACGGTAGGGAGTGCGGCTTGGGCTTGCGGCCTTTGCGCAGGCGAGCGAAATTGTCGGCCGCGTGAATGGCCTGTGGCAGCGCGGTATAACAGGCGAAACGCGCTCCGGGCACCGCTGCGCAGTCGCCGACGGCGAAGATCCGCTCATCGCTGGTGCTGCGCAGGAACTCATCGACAACGGCACGACCGCGCGCATCGACCGCGAGACCACTGCGCGCCGCGAGGTCGGGGACGCCTGACACGATCGCCCACAGGGTCAGATCGGAGGCCAGATCCGAACCCGACCGCAGCCGCACAACACCGTCGAACTGCCCTGCGCCCGAACCGATTTCGGCGACTTCATCGTCGACGATCTCGACCGTGAGCCGTTCCAAGCCGGAACGTACCCGCCGATACGCACCGTCGGAAAGGCCGCCGCCCACTGAGGAACCGACGAGCCGCACCCGCACATCCGGTCTGGCCTCGGCGATTTCGGCCGCCGTCTCGATGCCCGTCGGACCACCCCCGATAACGGTGACCTGGCCGCCCGCGGGCAGGGCGGCCAGCGCCGCGCGAGCTTGTTGCGCGCCTTCCCATGTGCCCACCGGGACCGTTCCCGGCATCGGCACAACGGTGCTGCCGACGGCCAGGAAGGCGTAGTCGAAGTCGATTCGCTCACCGTTGGTGAGGACGACGGCGCCGTCGCCGATCTTGTCGACCGCGCCGACCCGTGCCCTGATGCCTTCCCGCAGTACCTCTGCCAGGGGCGTGGCCGCCGAGTATGTTCCCGCGATCTGCTGGTGCAGCCGTACCCGCTCCACGAAGTCCGGGCGCGGGTTGATCACCGTGATCTCGGCGTCCTTCACCTTCTTGGCTACCCGGTTCGCCACGAGCGTGCCCGAGTAGCCGCTGCCCACTATCAACACCTGCATGTCGGCCTCCTGTCTGCGTAACTGGACGAACATAAAGATGCCGACGACCGCGCCTATGTGACGTCGCTGCACCGTGACATCTGTCACCGATCAGAGGTGTCACAAAGCGGTCGGAACCGGCGTCTGGTGTGTGTGGCACAGTCGAGAACGGACAACAGGCGGGAGTCGGCAATGAGCGACGGCGGCGAGCGAACGGTTGAGCCGGCCGAGCCGTTGCCGCGCGGTCGACCGGACCCCGCCACCGATGCGTTCCTCGCGCACCGCAGACTGCTGTTCACCGTCGCCTACGAGATGCTCGGCTCGGCCGCCGACGCCGAAGACGTGCTGCAGGAAACCTGGCTCCGGTGGGCCGGAGTCGACCTCACCACCGTGCAGGATCAGCGCGCCTATCTGGTCCGCATCACCACCCGCCAGGCCCTGACCCGACTGCGCACGCTCGACCGGCGCAAGGAGTCCTATGTCGGCCCCTGGCTGCCCGAGCCGCTGCTCACCGCCCCCGATGTAGCCGAGGACATCGAGCTGGCCGACAGCGTTTCGATGGCGATGCTGCTCGTACTCGAGACACTCACCCCGACCGAGCGCGCGGTGTTCGTGCTGCGTGAAGTATTCGACCTGGCCTACGACGAGATCGCCGAAGCCATCGACAAGTCCCCGGTCACGGTCCGCCAGATCGCCCACCGCGCACGGGCACATGTCGCCGCCCGCCGACCGCGCGGAGTCGTTTCCTCCGCCGAGACCCGAGACGCACTCGCGGCATTCCAGCGAGCGGTCGAAACCGGCGACATCCAGAGCCTGCTGACGATCCTCGCGCCCGACGTGGTCGCGCTCAACGATGGTGGCGGCATCAAACAGGCCCTCCCACGCCCCATCGTCGGGGCCGACCAGGTGGCTCGACTGTTCGCCATCTACTGGAACACGATCGGCGCCACCGCGACGCTGCAACCGACCCAGGTCAATGGCTACCCGGCACTCATCATCCGACTGAACGGGGAACTCGACAGCGTGATGGCGGTGCGCATCGACGATGGACTCATCAGCGGCATCTACTCTGTGCGCAACCCGGAGAAGCTGTCGCATATGGAACGCGAAACCTCACTGCACCGTTGAGCCCGAAACGCTGACCCGCCTTCGCGCGATGAACACACATCCACAGCGCGGGCCGCATCGTGAAATCGAGTAGTGAACTACCCGTGACCAGCAGCGATAGCGGCTGGAAACTGATGATGCGGATCGCAATCCGAGCATGATGTGCGGGAGCCGGAGCCATGGGTGACATCGACGTCTGGAAAGACAGGGTGCTGTCGGTCCTCGACACCGTGCCCCCGGGCAAGACGGTGAACCAGAAGAAGTTGCTGACGATGGTCGCCGCGCGGTTCGCCGCCAAATTCGAGGCGGGCGAACGTGAGTCGATGGCCGGCGAGCCGATGTGGTGGGTGGCGGTTTCCGACGCTCTCAGCAAGCTGCGTGACGACGAGCTCGTCGTACCGGGGGCGATCGAACTCACTTCGCTCGGGCGGAGCGAGGCGCCCGACGCGGTCATCCGCGCAGCGTCCTATGTTCCAGCACAGGCGCCAGCAACCGGCACGCCGGGCAGGCTGCCGGTCGCGGGCGTGATCGCTCCACCGTTGCGCGCCCATCTCGAGACACGCCGATCCGAGCACGCCCGATCGGCCGCGATGGGTATCGCGATGCCAGCCGGGGCGGACGATCCGATATCCGTCATGGTCGAGCTCAACTCGCGCTACGGCCGCGGCCTCAATGCCGCGTTCAACCGGCTCAAGGAGCTCTGGAAGCTTGTCGCGGCTGCCGGTGCGCCGTATCGCCTCACCGACGAGTATGCAACCGGACGGTTGACCCCGGACCAGATCGAGGGGCTGGTATCCGCGGATGCCGTGGTGTCGGACATGCTGGCCCGGGCAATGCAACGCATCTGGCCGGACTTCGAGATCCACGGTCAGATCGACCAGTCCTTCGTGACGATCAAAGCCGAAGCCGCTCAACGATCCTTCAATGCCTACGGCGAGGGAATCGTCTGGGCCGTCGTGGATTCGGGCATCGACCAGAGCCATCCGCACTTCCTCGCCAATGCGACCCTCACCGATCGATCCGTGCGCGATCTGCATCGCACGTGCCCAGGGGACGGACCTCCTGTTCGTGACGGTGCTCTCGTCGACGAGGAGGGGCACGGTACCCATGTCGCCGGAATCATCGCGGGCGGACTCAGTGGATGGGCGAAAAAGGTTGTCGTCACTGAGAATCGGTACAACACCGCGGACGGCGCCGAGCTGCGCAGGCGCGCGGTGGCCGAGCCTGCGCGCCTTTCCGGTATTGCGCCGCGGGCGAGGCTGGTGAGTCTCAAGGTGCTCGGCGCGAAGGGCAACGAAACGGCACGCGTCGGGCGGGTGATCCAGGCGCTGACCTATGTGCGCAAGGTCAACGCGGCCAGCGACAACGCGCCCCGTATCCACGGCGTAAACCTCAGCCTCGGTTACGGATTCGATCCGGCCTGGTACGCGTGTGGGAGCAGCCCGCTGTGCATCGCGGTCGACAACCTCGTTCGCAGCGGCGTCATCGTCGTGGTCGCGGCCGGTAACTCGGCCTACGTCAGCCTCTTCGTCGAAGACCGGAACGCGCCCACCCGGTTCAGTACCGGAATGACGATCAACGATCCGGGAAATGCCAAGCGTGCGGTCACGGTCGGTTCGACGCACCGCGACGCGCCACATACCTATGGCATCTCCTACTTCTCCTCACGCGGGCCGACCGGCGACGGGCGGCTGAAGCCGGACCTGGTGGCTCCGGGCGAACGCATCACCTCCGCTGCCGCGGGCAAGCTCGGTGCGGACGCCTTTCGATCATTGGGCAGACGTGAGGAAGGCGCGGCCGTGTATATCGAGCAGAGCGGCACCAGCATGGCCGCTCCACATGTCTCAGGTGCCATCGCGGCGTTCCTGTCGGTCCGGCGCGAATTCATCGGCGACCCCGAATCGGTCAAGCGGATCTTCGTCGAGTCGGCGACGCCGCTGGGTCGCGATCGCTATCTCGAAGGCGGCGGACTCGTCGACCTGATGCGAGCCCTGCAATCCGTCTGAACCCGGCGACCAAGGAGTGATAGAAATGCCGGAATTTATTGGCGATAAGCCACTGTGGATCGTTTCGTTCGATAAGGACGGCGATGTCGATCGGGTCGGCGCGGACGAACTCGTCGCGGGCGTGCGCGAGCGGGCGGTCACCGACCTGATGGTGTTCTCGCACGGCTGGAACAACGACCGCAGTAAGGCGATCGATCTGTACCAGCGGTGGTTCGCAAAGCTGGACGCATTGCCGATCGTCGCGACGCGCCGGATCGGCTACGCGGGCGTGGTGTGGCCGTCGGAGCGCTGGACCGACGAACCGATCGGGGATTTCGCGCCCGCCGCGGCGCCCACCGGAGCCGCGGCGGCGGGCCGCCGGGAATCCGTTCCCGCTGGATCACCTGCGCTCGATGCCGACACCTTGCAGATGTTGAAGGCGACCTTTCCGGATGGTGCGCAACAGCTCGATCGGATTGCGGAACTGTTGGGATCCGAAGAGCCGGACAGTGGCACCATCGACGAGCTGTTCGGACAGATGCGCGAGTTCAGCGCCGCCACGTTCCCGGGAAATGCCGACAGCGAAGGCCCGGATGGCAACGCGGACAACGGATTTCCCCCGATGCTCAGTCCGGACAACGATGCGTCGACGGTGTTCCGGGACTTCGCGATGGAGCTGATGAGATCGGGCGTCGACCTCGATTCGGCACAGGGTGGCGCTGCCGGAATCGGTGACTTCTTCGGGAAGGTGTTACACGGTGCCAAAGAGGCGCTACGGACGCTGACGTACTGGCAGATGAAGAACCGCGCCGGTGTCGTCGGCGAGAAGGGCCTGGGACCGCTTCTGGGACAGTTGAATCGGGAATTCCCGAGTCTGCGCATCAATCTGATCGGCCACAGCTTCGGCGCGCGGGTCGTGTCGTATGCCCTGACCGGACTGCCCGACGGGCTGGTCCCGTCGCCGGTGAAATCTGTCACCCTGCTGCAGGGTGCGTTCTCGAGCTTCGCGTTCGCGGATCCGCTACCGTTCGATCGGAACCGCCGTGGCGGTCTGGCCGGACGATCCAGCCGGGTGGACGGGCCCGTTTCCGTCTGCTTCTCCAGCCACGACGGAGCATTGGGCAATTTCTACCCCCTTGCGTCGAAGGTCGCGGGAGACAACACCGCGGGCGCGCACGGTGACAATCCGTGGACGGCGCTGGGAGCGGTCGGAGCATTCGATGTGGCCCAGGTCGAGCTACACGGCGTGGGCGACGACTATCCGTTCGCCGCGGGTGAGCTGATCAATATCGATGCCTCCGACACCGTAATGAACGGCAAACCGCCGTTCGGCGCGCACAGTGACATCGTGCACGAAAACCTGGCCTGGGTTGCCGTGAAGGCAGGCAGGCTGGACGCGCCATAACCCCCCCTCATCCGGGGGCGACGTGATGGATACCAACCTTGCCGCTGTGATCGCGACACAGGACGCGGTCATTCTCGGCCGCCGTAGCTACACCGAGTGGGCGCAGTGCTGGCCGAGCAGCCAGATCCAGCCATTCGCGACGTTGGCGAGCATCGCCAAGCATGTGGCGTCTGTCCACACGATCGTGTGGACCTCGACGGTGACGTTGGTGAACCCTTACCAACACACCACCGGTAACGCCCGCCCCGCCGACCGTTGGATGTCGTGCGCGGCTGGGATCGAGGTCAGTACCAGACGCTATTTCGGTCAGCCCGCTCGGCGGGCATCGATGTCGGAGCCAGGTGGCATCATCGGCGTATGGTCACCGTCGACGATGTGCGCGAACTGGCGCTCACCTTGCCTCGCTCCTACGAGGCGGTCGTCGCGGACCGCATCAAGTTCCGCGTCGGGCGGATCGTCTACATCGCCTTCTCCCGCGACGAATCAGTCATGGGCTTCGCCTTTCCCAAGGCCGAGCGCGCGACGCTCATCGCCGCCGAACCGGACAAGTTCCGGCTGCCACGGCCATCGGATCAGCGCTACAACTGGGTCGACTGCTGGATGGCCGCGATCGACGAATACGAGATGCGCGAATTGATCGTCGACGCCTGGCGAATGGTCGTACCAAAATTCTTGCACGACCATCCCAGCACATCCATCGCGCTACGTCGCCAGGGCTGAGACAGCGGCGCCCGCGAACTTCGGGAGCGAACATTCACACCGCTGGTGTCAGGGAAAGATTCCAGAAGGCGGCGTAGCGGCCATTGTGCCGCAGCAGCTCGTCGTGACTGCCTTCTTCCACGATTCGGCCGTTGTCCAGAAAGATGATGCGATCGGCACGTTGGATGGTCCGCAGCCGATGCGCGACCAGCACCACCGTTCGGCCCGCCATGAGGCGTTCGATGCCGTCGTGGACGGCGGCTTCGTTCACCGGGTCCAGTGCCGAGGTCACCTCGTCCAGCAATACGATGGGCGCGTTCTTCAGCAGTGCGCGCGCGATCGAAATGCGTTGGCGCTCACCACCGGACAGTAGTGCGCCGCCCTCGCCGACATTGGTCGCCCATCCTCCGGGCAATCGCTCGATCACCTCGTCCAACCGCGCCGCGGTCGCCGCCGACCGCACCTCGGCAACGCTTGCGTCGGGCCGGCCGAGACGTACGTTCTCCTCGATCGTGCCGTCGAAGAGATAGACATCCTGGAAGACAATGGCGATCTGCGCCATCAATACCTTCGTCTCGATCGCGCGCACGTCGACTCCCCCTATGCGCACCGCGCCCGCGTTCACATCGTGGAACCGCGCGAGCAACTGCAGCACTGTGCTCTTACCCGCACCCGACGGTCCGACAACGGCGAGCCGCTGTCCCGCTGGCACGGATAGCGACAGATCGTCGATCACCGTGCGGCCGCCATGCTCGAATGCGACGGACTCGAACTCCAGGTCATTGCCGACCGGCTGGATCGGATCAGGAGCCTCCGGCAGCGGATCGGTGCGCAAGACCGTGTCGAGTCCGGCGAGCACGGAACGTGCGCCGCGCAGTTTGCCGCCGATAGCCGACAGTGACAGCAGCGGATCCGCACAGCGTGCCGCCAGCACCAGGATCGTCAAAATCTCTGCCGCGCCGATACTTCCGCTGAGTGCGAGGTAGGCGCCCAGGATCAGCAATACGGTGAACACCGTCTGCACCGTGAGCGTCAAACCCACTACGCCGGGCAGCGCCGACAGGGTGGAACGGCGGGACGCGCGCTGGAGGTCCCGCAGCGAGTCGTCGAGTAACCGGAAGCGTTCCACGGTCCGCCCGCCCGCCCGCAGCACCGGCTGGGCCTGGAGATATTCGACGACTCGCCCGGTGGCCTCATGGTCACGTTCGGCATGCTCCGCATCGGTGGTGGCTGTCGAGCGTCCCGTCCAGATCTGGATCACCGCCACGATCGGTGCGGCGAACAAGGCGGCCAGCCCCAGCTGCCAATTGAAGGCGAGCATCACGACAACGATCGTCAGCGGCGTAACACAGGCGGAGATGAACGGTGCGAGCAGATGCGCGATGACGCTCATCGCCTGCAGGACGCCGCGGCTGGCCAGCACGGATACCTCCCCTACGCGGCCCGCGCTGTACCAGCCGATGGGCAATCGAGCCAGATGATCGCCGAGACGGTGGTACATACCGCGCAACAGTGTTGTCCCGACGCGGAAACCGGACAGATCGCTGCGGTAGCGGAGTACCGCGTAGACCGCGACAGCGGCACCGAACGCGATCAGCCAGGGCCGCGCATCTCCGGGACTGCTCCCGAACAGTTCCCGCAGCACCGGAACCAGCAGTGCGTAGGACAAACCTTCGGCTATCGCGGTCGTGGTCATCAGGGCTACGGTGCGACGCACCGGCCTGGCGTACTCGTGTCCCAGCACGCGCAGCAACATTCGAATCATCGGGGCTCGTCTCCTTGCGCTGCGCCAACGTGGGTTTCGATCTCGTCGGCGACAGCCGATCGATGGGATTGCCAGAACGCGGCGAATCTTCCGTTCTGTGCGAGCAATTCGGCGGGCCCGCCGCGCTCGACAATCGACCCGTTCTCCAGCATCACGACGGTGTCGGCGTCGGCGACGGTCTCCAAGCGATGGGCGATGACCAGAATCGTCCGGTCCCGCGCCAGTGTCGAAAGGGTTTGGCGCACAGCCAGTTCGGTCTGCGGGTCGGCGAAGGCGGTCGCCTCGTCGAGTACCAGAATGGGCGTGTCGGCGAGCAGTGCGCGTGCGATGGAGATCCGCTGTGCCTCGCCACCCGAGAGTCCGGCCTCTTCACTGATCACCGTTTCGTACCCGCGCGGCAGCTCGAGAATTCGGTCATGAATATTCGCCAGCCGGGCGGCGCGAACCACGTCGTCGAGGTCGGCATGCGGTACCGCCAGCGCGATATTGTCCGCGACCGATGCGCGCAGCAAGCGAACGTCTTGGAAGACGAAGGAGACCATCCGGTACAGCTCGCGGCTGCCGAGCTCGCGCAGATCGACACCACCGAGCGCGACCGAACCGTGAGTCGGGTCGAAGAACCGCGGCAACAGCTGAACCAGCGTGGATTTTCCGCTTCCCGACGGTCCGACGATGGCGGTGACCGTCCCCGGTTCGAGGATCAGATCGATCCCGCGCAGCACTTCGTGATCGGCGCCGTAGCCGAATCGAACGTCACGCAGTTCCACTCGGTGACCGTGTGGCGCAACCGGTTTCGCAGGTTCGGGAAGCGACGGCACCTCGAGTACGTCCCGGATCCGGCCGACCGCGCGCCCGGCGGCCTGCATATCGTCGAGGCCGTGGCCCAGAGCCGCGACCGGAGCGGTCAGGCCCAGGCCGAGCAGTAGGAAGGGCAGCAGGTCGGCCGGAGCCAGCGAACCGTTCGTGATCAGCACCGCACCGCCGATCAGCAGCACCAGCAGTACGAACGGCGGTGACAGCGCCAGCTGCATTCCCGCGGCGATCCCGGAGACACCGTGCACCCACTGGTAAAAGCTGCTGACGAAATCATCTGCGGCCGTGCGGAATTTGCGATGGGCGCGCCCGGATCCGCCGAATGCCTTGACCACCGAGATACCCTGCACGAACTCGATGGCCGAATCCGAAATCCGCCCCATGGCCGCATCGAATTCCGTCTGCTCGCGCTGCCGAAGCGGGGTCATCATCAGGGGGACCAGCGCCACTGCCAGCACCACCGGTATCAGCGTGATCACCGTGAGTCGCCAGTCGACGGTGAACAAGTAGATCAGCGATACCAGCGGCACCACGAATGCGGAGACGAGTTCGCCGGGAGTGTGGGCGATGAACGGGTGCACGGCACCCACGTCCTCCCCCACCACCTTTGCCAGTTCGCCGGTCCGACGCTGGGAGAACCACCCGATCGGCACCCGCCCCAGCCGCTCGGCCAGTTTTCGGCGAAACGAGAGTTGGACTCTGCCGTCGAGAATGTGCCCGATTCCCGATGACGCGGCTGTGCAGACCAGTCGGACGAACAAGCCGACCGCGCCCGCGATCACAACGACGCGGACATGATCATGATTGATCTGGTTGGGCGACAACAGGGTTCGCCCCAATTCGACCACGGCCAGCAATGGCGCCAGACCCGCGATAGCGCCGATCACCTGCAGGATTACTACGGCCGCGAAACTCCGTACGTAGGGTCGCAGCAGCCCCGCCAGGCTCTGTCCCGCTGCGGAATCGGCATCCGGCGGTGATGTGGAATGGCCCCTCGCCTGGGCAAGGTGGGTGCTGGTCATCGCTATCCCGTCTTCGTAGGTGTCGTCGCGAACCGGAACGGTCACCGATCCGGATCGGGTTGTCGTAGGGGCGGGCATTCGACCCGCACCGCTGTGCTCAGCCGTACCGCCGAGCCCTATCGCGCCGCTGCGCCCGAGCGCTCCAGTAAGTGGCTTCGCAGGTGGGCAAGAATCTCGGCGCGTGCGGGCCGGGCCGCGGGCACCAGGCCCGGCATGCTCAGGAAGGCGTGCACCGCTTCCGGGTAGCGGGTCAACATCACCTCGACGACCGCCTGTCGCAGCCGCTCGGCGTAGGCCGGAGCCTGGTCCTCCAGCGTGTCGAGACCCGCGGACTGGATGAGGGCCGGAGCGAGTCCTGCGAGGTCGTCGCTTTCGATCGGTGAAATCACCCGGGCGTCGAACGATGCGGGCAGCGCGATACGTTGCACGGCACGGCAATTGGCCGGGGTGGCGGTCGGGCTGTCGGCGTTCTCGGTAAACGAGGGGTACTCGAAGACGCGGGCGGTCCAGTCGAGCTGCGGGTTGATCAGCACCTGGGCGCACACCGGCAGCCCGAGTTCCTTCGCCTTGATGGCGGTGAGCGCCGCGAGTGTGGCGCCCGCACTGGCACCCAGCAGGGCGAGCCGAGTGGGATCGGCTCCCCACACGGGAGCCAGCTCGAGGAGGTGGGACACGGACTCGTAGGCATCCTCGATGGGCGCGGGCACCGGATGCTCGGGCGCCAACCGGTAGTCGACCGAGATGACCACGGCCGGGCAGTTGACCGCCAGGTGACCGAGCAGCCAATCGTCCTGATCCGGTGCGCCACCGATGAATCCGCCGCCGTGGAACGCGACGATCAGCGGCAGGTCTGTGCCCGCACGCTCGGGCCGGTACACGCGAATGCCCAGCCGCCGCTCCGGCAGATCGAGGACGGGTGTGGTGATGGTCGCGCCCCGATCGGGCTTGCCGGTGGCGAGCCTGCCGATCGCGGAGCGGCGCTTGCGGAACTGCGCTTCGCGCAATTCGATGACCTCATCCGGAGTGATCGAATCCCAGTCCGGTTCGGTCGATAGCGCGGTGAGAATTCGAACTCGCAGTGGAACTTTGCCTCGCATGATGTGCCCTCCGGCTGGTGCTGGTGCTGGTGCTCTGGTCGACCGCCGTCTTGCGGGCGGCATGGCGATACCCTGGCAGTTGTGACCGTGGGTGCGCTTTCGGAAATATGCGGTACGACAAAGTCGCCGCTGGTGTGGGTGCGGCCGGGTCATGTCGGCTATATCGGGCCGGAACTCGGCGTGGACCTGCATTCACCCTCGGTCGCGGTGCTCAGCGTCGGCCTCGACGAGCCGTTCGTTCTGGAGACCTCCGCACACGGGGATATCCGCGCCGGCAGCTCGTTCGCCCCCGCTCGCGCGGTGCACCGCGTCGTCGCCCCCGAGAAGTGGATCCTGCTGCTGTTCGTCGACCCCGCGGGTGTGCCCGCCACCGGCATCGCGGAGGAGATGACGGCGACCGCCGGGCCGTACGGTCTGGGCCACCGACGGGAGCAGGAGCTCATCGAGCTGTGCCGTGGCGAGGATGTGGATCCGGACCGAATCTTCGCTCGGGCCGTCTCCGGCCGGGCACCGGCTGCCGATCAGCGGATCGAGTCGGTCGCCGCCGCGATCCGCCGGGACCCGAATCGCACATTCCGGGCCGAAAGCATCGCTGCAAATCTGGGACTGTCCACGACGCATTTCCTGCGGTTGTTCACTCAGCAGTCCGGCACCACGTTCCGCGGCTATCAGCGATGGACCCGCGTCATGCACGCGATCCGGGACGCCGCGACCGGCCGCGATCTCACGCGATGCGCCACCGACGCCGGTTTCGCCACCCCGTCACACTTCAGCGAAACCTTCCACCACATGTTCGGACTGTCCGCCACCGCTGCGCTGCGCTCCGGTATTCGCTTCGATCTCGGAACCTAGCCTGCGCCTGGTTGTTTCGATAATTGCGGACTGTTCGGGGCGGCAATCTCAGCGCGGTAGCTGTTGTTCTTGCGGCACGCACCTCTGCACGGACGGCGTTCTCTGCGAAATAGGTTGTGGGCCAGCGCTATTACGCCTTTCGGTGCGGGGCGGGACAACTCGCTCGGCATCGTGACACATCAACGATGCGATTCGCCTCGAGGCTTAACTAGAACCTGTTACATTCTGCCGACTCGAGGTGCTCTCCCGCGCCTCATATCGGAAGGTTTCGCTCATGTACGACCGACGCCCCTCGGCCAACACCGGCGTTCGCCAAGGGATTCCCCGCCGGAAATTCTTGGCGGGCACTGCAATTGCGGCCGGAGCAATGGCACTCGGTCCGGCCGCGTGGACCGCGAAAGCGTCGGCGGCACCCATCGGCAACGGGGATCATGTGCCGAATCTGATTATCGGAAGCGGCTATGGCGGAGCGGTCGCCGCACTGCGCTTGTGTCAGGCGGGCAAACAGGTCGCGATGATCGAGATGGGGCAGAACTGGACCGCGCCCGGGTCGGACGGAAAAGTCTTCTGCACCATGATCGATCCGGACGAGCGGTCGTATTGGTTCCGGACCAGGACCGATCAGCCGATCAACCATTTCGTCGGGGCGGATATCAACCGAGACATCAGCCCGAGCGACGCCGGTGTACTCGACTCGGAGCAGTTTGCGGCGACGCGGGTGTATCAGGGCCGTGGCGTGGGCGGTGGCTCGCTGGTCAACGGCGGTATGGCTCCGCTGCCGAAACAGGATTACTTCCAACAGATTCTGCCATCGGTCGACGCGTCGGCGATGTACTCCACCTACTTTCCCCGGGCTCAGGCCGCACTCGGGGTCAACAATGTCGACCCGGCGTGGTTCGAGTCCGCCGAATGCTACAAATACGCGAGGGTCAGTCGAAAGACCGCCAACAATGCAGGCTACGCAACGACCTTCGTGCCGAACGTCTACGACTTCAGTTACATGCAGAAGGAGCAGGCGAATACCGTCACTCGCTCGGCGCTGGGCGGTGAGGTGATCTATGGCAACAACTTCGGAAAGCGCTCACTGGACAAGACTTATCTGGCGGTGGCCGCCGCGACCGGCAAACTGAGCATCTCCCCACTGCACAAGGTCACCAGTGTGGCACCGGCCGCGAGTGGCTACACGGTGGTCATCACGCAGATGGACGTGCTCGGCAATACGGTGGCGACCAAGACCGTCACCGCAGATAAGGTCTTCTTCGCGGCGGGCAGCGTCGGTACCAGCAAGCTGCTGGTGACCATGAAAGCACTGGGCAAGCTGCCGAATCTGGCCGATTCGGTCGGCGCGGGCTGGGGCAACAATGGCAATGTGATGGTGGGCCGGGCCGGGCTGGATTTGACCGGGGCGCTCCAATCCGCGATTCCGTGTATGGGCGTCGACAACTGGGCCGATGCCAACGGTCCGGTGTTCGCCGAAATCGCCCCATTCCCAACGAATACCGAGAACGGCGTGAATCTCTATCTGGCGATCACCAAGAACCCCAACCGCGCTCGGTTCACCTACAATTCGTCCACCGGCGGAGTGGACCTATCCTGGCAGGCGTCCCACACCCAGCCCTCGATCGATGCGGCCAAGCGAGTATTCGATGCCATCAATTCCAAGGCGGGCACGATCTATCGGACCGATCTGTTCGGCCTCTACAAGATCTGGGGCGACGACTTCGTGTACCACCCCCTCGGCGGCTGCCTGCTCGGTCAGGCCACCGATAACTACGGCAGGCTCAACGGATACTCCGGCCTGTACGTCATCGACGGTTCGCTGATTCCCGGCAGCACCGGCGTCAACCCCTTCCTGACCATTACCGGTCTCGCGGAACGAAATATCGAGAAGATCATCGCCTCCGACCTGGCATGACCCTGTCGTCTCAGCGCCAGCGGGAGATGATTTCCTTCATGATTTCGCTGGTGCCGCCGTAGCTGTGGGTTCGCGCGGGAGCCGGTGTACATATTGGCGATCGCTGGACCGGCTCCACTCCCATCACGGTGAGGTCACCGTCGTAGTGGTCGGCGAAGGCGTTCAGGTCGCCGCGGTAGGCCCGGATCGTGTTCGCTGGTGAGCTGGCTGGGCACGTCGAGCAGGCTGGCGGATGTCTGTCGGTGCAGATGTACGACCTGCGTGACCGTGTGCAGGCGGGACGGCTCGACGGTGGTCCGATCGGGATGATCAAGCACAACCTGGACCAGGCGGGACTGGCTGCCACCTTCCTGACCCGCCAGCAGTACGACTGGACCATGGTCTTCACCAGAAGCTCGGCGATCGGCCAGGTCGTCCTCGCCGCCGCCGGCGGGGAGGAACACTCTGCCGAATCCCTGCGCACGGCGATCGAGAAGCTCGTCACCTCCGACACGGCAATGCGGTCGAGCGAACGTGAGGAGCTCGAAGCGCTGCGCGCCACCGTCGATCAGGTCAAGGCGCTGGTGTCGGCTGTTTGACCGATCGCCCGCTCCCGTCCACAGCACTAGATCAACTCGGGAGTGAACGTGGCAGTCCGAACCACGGCAGGACGCTGCTGTCAAAGCGCGTCATGGCGCGGATTCGATCGCCGCGGAGGGTGAGGACGACGAGGCCGGTGCCATGACGGATGCCGTTCGGCGCGTGCAGGTAGGTGCCGAACGCCGGTTGACTGTTGGCGCGTGTCGGAACCAGATGGATCCGGCGGCCGGTGTCGAAGAGCGTGGACCAGAAACCGGCCACGGCGTCGCGGCCCTCGTACTCGAACGGCAACGGCGGCATCGATGTGAAGACGTCATCGGTGAGCAGCGCCACCAAAGCGTCGATATCGTTGTTCTGGAACGCATGGACAAATTGGGCGGTGACGGCCTCTTCTGCCGCAGAACCGGCCCGCGGCGCCGGCTCCCGATCCTCGCCAAGCAGGCGGTGATGTCGCAAACCCGCGCGCGCCCGTTTCAGTGCGCCGTTGACCGCATCGACGGACGTCTCCATCATCTCCGCGACCTCGTTTGCGCGGAACCCGAGAACATCACGCAGGACGAGCACGGCGACCTGACGCGGCGGCAGCTCCTGAAGCGCGGTCACGAACGCGAGCGAGATCGCCTCGCTCTGCTCGACCCGGGCCTGCGGCCCGAGCGGAATGTCGGTCGATAGACCCGGCACCACATCGGGAAACGGTTGCAGCCACACCACCTCGCCGAGTCGGCTCGGTTTCGGTGGTTCGACATTCGGCACATCCCACTCCGTGACCGGGCGTCGGCTCGCCGAGCGACGCGCGTTAAGACACCGAGTGGTGGCGATCCGGTACAGCCACGTACGGATCGAGGCACGTTCGGTGTATCCGGCCAAACCCTGCCAGGCGGCAAGCAGAGTGTCCTGCAACGCATCCTCGGCATCCTGGAACGATCCGAGCATCCGATAGCAATGCACCTGCAATTCCCACCGATACGGCTCGGTCAACTCTCGGAAGGCTTCACTGTCACCGGCCCGCGCCCGCGCCATCACCTCACCGTTCGCCACGTTCCCTCCTAGGTCATCGGCACTCGGTCGGTGTATAGACACCGACCTCACCGCGAACTGGTCGCCGTCCCAGCGACCATTCTCGGCGCAAATCGGTGTCTATACACCCGCTCGCCGAGCGGTGAGCCACCGGAACCGGGCACCGAGCGGTCAACTCGCTTCGGGCCGAAACATCCCACACCAAGGAGCACGCATCATGGCCACATTCGTTTTCACCTATCGGACGCCGGCCACCTTCGTACCTGGTCAGCCCGAATCGCTGGCTGTCTGGGGCGCTTGGTTCGCCAACCTGGAAGGCCGGTTTACCAATCAGGGCCTGCCCACCCCTGGATCGACCACTGTCGGTGTCTGCGGGACCGGCACCAAGCTCGCAGGCTACTCGCTGATCGAGGCGAGCGACCTCGACGCCGCCGCGACGATCGCCAAGACCTGTCCCGCCCTGGCCGGCGGCGGTGGAGTCGAGATCGCGGCGGCGATCGAGTTCCCCGCCGGGACGGAGTGAAGCCATGCGAAAGATCATCGAATACGTTCTGACCTCCGCGGACGGCGTCACCTCCGACCCTGTGGGTATGGGAGTGGGCAAACACCAGGACGACGCCTACCTCCGTGACGGCCTGGGCCTGCTGGAGGCGTGCGACGCGTTGCTGTTCGGCCGGCACATCTACGAGGATTTCGCCGCGCTCTACGGCGGCAGCACGCACAAACCGATGTGGAGCGAACGGCTCACCGAGATGCCGAAATACGTGTTCAGCTCCACCCTGGACAACGCCGACTGGGGCAACCCGACCATCGTCCGAGGCGACGTGATCCCCGAGGTGACACGGTTGAAGGAGCAAGACGGCGGACCTCTGCTGATCCTTGGACACGGTCGGCTCGGGGAGACGCTCCTGCGGGAAGGGCTGGTCGATGCTATCGACCTCACCATGTACCCGCTTCTCATGGGTAGCGGAGACCAATTCTATTTCCGCGCCGGCCAGGTCGCCAACTTGAGACTCGCCGCCGTCAAGACCTTCTCGAAGGTCGTGAAGCTCACCTACGAGGTGGAGAAATGATCGAAGAAAGGAACAATCCGACAATGACTAACCCATCGACTTTCGTGCTGGTGCATGGAGCCTTCCAGACCGGAGCCACCTGGGAGCACGTCGCGGCCGAGCTGCGCAGCCACGGACACTCGGTGCACACACCTACCCTCGCCGGGCACGGTCCAGGAGCACCGTTGAATCTCACCCACGCCGACGCGGTCGCCTCACTCGTGGAGTACCTCCGCGAACACGACCTGTCCGACATCGTGCTTGTCGGGCATTCGATCGCGGGCAGCTTCATCGCCAAAGCCGCCGAACATGTCCCCGAATCGATCACCCGGCTGGTGTTCCTCAGTGCCCTCGCGGTCGCGGACGGTCACGCACTGGCTGACGAGTTCCCACCCGAGCAAACCGCGATCTTCGGCATGCTGGACCCCACCCAAGGGGTCCTGCTGCCATTCGACCTGATCCGGGAACGCGCCTGCAACGACATGGCCCGGGCCGACGCCGAAACAATCTTCGGCGCGATGACTCCCGTACCGGTCGCCTACTTCACAGACAAACTCGACCTTCGAGTCTTCTACGAGCTGATCGGCTCGGGAAGGATCAAGACCAGCTATATCAACCCCGTCAACGACATCTCCTTTCCCCCAGGAGAATACGGCTGGGAGAAAAGGGCTCAACGGCTCGGCCCACTATGCCGGATACTCCAGACGCCGGGCGCTCACTACGCCATGACCACCCACCCCGCAGAACTCGCCGAAACTCTCATTCACGCCGGGCGAGATTAACGTCCGGGTTGGGGCCGTTCACCTGTTCATCACGGCGGCCCCAACCAGGTCGTCGCACTGCATTGAAATCCCGACTCGCCAGGGCGATTCGGATGTTGATCGAGGCGGGGCATCTCGCTCCCAATCACGTCGTCTGGCTGAGTGGGCGTGTCGTCCGTGTGAACTGAGTCGTGGTGCTGTGGCCGTTCACAGTCGCCATCCAGCATTACGGCGGACGGAAACATCGTCTACGCCATGGGCCTGCGCTGTCGGTGGTGCTGAATTTCGCCGAGATCGCCTGGTCGAACAGCTGCACCACCTCATCGAGCACATCGGTCGCGCACTGCGCCAGCACCGTCAGCAGGATCGGGTACCGGCGCTGCGGATCTCGCCGCTCCAGAGCCTGCAGGCTTAGGCGGCACCCCATCGTGGCCAGGAACCCGCCGCCGCTCCGCCGGCAACACCGACACATCCAGGCGATCCGCGCCCAGGCCACGCAGGAATCCCAGCTTGTCCA
This sequence comes from Nocardia sp. NPDC005998, assembly GCF_040614395.1. NCBI lineage: Bacteria > Bacillati > Actinomycetota > Actinomycetes > Mycobacteriales > Nocardiaceae > Nocardia > Nocardia sp. NPDC005998. The sequence continues at coordinate 30,341 of NZ_JBEXUI010000020.1, read as the reverse complement.
CTTCGGCACTTCACCGCGGACGCCGAGGGCTCCACCGGTTGTTTTTCGCGCGATTACTACCGGGACCCCCGGTGAGCGGCCGAGGTTCAGCTCCAATTGTTCACTATTTTCTGAATACAGATTCTTATGTACTGTCTTGGGTATGGAAGCCGTGCTGCACCGTGATGCGTTGGCCCGTTTCGGGCATGCCCTGTCGGACCCGACGCGCACCGAGATCTTGCTGAGCCTGCGGACTGCCCCGAGCTACCCCTCGGATCTGGCCGACCGGATCGGGGTCTCGCGCCAGATTCTGTCGAATCACCTTGCGTGCCTGCGAGGTTGTGGGTTGGTGGTGGCGATTCCGGAGGGTCGCCGGTCGCGCTATGAGCTCGCCGATCCCCGCATTGCTCGTGCGCTCGACGACCTCACCGGATTGGTGCTGGCAGTGGATCCGGCGTGCTGCCCGGACTCCGATGCGCAGGGGTGCTGCTGATGTCGCAGTCGCTGGGAATTCCGTCACCGCCCTCGGCGGTGACGGGTCCGTCTCCGGAGCGACGGGCGGTACTGGCTCGGCGTATCCGATGGTTCGTCGCCGCGACTATCTCCTACAACATGATCGAGGCGATCATCGCGTTGACCGAGGGTGCCCGGGTGTCGTCGGCGGCATTACTCGGGTTCGGTCTGGACTCGGTGATCGAGGTTTCATCGGCGGTCGCCGTGGCGTGGCAGTTCGCGGGGCGTAACCCAGCGGAGCGGGAGAAGGTCGCGCTGCGGGTCATCGCGTTCTCATTCTTCGCGCTGGCCGCCTACGTGAGCGTCGATTCGATCCTGTCTCTGCTGCGGGTCGGTGGCGAGGCTCGACATTCGCCGGTCGGCATCGGGCTGGCGGCGGTGAGCCTGGCGATCATGCCGGTGCTGTCGTGGGCGCAGCGTCGTGCCGGGCGCGAACTCGGTTCCGCCTCAGCGGTTGCGGACTCCAAGCAGACTCTGCTCTGCACCTACCTGTCGGCGGTGCTGCTGATCGGATTGGCGATCAACAGCCTGCTCGGCTGGTCGTGGGCCGATGCGATCGCGGCACTGATGATCGCCGCTATCGCGGGCAAGGAAGGTATCAATGCCTGGCGCGGCGATACCTGCTGCCCATCCCCCATGGCCCTGGGGGTGGACGACCCCGCTGCTGGGCACGAATGCGAGTGCTGCGCCTGAATCATCGAGGTGGCCTGAGCCCATCGAGTCGGGACCGCATTTGATCGTCAGTACGCTGCAAGAATGTCGACGACACGCGGTGCACCTGATCCGGGGGTGTCGGTGAGGCCGCGAATATGATCGCGGCGGCCCAGGATCGATGATCGGGACGCGTTTGCGATGCGGATGGTTCGATCGCAGGGCTGACAATATATATCAATATGTTCGGACAAACTATCCGTTTGGCCAGATTTCGAGTCTCACCGTTTCAGCGGCTCAGCACGGTCGTATCGAAGAAGTGCCGCGAGGCCCGGTACACGTGCCGACCCATTTCGACCGGGCGTCCGGAACTGTCGAAAGCGACGCGCTGCATGGTCAGCACCGGCGCGTTCGTCCGCTCCTCCAGTAGCTGGGCCTCGGCCCGGGTGGCGCTGCGCGCACCGATTCGCTGACGCGCGAGTGCGATGTGAATCCCTTTGGCCCGCAGGCATTCATAGAATCCGTGTAGCTCGAGCTGGTCGGGCGCGGGCGCGAATTCGGCAGGTACATAATTGGTCATGACGGCCAGCGGTTCACTTCCGGCCCGGCGCAGCCTGCGGAAGGTCACGAAGCGGGCATCCTCGGGCACGCCGAGTTCCTTGGCGATATCGATATCGGGAGCGCCGAGTTGGTAGTCGAGCAATTCGGTGGTCGGCTCCTGCCCCGCGGTGAGCAGGTCGTCGTAGAGGCTGGTCAATTCGACCGGGCGATGCACCTGATTCTGCACCACCTGGGTTCCCACCCCGCGCCTGCGCATCAACAGCCCTTTATCGACCAGCGCCTGGATCGCTTGCCGAGCGGTCGGCCGCGACAGGTTGAGCCGTTTGGCCAGGTCCAGTTCGTTCTCGATGCGGTCACCGGGTGCGAGTCGACCGCTGAGTATCGCGTTCTCGATGCCTTGTGCCAGTTGGAAATACAGCGGGACCGGGCTCGTGCGGTCGATCGCGACATCCAGTGGCGCTGGCATCGTGACTCCTCGGGGCGGGCGGGTGCTGGTGACCGCCGTTTCATCCACTGTAAGGCACTTCGAGCCGCACCGATTCAATATGTCCGTAAGTCAGTATGTCCTGACAAAGTCTTGACAAGGCGGCGCGGCGTGGCGCACAGTCTGGACAGGCGGCAATGCCCGTCGAGTTGGACCAACCCTGGAGTCAGCCTGTGAACGCTCAATTCGAGGTCGTGTCGACCGGTCGGGTCGGCGTCGATATCTATCCGCTCCAGTCCGGAGTCGGTCTGGAAGATGTCGACACCTTCGGCAAGTTCCTCGGTGGCAGTGCCGCCAATGTCGCGGTGGCGGCGGCGCGGCTGGGGCGGCGCACCGCGCTGTGGTCCGGTGTCGGCGCCGATCCCTTCGGCCGGTACGTGCGGCGCGAGCTGGTCCGCCTCGGCGTCTCGGATGCACTCGTGCAGACCACCGGCCGCTTCGCGACACCGGTGACCTTCTGCGAGATCTTCCCGCCCGACGATTTCCCGCTGTACTTCTACCGCGAGCCCAGCGCGCCGGACCTGCAGATCACCGCTGGACAGGTGGATCCCGAACTCATCCGCGGTGCCGGTGTGTACTGGTCCACCGTCACTGGACTGTGCCAGGAGCCCTCTCGCGCAGCACATTTCGAGGCCTGGTCGATCCGGGAACGCCGACCGCTGACCGTACTGGACCTGGACTACCGGCCGATGTTCTGGGCCGCGGAGAGCCAGGCCCGCGAACAGGTGCGCCGAGCCCTGACACAGGTCACGGTGGCGGTCGGCAACCGCGAGGAGTGCCGCATCGCCGTCGACGAGACCGACCCGCAGCGGGCCGCCGACGCGCTGTTGGATCTGGGGGTCGAACTGGCCATCGTCAAACAGGGCCCGGATGGTGTGCTCGGCAAGACCCGCCACGAATCGGTGGTGGTGCCGCCCGCAACCGTCGAGGTGGTCAATGGCCTCGGTGCCGGAGATGCCTTCGGCGGCAGTCTGTGTCACGGCCTGCTCGCCGGGTGGGATCTGGAGACCATCTTGCGTCGCGCCAATGCCGCCGGGGCCATTGTCGCCGCCCGGCTCGAATGTTCCACTGCCATGCCGACCAGCGCGGAAATCGACGCACTTGTCGAGCTGTCACCGACCGGAAGGGCCAAGCCATGAAGGTAGCCGAGCTGACCGAGGTGCGCGCGGCCGATCCCGGCGCCGTCGCCAGGGCATTCGATGTCAGGACCCGCCGCGGCCTGGTGCGCGATGACGGCCGGTTGATGATCATCGCCGCCGATCATCCCGCCCGCGGCGCACTGGCGGCCGCGGGCAACCCCTATGCCATGAACAGCCGCATGGAGCTGCTGGACCGGTTGGTCACGGCATTGGCCCGGCCGGGTGTCGACGGTGTGCTCGGCACCGCGGACATCATCGAGGACCTGCTGCTGCTCGGTGCGCTCGAAGACAAGGTCGTATTCAGCTCGATGAACCGAGGTGGTATCGCGGGCGCGGATTTCGAGCTCGACGACCGGATGACCGGGTATACCGCGCGGGCGACCGCCGCGGCCGGGCTCAATGGCGCCAAGATGCTCAATCGGTTCGATCTATCCGATCCGGGCACCCTGTCCATGATGACCGCGAGCGCCGCCGCCATCGATGAGCTCGCCGCGCTCGGCCTGGCCGCGCTGCTCGAGCCGTTCATATCGCACCGGCCCGATGGGCCGGGGACAAAGGTGGTCAACGACCTGTCGCCGGATGCGGTCATCAAAAGCGTTCACCTGGCTCAGGGACTGGGCTCCACATCGGCATACACCTGGCTGAAGCTGCCCGTCGTCGCGGAGATGGAGCGGGTCATGGAGGCCACCACCCTGCCCACCCTGCTGCTCGGCGGCGACCCGCAGACAGATCCAGACGATACCTACGCCCATTGGGCGAAAGCCCTTGCGCTGCCGGGGGTTCGGGGCCTGATCGTGGGCCGCGCCCTGTTGTATCCACGGGACGGCGATGTCGCGGGCGCCGTCGATACTGCCGTATCGCTGGTGCGGTGATCGGCATGCACAGTAAGCACTACATACCCGCCGCCCGCAGCTGCCGTGCGCCGTACACGGTGGAGCTCACCCAGGAGTCGGCGGGCTGGGAGCACTGCAGCCTGCATGTCATCGAACTCGAGCCGGGGCAGTCCCATCGCACGCACAGCCGCACCGATGAGATCGTCATTGTGCCGCTGTCCGGTTCGTGCACCGTGGTCAGTGCTGGTCAGTCGTGCGAATTGGCCGGGCGCGACAGTGTTTTCGACGGCCCGACCGACTTCGCCTACATCGGCCGGGACAACTCCTACACCGTGACCACTGCCAACGGCGGGCGATTCGCGCTCGGCGGCGCTCACGCGCAACGGCAGCTCCCGTTCCGATATGTCCCCGCCGTCGATGTGCCGGTGGAGTTGCGCGGTGCAGGCAACTGCAGCCGTCAGGTGCACAACTTCGCGACCGCGGACACCTTCGAAGCTGACTCGATCATCGCCTGCGAGGTGATCACCCCGGGCGGCAACTGGTCGTCGTATCCGGCGCACAAACACGATGAGCTCACCGATACCGAGACCCCGCTCGAGGAGATCTATTACTTCGAATTCGCCCGCGGCGCCGATGATTCGCCGGGCTTCGGCTACCACCGCGTGTACGGAACTCCGGAGCGGCCGATCGATGTGCTCGAGGAGGTCCGCGACGGCGATGTGGTGCTGGTACCGCACGGCTACCATGGCCCGTCCATCGCGGCGCCCGGCTACCACATGTACTACCTGAACATCATGGCCGGTCCCGGACCGGAACGGGCCTGGCGGATCAGTGACGATCCGGCACAGGCGTGGCTGCGCGGCACCTGGACCGATATGGCGATCGATCCGCGGCTTCCCATGGGCGCGAAGCGGAATCGACAGTGAGGCCGATTTCGGACGCCTACGCGCCGACGTAGGCCGCGAGGTGTTCGCCGGTGAGGGTGGAGCGTTCGGTGACGAGGTCCGCGGGTGTGCCCTCGAAGACGATCTTGCCGCCGTCATGGCCCGCACCGGGGCCGAGATCGATGATCCAGTCGGCATGCGCCATGACCGCCTGGTGATGTTCGATGACGATGACCGACTTGCCGGAGTCGACGAGCCGGTCGAGCAGGGCCAGCAGGTGTTCGACGTCGGCGAGGTGCAGGCCGGTTGTCGGCTCGTCGAGGACGTAGACGCCGCCCTTGTCGGTCATATGAGTGGCCAGCTTGAGCCGCTGCCGCTCGCCGCCGGACAGTGTGGTGAGCGGCTGGCCGAGGCTGAGATAGCCGAGGCCGACATCGGCGAGTGCCTGAATGATCTTGTGCGCCGCCGGAATCCGCGCCTCGCCGGTACCGAAGAACTCCTCGGCCTCGGTCACCGGCATGGCCAGCACCTCGCTGATATCGCGGCCGCCGAGGTGGTAGTCCAGCACCGCTGCCTGATACCGCTTCCCCTCGCACTCCTCGCAGGTGGTGGCGACGCCAGCCATCATCGCCAGGTCGGTGTAGATGACACCGGCGCCATTGCAATTGGGACATGCGCCCTCGGAGTTGGCGCTGAACAGCGCTGGCTTCACGCCATTGGCCTTCGCGAACGCCTTGCGGATCGGTTCGAGCAGTCCGGTGTAGGTCGCCGGGTTGCTCCGCCGCGAGCCGCGGATCGCGCCCTGGTCGACCGACACCACACCCTCTGCGGGGATCGAACCGTGCACGAGTGAACTCTTGCCGGAGCCCGCGACGCCGGTGATGACGGTGAGCACTCCGAGCGGGATGTCGACATCGACATTGCACAGGTTGTTCGTCGTTGCACCGCGAATCTGCAACGTGCCGTTGGGCTTTCGCACCGTCTCCTTGAGTGCGGCCCGGTCGTCGAAATGGCGGCCGGTGATGGTGCCGCTGGTCCGCAAACCTTCGACGGTGCCCTCGAAACAGACTGTGCCGCCGCCCGCACCGGCCCCGGGCCCGAGGTCGACAACGTGGTCGGCGATGGCGATCGTCTCCGGTTTGTGCTCCACGACGAGCACCGTGTTGCCCTTGTCCCGCAGCCGCAGCAGTAGGTCGTTCATGCGCTGGATGTCATGGGGGTGCAGGCCGACGGTCGGCTCGTCGAAGACATAGGTGACGTCGGTGAGCGCGGAGCCGAGATGGCGAATCATCTTGACGCGCTGTGCCTCACCGCCCGAAAGCGTGCCCGACGGCCGGTTGAGCGAGAGGTAGCCCAGCCCGATCTCCACGAATGAGTCGAGGGTGTGCCGCAGCGCGGCGAGCAGCGGCGCCACCGACGGCTCCTTCAGGCCGCTGACCCATTCGGCGAGATCGCTGATCTGCATCGCGCAGGCATCAGCGATGCTCTTGCCCTTGATCTTCGATGACCGAGCTTGGTCGCTGAGCCGGGTGCCGTCGCACTCCGGACAGATGGTGAAGGTGATCGCCCGCTCCACGAAGGCGCGGATATGCGGCTGCAGCGCGTCGACATCCTTGGACAGCATCGACTTGCGGATCCGCGGGATCAGGCCCTCATAGGTCAGGTTGATGCCCTCGACCTTGATCTTGGTCGGCTCCTTGTAGAGCAGGTCGTTGAGCTCTCGCTTGGTGAACTTCTTGATCGGCTTATCCGGGTCGAAGAAGCCGCAGCCGGTGAAAATCCGGCCGAACCAGCCGTCCATGCTGTAGCCGGGGATCGTCAGCGCACCCTCGTTGAGCGACTTGGAGTCGTCGTAGAGCTGGGTCAGATCGATGTCGTTGACCGAACCCCTGCCCTCGCAGCGCGGGCACATGCCACCGGTAATGCTGAAGCTGCGGCGCTCGCGCACCGTCTGCCCGGAGCGCTCCACCGTGACCGCACCCGCGCCGCTGATCGAGGCGACGTTGAACGAGAACGCCTGCGGGGAGCCGATGTGCGGCTTCCCGAGTCGGCTGAACAGGATGCGCAACATCGCATTGGCGTCGGTGGCGGTGCCGACGGTGGAACGCGGATCGGCACCCATTCGCTGCTGGTCGACGATGATTGCGGTCGTCAGCCCTTCGAGTACGTCGACGTCCGGCCGCGCCAGCGTCGGCATGAAACCCTGCACAAAGCTGCTGTAGGTCTCGTTGATCAGCCGCTGGGACTCCGCGGCGACCGTATCGAATACCAGCGAACTCTTGCCCGAACCGGAGATGCCGGTGAATACCGTCAACCGGCGCTTGGGGATCTCGATGCTGATGTCCTTAAGGTTGTTCACGCGAGCGCCGACCACGCGGATGAGATCGTGGCTGTCGGCAACCCGGGGTGCGGGCGATTGCGTGTCCGTCTTCTTGGCCATGCTGATCGTGTCTCCATCTGCTACGCGGGCCGCCTGCGCGGGCTCCTACGGAGGCGCCTGGCTCGATCTAACCAGCTTCGAGCAGGGCGTTCGGTTGTTCTTCGTCGGCGCGGGGCGTGGCAGCTGTTTGCTGTGCCGGTGGCGGGCGGTGCCCGCCACCGGCATCGTCCCGGTCCATTCGCCCAGCCGTCCGCGCAGGTCAGGGCGGTGATTGCCGGGCTGCTCGGCGGGTTGCCGACAGGCCCCATGCAGCTGCCGGATAGCTCAGCGCAGTTGCTTGATGCGGACCATATTGCCCGCGGGGTCGCGGAAGGCGCAGTCGCGGATGCCGTACGGCTGCTCGGTCGGCTCCTGAACGACCTCCGCGCTATCGCTGGCCTGCAGCTTCTCGAAAACGCCGTCGAGGTCATCGGTGGCCAGGTTGATGCTGGCGTAGGTGCCCTTGGCCATCATCTCGGCAATGGTGCGGCGCTCGTCGTCGGTGATACCGGGGTCGGCGGCGGGCGGATGCAGGACGATGGACGTGGGCTGGCCGACGGGGCCGACCGTGATCCAGCGCATCCCGTTGTATCCGACGTCGTTGCGGACCTCGAAGCCGAGAGTGTCGCGATAGAAGGCCAGGGCGGCGTCCGGGTCGTCCTGCGGGAGGTAGGCCTGGTGAATGGTGATGTTCATGGCGATCACGCTAGTTGCGACGCGTCAACCTGCGCTTCTCGATTCCTGATCGGTCTGGTCACCTGCTTCGCCACGCAGGACGGCATCCCCTCCGTCGCGCGGGCCTGCTGCTCCCTATAGACGCTCGGCGGCACGCCGACCAATTCGGTGAAGCGAGTGCTGAAGGTTCCCAGCGACGAGCAGCCGACCGCGAAACAGACCTCGGTGACACTCAGGTCGCCACGACGCAACAGCGCCATCGCCCGCTCGATGCGCCGTGTCATCAGATAGGCGTACGGCGGCTCGCCATAGGCGAGCCGGAACTGGCGGCTGAGGTGCCCGGCCGACATATGCGCGTCGCGCGCGAGCGCCTCGACGTCCAGCGGCTGCGCGTACTCCCGGTCGATTCGGTCGCGGACGCGACGCAGCCGCGCGAGATCGCGTAGGTGATCCTCCGTTGCGGGTCTGCTGGTCACCTACCAGATCGTGCCATATCGAAAGTCCGACAGTCGAGCGCTGGCCAGCACGCAGTCAACTGCCGGAGGCACGGAAATCGCTAGAAACCGCAAGCGGTGTCGACGGCGGACATGGCGCCCATGAACGCCGGATCGTTGATCACGCTCTGCCGATCCGAGTCCGCGGATTCGGCGGCGGTGGTGCGGCCTCAGGTGGTGCCCGCACTCATACCGCCGGAGATGGTGATGGCTTCGCCGTTGAAGTGACGGCCGTGTGCGCCGACCAGTAGCAGGATCATTTCGGAAACCTCCTGCGGCACAATCAGATCGCCGTTGGGAGGTGCGGCGGCGAACATGGCCTCCACGTCCTCGCGGGTCGGATTCTCGATATCCGGCACCATGGCGGAGTACATCGCCGGGTTCATGATCATGTCGGTGCGCACACCGGCCGGTAGCACCGCGTTGACGGTAATGCCGTGCGGAACCAGTTCGTGCGCAAGCGATTTCACCAAACCGATCACGCCCCATTTCGCGGCCGCATAGTGCCCGGAATTCGCCGCACCCATGCGGCCGACAATGGACGAGGTGGCAACGATTCGGCCGGAGCGGCGTTCGATCATATGCGGCACCACGGCACGAAAGCTGTGGAAGACGCCGGTCAGGTTGACGTCGATCATGTCCTGCCACATCTGCTCGTCCATCTCGGCGATGGGCGCACCCGAGGCGATACCCGCATTGGCGAGCAGGATATCGATCCGGCCGAATTCGGCGATGGCGCGTTCGGCGACCGCGTCCATCTCGGATCGGCTGCGCACATCGGCTTTGACGGCCACACAACGCCGTCCGGTCTCCTCGACCAGCTTGACGGTCTCGGCGAGATCGTCCTCGGAGCCCAGCGGATATGGCACGCTGCCGATCGGCTCGGCGATATCGCAGAGCACGATATCGGCGCCCTCGGCGGCCAAAGTGACCGCATGCGAACGCCCTTGACCGCGTGCGCCGCCGGTGATCAGCGCGACTTTGTCGTCCAGCTTTCCCATCTGCGTCCCCTCTCGACTCGGCAGTCCCATGGTTACACGATCGCCCAACGCTATTGCCGTGATCGGCCATTAACCCAGCACTTCGGGTCAGCTTGCGGCCCATCCCGACCAGCGGATGACATTGATGGCGACGACCGGTCCGGGCGGCGGCTGGGTCAGGTACACCGGATAGCGTGCGGTGAGCAACTGTTGGGCCAGTAGGGCTTCGGAGTCGTCGGCGATGCGCGCGATGCCGTCCGCGCGGGTCCACCACAGTTGCGTCCAATCGTCGCTGTAGTGATCGGCGAGAACGGCAACCGACGGGTTCGCGGCGATATTCGCCAAGCGACGTAGCGCGGTGGTCGTCTTGGGCTTCGCATCGACCGCGGTGTAGATGATGTCGTCGGCGACCGCGAAGACGATCGGCACGAGGTGCGGGCGCAGGTCCGCTGACACGGTGGCAAGCCGGGCTACCGGTTCTGCCATGAACCGCTCCCGCGCTACCTTCGCGGTCAGTCGCACCGCACCCGTCCTGCCTGCCGGGCGGCCAGAAAGTCATCGACGATGCGGGTGCAATCGGCGCGATCGTCGCGTTCCAGGCCCGCGAGTTTCGCGAGGAGTATCGGGCCGACGAGCTGCAGCAGCGCGAGTTCGGTGTCGTAGTCGACGAATTGTGCTGCGGTTTCCGAAGTTCCGAGTACCTCTTCGAATGGGGCGCGGTGCTGCTCGATGAATCGATGACGCAGAACGGCCAGTGCGGAGCCCTGATCCGCCACCTCGGGGCTCAGCGCGAGCCAGGCCAAGGTGGTGAGTTGCAGCGGTGCCTCATTGATGAGTCTGGCCTGGTGGTAAAGCAATTCGACGAGCCGGGTACGCAGCGGTCCGATAGTCGGCGCCTCGGCTGGTGGCGGCAGCAGTCGGTCGAAGGTCGCGGCGAGCAACTGGGTGCTGCTATCGAAGTGGCGATAGAGGGTGGTGCGGGCAACCTTCGAGGTGCGGACCACCGCATCGATGGTGACCGCTTCGATACCGCCGGACAGCAGCAGTTCGGCCGCCGCGTCCAGTAATCGGTTGCGGGACCTTATCTTTCGCGGATCTTCGGATTCCTGCTCGGCCATCTCCAACGAAGTCTATCGCAATCGTGGAGCGATATGCTACTGATAGTAGCGTAGCGATACTAATAGTATCGTTTTGCATGGTTCTGGTCGGCCCGGTTCCGATTGCGATCTGGTCGCCCGGTCGTAAGCGTCGCTGACCTCGATCGGCGGGCGGACCGTACGATGCCAGCTGATCCCGCCATCCGAGTCTCGAAGGGGCGTCACCGATGCCGACCGACCAGCTCGTCACCAAATTCCGCGCCGTCGATACCACGGCCATCTGCGACGCCGATAAATCGACGCGGGTGCTGGACAGCGCGATTCGACCGCGATCCGCCGAGCCGCGCATCTTCGGCCCCGCCTTCACCGTCCGTTGTCGCGGTGACTTCCTCGCTGTCCTGCGGGCCGTCGAGACGGCCGCACCCGGCGATGTCCTGGTGGTCGATGGCGGCGGGGCCGATATTGCCTTCGCCGGAGAGTTGTTCGCCCGCGGCGCGCTCGTGCGCGGCCTCGGCGGCATCATCGTCGACGGCGGGTACCGCGATATCGCCTATGTGCGCGACTGCGCGCTGCCGGTGTACAGCCGATTCGTTACGCCGATGGCGGGCAGCACTTCTCAACTCGGCCAGCTGCAGATCCCGGTGCGCTGCGGAGGTGTCGAGGTGGCTCCCGGTGATCTGATTCTGGCCGATGCGGAAGGAGTCATTGTTGTCGATCCCGAACGGATCGAGGCATTGCTCGACACGGCGGCTGCGGTCAAGGGAGCCGAGGCCGAACTTGTCGCGCTGCTCGACGCCGGGTCGACGCTCAGCGACGGCCTGAACGTCGCCGAGCACACCGCCGCACTCGAACGCGGCGAACCCTCGGCACTGCGGTTTCTGGTCTGACGGCCCGTAGGATGGGCGGCTGTGTCCGCACCCGAATCGCTCGCCGAGGTCCGTGCCCGCATCGATGCCGTTGACGCGGAGCTGATCCGTTTCCTGGCTCAGCGCCAGAGCCTGGTGCGTACGGCGGCGGCGTTCAAGACCGATGAACATGCCGTCCGCGCGCCGGATCGGGTGGCGCAGGTGGTGGAGCTGGCCCGCGAGCGTGCGACGGAGGCGGGTTTGGCCCCCGCCGTCGCGGAGTCGGTCTGGCGGGCCATGATCGATGCCTTCATCGAACTCGAACTCACCGAGCAGGCCGCGCTGCGACAGAGCTGATCTCGACATTCGGTCGTCGCGGTAGATCGCTGTACAAACGTTGGCCCGGGTATCAGGCCTGTCGGGTCGAGCGGCGACGCGTAATCCGTTGCCACCAACTGGGTTCGGCTGCTGAAGACGCGGAATGAGGGCTCGGCGTAGTCATTTTCGGCTGCTTGCTTCGGCGCGCGGCAGTTCGGTCACTGCGCCACTGCGCGACAACCTCTTCGGTATTCACCGGTCCGACCCGGACATATGGTCCATGCGGCATCCGAAGCCAGTCCACGATGCGCTGGTTCAGCTCCGATATCGTTTCGCGAACCTCGCGCTCGGAAGCCATATCCCGCACCAATTCCGGGAGATCCTCGATATCGCGCCGCAGTATCAGGGATGGTGGCAGCAGGCCGTCCGCACGCACTCCTTCGCCACGCAGGTAGCTCTTCAGCCACCAGTTCTCGTCATCGACGGAGTTCGGAATCGGTTTGCCCGCGCCGCGGAGGTTCTCGAATTCGCCGCGTTCGGTGGCCTCGCGGATCTGTTTGTCGATCCACGATTCAAAGGTGACACCGAGGGGTTTGCGCTCGGTCATGGCGATAGCTTCGACGGAACGTCCATATCTCCAGTCTACGGACGTCCGGCCGCGCCAAGGATCGCTGGTTGGGCAGCGACTAGGCCAATCGGCCGTCGTGGGTCTGCTGGTAAGCATGTTTCTCATGACCAGCCGTATCCTCGCGATCGATCTCGGCAAGACCGGCTGTCGCGGTTCGCTGCGTGTCGATGGTAGCCAGACGGGTTATGCCGAAGCGCCGGGCGCGCCGGGACTCGCCCACGCCGCGGGCATCGCCGAGGCGGAACGAGCGATTCGCGCGGTCATCGACCAGATATCGCCGAAACCGGCCACTTTCACGCTTTCGGTCGGCGCTGCCGGTGCCGCATCGGCCCCGGATGCGGCCGCCCTCCTGGCCCGGCGACTTGCCGAGTTCGCAGGAGCGGTGGCGATCACCTCCGATGCCGTTACCGCGCACGCCGGGGCGCTCGGCGGATCGCCCGGTGTGGTGCTGGCGATCGGAACCGGAGCCGTCGCGACGGCGGTCGACGCGATGGGCCGGTTCACCAGGGTCGACGGCTGGGGGCCGCAACTCGGTGATGAGGGCAGCGGCGGCTGGATCGGCATGGAAGGTCTGCGCGCCGCATTGCGCGCCCACGATGGCAGGGGGCCGCAGACCGTCCTGGCCGAGAAGGTCGGCGAACATTACGGCATCGACCTGGACGCGTTGCCGAAATACCTTGGTGAACACCATAATCCGGCCTTGGCTGCCGCCAGCTTCGCGCCCGTCGTCGCAGCCGCCATGGACGACACCGCGGCGGCGATCATGGCGACTGCCGCCCGCGCACTCGGCCGCACTGTGCGCGCCGCCATCGAACGATCCGGCATGCGCCCGCCGGTCCCCTACGCGATCACCGGCGGACTCACCAAACTCGGTGCACCACTGCTGGACCCGCTCGACCAGCAGATAGCCGACGCGATCGAGCGCCGCGACCCGCTCGGTGATCCGATTGACGGCGCGGCGCTGCTCGCCCTCGACCGGACCACTGCGCTCGAAGCCCTGGTCACACGAATTCTCTGACAATCATTGACAGACTCCATGCGACCGCTGACACTTATTTTCATTCCGTCCGCCGCGTCACCGGGGAGCTGCGTTGAACGCACTCAATCTCGCAGTCATCGTCATCTATCTCGTCGCTGTCGCGTGGATCGGCCTGCGGCTGTCCGGCAAACAGAAGTCCAGCAGCGACTATTTCGTCGGCGAGGGCCGAATGCCGTGGTGGACAGTGTGCCTCTCGGTGGTGGCCACCGAAACCAGTGTGCTCACAGTCATCTCGATTCCCGGCGGCGCGTACACCGATCAGGCTTTCGGAAATGTCGAGCTCGCCATCGGTTACATCATCGGGCGCACAATCGTGGCGATCGTGCTGATCCCGCTGTACAAGCGCGGCGGTTTCGTCAGCGCCTATCAATACCTCGAGCTGCGCTTCGGCCGCTATCTGCAGGGTGTGGCATCGGTGACCTTCGTGTTCACCCGGCTGCTCGCCGAGGGCGTGCGACTGTTCGCCTCCGCCATACCGATCAAGTTGCTGCTCAGCGAGTTCGGGCTCGACTTCGGCTACGACGCGATCATTATCGCGCTGACGCTGCTCACCGTCATATACACCTACCTGGGCGGCATCAAGGCGGTGATCTGGACCGATGCGCTGCAGATGGGCCTGTACCTCACCGGTGCGCTGATCGCGATCGGCGTGCTCACCGGTCACGTCGGGGCCTCGGGCTGGTCGGATGCACTGCACGCGGGCAAGTTCCGCGTCTTCGATACCGATTTCGGTGTCGCACACATACTGACCAGCACCTTCGCGCTCCCGACGGCGATAGTCGGCGGGGCGATCTTCGCGATGGCCTCACACGGTTCCGATCAGTTGATCGTGCAACGCATCCTGGCGACGCGGTCGCTGCGCGACAGTCAGAAGGCGATGATCGGTTCGGGCATCTTCGTTGCCATCCAGTTCGCCGCATTCTCCCTGGTCGGTGTGCTGCTGTGGTCCTACAACGGCGGAAAGACGGCCAAGGAACTCGGGCTGGCCAGCGCGGACAGTCTGTACCCCAATTTCATTCTGCACGGTCTGCCGGTGGTGATCTCCGGGTTGCTCGTCGCCGGAATCCTCGGCGCGGCAATGGGTTCGCTGTCCTCGGCACTGAATTCGATGGCGAATTCGACGGTCGCCGATATTGTTCGCAGCTTTTCACGCCGGACGCTCGCCGATGACACGCTGCTGCGACTCGCTCGGGTGATGACGCTGGTGTGGGCGGTGCTGATGGCGTTGTTCGCGATGGGTTTCAGCGCGACGACCGGCAATGTGTATCTGACGGCACTCACCATCGCCGGATACACCTACGGTGCGCTGCTCGGCGCATTCCTGCTCGGGCGGCTGGTGGCGCGCGCCAATCAGTTCGATGCGATCGTGGCGTTCATCGCCACGGTGATCGTGATGACGTTCGTGGTGCGGGTCGTCAAGATCGATGTCACTGTTGCGGGGAAGGTGGTCGAAAAGGGTATCGCGGCGCAGTGGTTGGTGCCGATCGGTGTGCTCGTGACCCTGGTAGTCGGGGCGATCGCGAGTCTGTTCCATCCCGCATCCACGCCGCAAGAGCCGGAACCTGTTGCGGCGGTGGCATAGTGCGCGTCATCGGTTTGATGTCGGGGACATCGCACGATGCGATCGATGCCGTGGGCGCAGATATCGTCCTGCGGGACGAGACCGTGCACGTCGAACTCATCGGACAGCTCAGCCGGCCGTATCCCGGCTCGTTGCGATCGGAACTCATCGCCGCCTTGCCGCCGGGTTCGGTCGATATGGCGACCGTGTGCCGATTGGATACCGCGATCGGTCGGGCCTTCGCCGATGCGGCCGCCGCCGGGATGGACGAATTCTTCGGCGGCAGTGCCGATCTCATCGCATCGCACGGTCAGACCGTTTACCACTGGGTGTCCGACGGCGCGACCCGTGGCACCCTGCAGCTCGGTCAGCCCGCTTGGATCGCCGAACGCACCGGTGTACCGGTTGTCAGCGACTTTCGTTCGCGCGATATCGCCGCGGGCGGGCAGGGCGCGCCGCTCGTCGGGCACTTCGATGTGCTGTGGCTGGCCGGGCGCCCGGGGCGTGCGGCGGTACTGAATATCGGCGGGATCGCCAATGTCACCGTCACCGGTGATCAGCCGGTCGCCTTCGACGCCGGACCCGGGAACGCGTTGATCGATGCCGCGGTCGAACGCGGCACCGGCGGTGCCGCGCATTTCGATCGCGATGGAGTGCGCGCCGCGCGTGGGAAGGTCGACGCGCGGTTGCTGGAAACCCTTCTCGCGGAACCCTATTACCGCGCAGTGGCACCGAAGACAACCGGGAAGGAGCTGTTCAACCATGCCTATCTGGAGCGCGTGTTGGACGGCCGTACCTTATCCACCGACGATATTGTCGCGAGTGTGACCGAGCTGACCGCACGCACCATCGCCGACGCCCTCGCGCCGCTGCGCCCGACCGAAGTCATCGTCTCGGGCGGCGGAACGCGCAATCCCACCTTGATGGCGCTGCTCGGCGCGCACTTGGACGACGCGAAACTGTGCACCTCCGATGAACTCGGACTCCCCTCGGCCGCGAAGGAGGCCACCGCATTCGCCGTGCTCGGCTTCCTTACCGCACACGGCCTCGCGGGCAGCCATCCCGCCTGTACCGGAGCCAGACGCGCCGCCATACTCGGGTCGATCACCCCGGGAGCGGCCGGGTTCACGCTGCCCGCCGCTCCCACCACTGTGCCCCGACGACTCAGGGTGAACCATGTCCGAGGGTGATGACGTACGAACTCGCCTGCTGGCGGCGCTGCCGCGGCTCACACCGACCGCGCTGCGCGTCGCGCAGGTGATCCGGCACGATCCGGGCGCTGCCGCACAGCTGACGGTGAGCCAACTCGCCGAGCGGTCGGGGACCAGCACGTCGGCGGTGGTGCGGCTGGCCAAAACGCTGGGCTACGAGGGTTATCCGCAGCTGCGACTCGCCTTGGCCGCGGTCGGTGGCGATGAGGGATCGCCGGTCTTCGCCACCGATATCGATGCCGATGACGAACTGTCGAAGGTGCTGCACAAACTCACCGCCTTCGAAACCGAGGGCATGGTGGCGACCGCGGAGCTCGCCGATCCGGCGACGATGGAGTCCGTCGTCGATGCACTGGTGGGTGCGCGCCGCGTGCTGCTCGTCGGCATCGGCGCCTCCGGACTCGTCGCGATGGATATGGCACAGAAGCTGACACGCATCGGAATGTGGTGCGCCGCATGCACATCCGAAGACGATGCGCTGGTACAGGCCAGCCTGCTGGAGGCGGGCGATGTGAGCGTCGCATTCTCGCATTCGGGTGAAACCGCCGCGGTCGTCGAAGCGGTGCGCCGAGCCGCCGAAGCGGGGGTGACCACGGTCGCAGTGACGGCCGGAACGCATTCCGGACTCGCGAATTCCGCCAGGCACACGGTGCTGGTTGCCGGGCGCGAAGACGGATTCCGTTCCGCGGCAATGGCCAGCCGCATGAGCCAGCTGCTGATCGTCGACGCACTGTACGTCGGAGTCCTGCAACGCACACCGTCCGCCGCCAAAGCCCTGCGTCGCACCTACGAGGCGGTGGCCGATCGCCGAACCAAGGAGGCCGAATGAATTTCGTGACATCGGTGGCACGGTGAGCGAAATCGGTTCGCTGACAACGGAAGCGGTCAATCCGCGCACCACCACACTCGACTCGATGCCGATCGACGAGTTGTTGCGCACCATGAACGCCGAGGACGCCGGTGTGGCTTCGGCGGTGGCGCAGGCGCTTGCGGAGATCGCACGGGCGGTCGAGTTGATCGTCGAAGCGCGGCAGCGCGGCGGCCGACTGATCTATGTCGGCGCGGGCACCAGTGGCCGTCTCGGCGTACTCGATGCGGTGGAATGCCCACCGACCTTCGGCACTAATCCCGGGGAGGTGCTGGGGATCATCGCGGGCGGACCGCAGGCATTCCTGCGCGCGGTCGAGGGCGCCGAGGACGATCCGACCCGTGCCGCTGCCGACCTGTCCGCCATCGAGCTCACCCGCGACGATGTGGTCGTGGCACTGGCCGCGAGCGGACGAACTCCCTACGCCATCGGCGCGTTGCGACAGGCCCGCTCGATCGGCGCCGCGACGGTCGCCATCTCGTGCAACCGCAATGCCGAGGCCAGCGCACACGCCGACGTCGGCATCGAAATCGACACGGGCCCTGAGGTTTTGACCGGTTCCACCCGCCTGAAAGCGGGCACCGCACAGAAGATGGTGTGCAATATGCTCTCCACCGCCGCCATGGTCCAAGCGGGCAAGGTCTACGGCAATCTGATGGTGGACGTAAAGCCGACCAACGCCAAACTCATCGACCGTGCCCGCCGCATCATCGCCGAAGCAACCGAAGCCGATCCCGCCACCGCCGCAGCACTTTTGGACGCAGCCGGCGGCCAAGTCAAAACCGCCATCGTCATGCGTCTGGCCGGAGTAGACGCACCAGCGGCACGGCGCCTTCTGCACGACGCGGACGGTCGGGTGCGCGACGCCATCGGCTAGATACTGCTCCTACGCCACCGGCAGGCTCACTGATACTCGGGCGTCGGCGGAATCGGCTTGCCGTCCGCCACCGCCGTCACCACAGCATCGGCCTCGTCGGCGCGGTACTCCTCGCCGTATACCGCACCGTCGCGGCGCGGGGCCTCCATAACCGCGGCGGCCGCGGTCGCACCGAGATCCACCGGCACGAACCCGGCGTCGGCTATGAGCCCGGCTACGATCAGCTTGGCTTCCGCGTCGTCACCGCAGAGCCACTGCACCACCCGGTCAGCGCCGACTCGGTGGGCGGCCTCGGCCTGGAAGCTCGAGGTCAGCGTGTTGAACGACTTGGTGTAGCGCGCGCCGGCCATCCGCTCGGCATTGAACTGCGCGGCCGTCACACCTTCCGGTGGCTGCGGTGCACCGAACTGATTCGTGGTGTCGATGACGATCTTGCCCGCGAGGGATCCCACCTGCGCCAACGCCTCCGGCAGCACCGGCCACGGCATCGAGATCACCACGACATCGGAGATCGCGACCGTCGCGGCGGGTGCACCGACCGTGACGTCGCGCCCGATGTCGGCGGCCAAGGCCGTGAGCGTGTCCGGATTCCGGCTGAAGGCCAGTTGAATCTGGTGCCCCGCCATGGCCAGTTGGCGGGCGATACCGCCGCCGATCCGGCCCGCACCGATGACGCCTATTCTCATACCACTCCTCGGTAACCGAAATTCTCCCGACGCATTGCTGGAACTGCGCGGGGCCAATCGTTTTCGACGCTACCCTGACTCACAGTTCCGCGGCCCGGCGGAACGCTGTGTCGGCAATTCGGAGGCACCATGTTGTCCCTGCAGGAGATTTCGGACCGTTTGGAGATCGAGGACCTCATGGTCCGGTACTCGCATGCGGTCGACACCCAACAGTGGGATCTGCTCGATGATGTCTTCACTCCGGATGCGCATATCGACTATTCGGCTATGGGCGGCGCGGTGGGGGATCTCGAATCGACGAAGAAATTTCTCGCGACCATCATGCCGAACTTCCTTGCGTTCCAGCATCTGATCAGCAATACGTCGATCACCGTTGATGGTGACATCGCCACCGGGCGCACGATGTGCCACAACCCGATGCTGGTCTCGACCGGTGAAGGTCAGCAGAGCCTGATGCTGTGTGGGCTCTGGTATCTCGACACCTTCGAGCGTATCGATGGCCGGTGGTGGATCAAGCGGCGTGTCGAGGAGAAGAGCTTCATGTTCGTCGCGCCGGGTACTGCCTGAATACGAACCGAGGCTCCCGGATTCGGGAGCCTCGATTTTATTTGGTCAGTCCTGTTGGCATTTGTCGCCGCCGCATGAGCACGTACCGCCCTCCTGGCAACCGCACCGGCAATCGGGACCGCAGGCACAGGGCGCAACGCTGGGAACCATCGCAGAACCTTTCCGAAGTAGGGATTGCTGCCCGAGAACACCACCGAGATATAGCTGGAAAGCATAGTTGCGCGTTATCGGGATACCTTTGCGCGGACCATAACGATCGCGATGGCCTCAGCCGGTCTTGTGCGCAACGGCAAAGACCCGCCGGAACGGCAGTCAGGTGGTGCCGTCGGGTTGGCGCGGGTAGGCCGCACGCAATAGTGGCGCCAGCTGTGCGATGAACTCCTGCCAGCCCGCGTCGTCGAGTGCATCGCGCACCGGGCGCAAAGCGGTTCCGGTGACCCACTCCACGTTCGGCCAGCGATGCGGTGAGATGTCCCGGACCACAGCCGAGATCGACGACACGGCGTGGATCCTCGGCCCCTATTCGACCCAGCAGATCGAAGAACGGGCGCGAGCGGTGGTCACCGAAGGCCAGATACTTCTTGGGATCCCACATCGGCAGCTCCAGTCGTCGACTCAACCAAGCCGTACGTACGTACTGTATTCCCGCGAAGGTCCATCCGGCAAGGAGCGTGTTGGAATTTCGAACCCGTCCTCGGAGTTGGTGCGGGTGACACCGTGAACGATGGGAGTGCAGTGAACGATTTCAACGCGCAGGTGATCGACGAGTTCCGCGCGAACGAGGGCAAGGTCGGTGGCATGTTCGAAGGTGCCCGGATGGTGCTGATCACGACGACGGGCGCCAAGTCCGGCCGCCAGGTCACCAGCCCGCTGGTCTACCTCCCGGACGGCGAGCGCATCGTGCTCATCGCCTCGAACGGCGGCGCGGACAAGCATCCGGCCTGGTACCACAATCTGCGTGCGAATCCGGAGTTCACCGTGGAGATCGGCACCGAGAGTTACCCGGCGAAGGCCGAGGTGGTGACCGGTACCGAACGCGACGAACTGTATGCGCGAATGGTCGAGATCATGCCGGGTTTCGGCGAATACCAGGCCAACACGTCCCGGGTGATTCCGGTCGTCGCGGTGCATCGCCAGCAGGCCTGACTCGGTTGAGCCGCGGTCACGTGGGGCCGCGGCTCAACCGTGCCGATCTCGATGTGGCACCACATATCCGGCTGATCAGGATTTGTCGCCGAACCACCGGCGCAGCGCCTCGAGCAGCCCGGCATGCACGCCGGAGTCCGCGGCCCAGGCCACATAGCCATCCGGGCGGATCAATAGCGCGGAAAGCTCCCGTGGTGCAACGGGTTTCGCCGTGACGATGCGTACCGCATCGGACCACGGTGCGGCGATCGCCCGAAGGTCCTGGGAATCGGTGAGGTCCAACAGGATTGCGCGCCCGTCGGTGCAGTGCGCGCCGAGCCGACTACCGTCGGAGAGTTCGATATCCGGCGTGACCGCGCCGATCAGGTCGTGTCCGGTGCCGAGGTCGTAGCGGTGCAGTACACCGGAGATCTTCTTGAAGATGGCGGTCGCGCCGTCGCGGGTCGCGAGCAGATCGGTCATCACACCGCGTAATGCCCTGCTGCGCTGGTCGAGTCGCATCAGGGGGATCTGGGCGCGGGTCCACTCCAGCACCCACGCGCCGACCGGATGCCGTTCGGTGGTGTAGGTATCGAGCAGGGTCTCGTTCGCATCGCCGCGCACCACGGCGGCCAGTTTCCAGCCCAGGTTGACCGCGTCGCCGATGCCGAGATTGAGGCCCTGTCCGCC
Source organism: Nocardia sp. NPDC005998 (assembly GCF_040614395.1). Lineage (NCBI taxonomy): Bacteria > Bacillati > Actinomycetota > Actinomycetes > Mycobacteriales > Nocardiaceae > Nocardia > Nocardia sp. NPDC005998. The sequence goes on along the minus strand of NZ_JBEXUI010000020.1, from coordinate 9,217 downwards.
GAACGGCGAATGCACATGGGCCGCATCGCCCGCCAACAGGATACGGCCGTTGCGGTAGTCGGTGACCTGGCGGGTGTTATCGGTGAACCGGGTCGCGGAGTGCACGGCAGTGATCTCGACCGGCACTCCCGAGACCGCGCGCAGGCTGGCCTGCAATTCGGCCGCGGTCACCGGCGCGGTGCGATCGGCGGGCGGGCCGTCGAGTTCCACCGTGGCGATACGACCCGGCATCGGGCCGTTGACATAGATTCCATTGTCGGTGGAGTTCCAGCCGGGTCGCAGCTGTTCCGCGCCGGTCATCTCGACCAGCGCCTGATGTCCGGTGATCTCCGGATCCAGCCCCGGAAAATCGAATCCGGCCTGTTTGCGGACCGTGCTGCGGCCGCCGTCGCACCCGACCAACCAGTCCGCGCGGACGGTATCGTCGCCGACGCGAATGGTGACACCGGTTCCGTCGTCATCGAATTCGGTCAGCTCGACGCCGCGACGGATCTGGACGCCGAGCTCGGCGGCGCGCCGGGCCAGGATCGCCTCGATCCCCTGCTGGGCCACCATGACCGCCTCGGCGCCCGGGCCCAGGTCGGCGAAGGCCGGATCGTCGAAGTCGACATGGGATGTACTGAGCATGATGCCCGCGAAATGACCGACGAACGGCGGGCGCTTGGCGGTCGCCTCGGGGCTCAGGTACGTACCGGCGGCGCGAAAGCGCTCCAGTGCGGCGTTCTGCTGTTCGAGCAGATCGGGCAGCAGTCCGCGCCGGTAGAAGGCTTGTGCGGTGGGCACATTGATGCCACCGGCCTTGATGGTCATATCGGGTTCCATCAGCCGTTCGACCACCAGCACATCCACGCCGCCGAGGCGCAGTTCGCCCGCCAGCATCAGCCCGACCGGTCCGGCTCCCACGATGACCACATCGAATGTCTCGTTCATGAATCCGACTCTGCCGTTCGATAGTTGCGGAGGTCTTGCGTCGGCTTGCGTATGCCTTGCGTCGGTCCCTGCCGTGCTGGTGGCCGGTGCCGGCCTGCACCACCGCCGCGCATCCTCGGCCATTCCGAAGTTGTGCGAGCTGATGGATTCTGTGGTCTTGGGGCGGCGCGGCGTAGAGAATCGAGTCGGACGAAGGAGACCCATGGAACCGATCGTTTCCGTCACCGGCGGCAAGATTCGTGGCCGGACGACCGCCGGAGTGAGCGCATTTCTCGGAGTGCCGTATGCGGCGGCGCCGGTGGGGCCCGCGCGGTTCCGGCTGCCGTCGCGGGTGCCGGACTGGCAGGGCGTTCGGGATGCGCTCACCCATGGCGCCACCTGTGTGCAATCGCCGTATGCCCCGCCGATTCACGCGCTGATCGGCAGTGACGGGATACCGGGCGACGAATATCTGAATGTCAATGTGTGGACGCCGGATCCGGGCGGTTCGGGACTGCCGGTCATGGTGTGGATTCACGGCGGTGCCTATGTCCGGGGGTCCAATGCGAGGGCGATCTACGACGGTGCGGGGTTCGCGCGCGATGGGGTCGTGCTGGTTTCGATCAACTATCGGCTCGGCATTTCCGGATTCGCGGCGGTGGCGGACGCTCCGCTCAACCGCGGACTGCACGATCAACTGTTCGCCCTGCGGTGGGTGCAGGAGAACATCGAATCGTTCGGCGGGGATCCGAACCGGGTCACGATATTCGGTGAGTCGGCGGGCGGGATGAGTGTGGCACTGCTGATGGCTTCGCCGCTGTCGCGCGGATTGTTCCGGCAGGCGATTATGCAGAGCGGCAATGGCTCCGCGGCAGTCGCCGCCGAAGATGCGCGCAAACTGGCCGGTGAATTGGCCACGATGCTCGGGATCAATACCGTAGCGGACGATTTCGGGCGCCTCGGCCCGGATGAACTGCGTGCCGCGCAGGATGCGCTCGCACTCGAGTTGATGAGCGATCCGGATCCGGAGCGCTGGGGTTCGTCGATCATCGCGAACGGGCTCGGCATCATGAGTTTGCTTCCTGTGATCGATGGTGAGGTGGTCGAGGGTAGGCCGCTCAATGTGCTCGCCGAGCAGACTGAGCGGGCCGTGCCGTTCATCGCGGGATGCACTGCGGAGGAGTTCCGCTTCTTTACGGTCCCGACCGGTATTGCCGCCGGAATCACCACGGAGACATTGCCTTTCGTACTGGCTCGCTATGGAATGGATCCCGCGCTAGCGGATATCTATGGAGCGAACCGCCCGGCGGCCGCACCCGCGGATATCTTTGCCGCGATCATCACTGATCGGGCCTTCCGTTCCGACACCTTGCACCTCGCGCAATCGATCGCCGCGGCGGGCGCGCCGACCTACGCCTACGAGTTCGCCTGGCCGTCGGGCATCGACGGGCTCGGTGCGTGCCACGTACTGGAGGTGCCCTTCGTCTTCGATGCGCTCAACGGTGCGCACGCACTGACCGGTCCCAACCCACCCCAGGCACTGGCCGACGAAATCCATTCGGCGTGGGTGGCTTTCGCCGAGCACGGCAATCCCGGATGGCCACAGTTCGAACCCGATACACGGCTGGTGCGGATCTTCAACAGCCCGGAATCGGTCGACGTCAGTGATCCGCGTGCGGATGAGTTGGCGGCGTTGCGGAAGTCCGTCGCCTAGGCCGGGTGCTCGCCGCTGGAAGAGAGGTTCATGTGTCAGATGGGCAGCGCGCCTGGCGTGACACCGTCGCGTCGCCCGTCAGCGGTCACGGCCAGCACCGGGTGACCTTTGACCCGGGTGTGCGGCCCAATCGTTGTCGGATCGACCGAGATACGTGCTGCAATGTCGGTGGCATAGCACCGGTCGACGTCGTTCGACCCGTCGGGATCGTCCTCATGGGGAAGGAGATAGCCGTGCTCGGCCAGGATCGGAGGACCGGTCTCGTAGGCCTCATCCTGATGGATGTAGGAACGGATGATCGTGCCGTGCTCGGCGATGCACCATCCGGTGGCGAAGCCGGATCCGTGATAGTCGTCCCAATTGAGATAGCCGTGGGCGGTGCCGAATCGGTGGCTGAGGGCCGCTGTGGTGTCCTCGAGATCGAGAGACCACACGAACGCGAGCGTCCATCCGTCGAGGACGGGGGTAACGTAGCCAACCTTCCCGTCCAAGATGAACCCATTCGAGGCCGCCGCCTGGCCGAGCCGCATCGTGACCGGCATCGGGTCTGACAGGTCGAGCGCGCCGAGCACGGCCGCCTGGTCGTGGGTGGGAATGGCGTACCACTGGCCGTCCGGGTCGAACGGCTCCGGTACTTCGTGGGGAATCCTGATCCTGATCAGGCGTTGAACCAGTGCCTGATCGGCGAGGTCGAGCCCGTCCCAGCCAACGATCTCCGCAAGTCCGGTGAGTGCGTGCCAGCGGTACGGGCTGGGTGAACGCCGCATCGCACGCAGCACGGGCACCACGCGCGGGCCGATCCCGCCGATCACATGGCTGGCCTCGCGACGCACGAAGTCGACGGGATCGGCGAGCAGTGGAAGCAGCGCGGGCAGGTGCGACAGTGATTCGTCGGGCAGTCGCCGAAACACCTGGCAGGCCGAGTAGCGCACATCCGGGTCCTCGTCGGCCAGCAATGGAAGCACCGCGGGAACGCATTCCGCGGCCCCGGTGCCCATGGCCGCGAACGCCGAACACGTCCATGACCGCACATTGCGACTTTCGTGGTGTAGCAACGGAACGAACATGTTCCGGTCTGATACCCGAAGCCCCTCGAGTGCTTGGCCGATGGGGTTCATCCGTGATGGTGCCCCGTTGTGGGCCCGAGGCGATGTGCCGTTCGCGAGCGCGTCCACCAGTGGCTGCAATGCCGGGTCGCCGATCTGTTGCAGCACCTCGACGTAATTATGGGCATACCAGCGATCGGAGTCGCGCAACGCCGCCACCAGCGGTCCTACCGCCAGCGCACTCGCCGCCACTAGCGCGTTGGCGGCGGCCTGCCGATGGCCCGGGTCGAGCGCCCTGAGTTGCTCGACCAACGAAGAAATGCGCATGGGCCACACCATAGGTAGAAACAATCGGTCCGTCGAATGTCTGCTGCCGGCCCTGGCGGTTCTCAGCCTGCAACCCGGTCGCGGGTGAGGTCCAGGCGGATGTTCATGTCGACCCGGAACCGGCCGTAGGGGTTGATATTGGACCAGAACAGCGGCGACATCGCGCGGCGCTCGTTCTCGCCGATCAGGTCGTGGAATTGTGGATCCTCCAAAACGGCCTGTAGCAGAAGGGTATTGATGTGCACCAACGCCGATTGCAACAGGTGCGGCGCCAGCATCGACACCTCGGCGTGCTCGCGGTCGGCGCCGGTGAGCGATGCCGACCGCGCGTAGCGTATCTGCTTGATGATCGGTGCTCTGGTCACTATCGTCATGGCTACGGACGCGCGAAGACCATGGGCCGGTATGGGTTAGTCCGGTCAGCTTCCGCTTCACACCGCACCATCGAGTGCGACCTGTGCGTCCCTTCCGTTGTTGTGCGCGAAGGGAGCGTCATGAGTTTTCGAGTGATCGTCATCGGGGCTGGTCTCGGTGGCCTCGGCCTCGCTCAGGGGTTACGCCGGGCCGGAATCGAAGTTGCTGTCTACGAACGCGATTCGGCGTTGACTTCCCGTCGACAGGGCTATCGGCTACACATCGACAGCCACGGCAGGGACGCCCTGGAACGATTGCTGCCGCCGCACCTGCTGCGGGTGTTCGGAGCCACTGCCGGACTGCCTGATCCGCGATTCACCGTGCTGAACCATCGACTCGAGCGGGTATTCATCCAGGCGGACGCGGATCCGGCGGCGGTGTCGCTGGCCGTCGACCGGCTCGTGCTGCGACAGTTGCTGCTCGCGGGTATCGAGGACGCGGTCGAATTCGGAAAGGAGTTGCGGCGCTATGAGATTCAGTGCGATGGTCGAGTTGTCGCACACTTCACCGACGGTAGCCGCGCCGAGGGTGATGTCCTCGTCGCCGCCGACGGCGTGAATTCCGCGGTGCGACACCAATATCTGTCGCATGCGCGGATCGTCGACACCGGGGTGCGCCAGCTCTACGGCGCGGTTCCGCTTACCGACCGCACGCGGAATCTGTTCGACGAAGATATGTTCGGCGTCTTCACCGTGATCACCGGACCGGAGGGCACCTACCTCGGTGTCGCGCCGGTACAGTTTCCCGTGCCGCCGCAGCGGGCCGGAGCGATGGCGGGCCTCGGGCTGCTGCCGGTATCCGATTACATGACATGCTCTTTCGGCGCGCGGCGGGAATGGTTCGCGGATTCGGCGGATACGTTGCGCGCGATGAACGGCACGCAACTGCACGCCATCATGACCGCGGCGACCGGGGACTGGCATCCGCGCGTGCGCGAGATCGTGGCGAACTGTGTGCCGGATTCACTGTTCGCACTCCCACTGCGCACCTGCGTTCCGATCGATCCGTGGCCGACCACCTCCGTGACCCTGCTCGGCGATGCGATCCATGCGATGAGTCCGGCGGCGGGTTCCGGTGCTTGCACGGCGCTGCGCGATGCGGCGCGGTTGACCGCCGCCCTGACCGACGCCGCCGCGGACGACGATCCGATCACCGCATTGCGTGCGTACGAAACCGCGATGATCGACTACGGATTCGCGGCGGTACGGGCCGGTGCGATCAACGGGCAACGTCACCTCGGACAGGATCCGCTACCGTGATCTTCAGCCGGACCTAGAACGAATGGGGGCCGCACCGATCTCGGGTGCGTCTCCCATCCCGTTTCGGCTCTACCGGGCGATCTGCACCTGGGTGGACTCAGCGTGATTCGAGCAGGCGGGGTGACGGACCGCTGGAAATCGTTGCGGCGGAGGCGCGCAATGCGGCGCGGGCCGCGACCACAGCCGGGTGCGCGCCAGTACCGCGCCGGTAGGCCAAGTGGGTTGTGCGGCGGGTCGGCAGGGCTGTCAGCACCACGCTGGGTGGTGGGGTGAGTGCGCCGAGTTCCGGGACGAGGGCGACGCCCTGTCCGGCCGCGACCAGTGCGAGGACGGTGCTGAAGTCGTCAACGTGGTGGCGAACCTGTGGCGTGAATCCGGCTGCCTGGCAAGCCCGGATCGTCATCGTGTGGCAGAGCGTGCCCGGAGTTCCGAGGATCCACGAGGCGGTGCGGTGTTGCGACAATGACGCGGCGGTGCGGGCGGCCAGGTAGATCGTCTCCTCCAGCAGCGGCTCGGTATCCAGAGCGGGACCGGGCTCGGCGGGCACATAGTCGTACTCCTGGACCAGCGCGATATCCAGCGTGTCGCTACGCAGCGCATCCGGGACGGTCGCCGGATCCAATTCCGTCACAAGCAGTTCCAGTTGCGGATGGTCTCGGCTGAGCGAGATCAGCGCCGGAGACAGGATTGTCGCGACTGCCGTCGGGAAGGCGCCGATGCGCAGCGTTCCGGTGAGCGCGGCGCGGGAGGCGGCGAGGTCGGCCGTCGCCTGCTCGAGCGCGGCGAGAATGGTTTCCGCGTGTTCTACCAGGGTGAGTGCGGCCGGTGTGAGGGTGACGCGCCGTCCGGTCCGCTCCAGCAGCGGCACACCGGCTTCCCGTTCCAGCGCGGTCAACTGCTGGGAGACCGCCGATGGCGTATAGCTCATCGCCTCGGCGACCGCCGCGATCGTCTTGCGGTGGGCCAATTCACGCAGCAGGCGCAGCTTACGGACATCGAGCATCAGTTCAGCTTATGCTTATCGGAACAAACGTGAACTGGACCTGAAGCAAGGGCGCGCGGCAGTCTGGGAATCATGACGCTCACCGGCCTCTTCGTTCCCCTGATCACGCCTTTCTCCGCCAACGGCGAATTGGCTGCCGATGCCCTTGCCGGTCTCGCCCACCAGGTACTCGACGACGGCGCGACAGGAATCGTCGCCCTCGGTACCACCGCCGAAACCGCCACCCTGACACCTGACGAGCGCCACCGCGTCCTCGACATCTGCGGCACCGTCTGCCGAGAACGCAACGCCCCATTGATCGCCGGTGCCGGCACGAACTCCACCGCCGCCTCGGCCGAAGCCCTCGCCGCCCTCGGCTCTACCGTCACCGCGGCGCTCACCGTCGTCCCCTACTACACCCGCCCCTCGGAAGCGGGCATCCTCGCTCACTTCCGCCATCTGGCCGCCACCAGTCCGGTCCCCCTTATCGTCTACAACGTTCCGCACCGTACCGGCCGCGCGCTGGGCCACGACACCCTGCGCCAACTGTCCAGCATCCCGAACATCATTGGCTTCAAACACGCTGTCGGCAGCATCGACGACACCACCATCACCCTGATGGGCACCCTCCCACCGGACGTCTCCGTCCTGGCGGGCGACGACCTACACGCCGCCCCACTCATCGCTCTCGGCGCATCGGGCGCCATCCTCGCCAGCGCCCACCTGGCCACCTCTGCCTTCGCCACCCTGATCCGCCTGTGGCACACCGGCCCCATCCCCGAAGCTCGCCGACTCACCCATCGCCTCACCCCCCTCTCCGCAGCCCTCTTCGCCGAACCCAACCCCGCTGTCATCAAATCCGCGCTGGCCGCCCAAGCCCGCATCCCCACCCCCGCCGTCCGCCTCCCCCTTCTCCCCGCATCCTCCGACACCACCGCCTCGGCCCTGGAAGCCCTGGCCCAAATCCCTACAACCGTCCCGGCCTGACTATCAGGACTTTGATCCCGGTGCTCTCGGAGTCCGATGACTCCGAGTCGCCCTGCATGACCTGCGGGGCTCGATCGCAACCTGTGGAACTTCATCGCAGCGCCCCGGTTTCCAATAACTGAGCACCACAACAGGATTCATCGCGCCCAACAACATCCCTGTAAATCCGCTACACATCGACTCCGGACCACCCGAGCGTCACGAGCTGCGTCGATGGGTTCCGACTGCCGCAACTGCATCACACGATGCCGCTCACGGTGCGGGAAGAAAGACGGTCTTTCGCGCCAGCCGCCCAGTGACCCACTGTTGCTGTCGCAGGATGCGTTGCGCCACAAAGGGTTCAGTGTCGGGCTGCATTCATGGTGCTGGTGCTCAGTCCTCGGCTGCGATAGCTGCCGGTGCGGCTTCGCTGACTCCGACTGGTCGCCTCTTGCGCCATCTGGCGTGGATCTCTACCTGATGTACGACAACTCCTGTGTTGCCCTGCTATTGCCGGTTGTTGAACAAACGTGGTCGGATGTAGCTGCCGATGACGGATTTACGTTGAGTTACTGGCAATTTCACATCGCTACATCTTGCTTGCTGTATGTTTGCAGTCGTCCGGCCACAACTTCGGGAGGTTTATCATGAAGGATGAGCGCGACCGATTCGCTGAGCTATCCGAGGTCAGGATGTGCTATCGCGACGAGGGTGATCCGGCGGGGGAACCGCTGCTGATGATCATGGGGCTGAGTTCGCAGCTGATCCACTGGCCCCAGGAAGTCGTCGACCACCTCGGCGAGCGGGGCTATCGGGTGATCCGTCCCGACAACCGCGACAGCGGTCTGACCGAGTGGAAGATCACGCCGAGCCAGTATTACCTGAGAGCGATCGCGCGCGACGCCGTCGAGTTGCTCGATCATCTCGGTATCGAGCAGGCACACGTCGTCGGTGCCTCGATGGGCGGGATGGTAGCCCAACTGCTCGCGATCGAGTACCCCGAGCGGGTGCGGTCGCTGTGTTCGATCATGAGCACGCCGCACATCAGCATCGGCATGGCCGATGGGGACGTGCTCCAAGAGCTGACCAAACCGCTCCCACCGGATCGTGACGAGGCGATCGAGCAGATCGTCCGTCTGTACGCGCTCATCGGCTCGAAGACCTACGCCGACAGCGAGCGTGAGCGCCGCTACGCGCTCGCGACCCACGCCTACGACCGCGCGCGCCACCCCGAGGGCCCGGGACGCCAGGTGACCGCGGCCATGATCGCCCCCGACCGCACGAGTAACCTGCAGCAACTGCGGCTGCCCGCGCTGGTCATTCACGGCGCCGAGGATTCACTCATCAAGATCGCAGGCGGCGAGGCCACCCACGCAGCGATCCCCGGATCGATCTACCTGCCATTCGACGCAATGGGCCACGACCTACCCGCGCCCCTGCTCGACGAAATTGTCGCGGCCATCGCCGAAAACGCGGCCAGGCGCCCCGCGGTCGTGTGAGGCCATCGCCGCACCCCTAGGTTGTCGCCGGCGCGAACAACCAATCGCCACGCGCCGCGGCGGCCACCGCATCGCGCGTCCTGCCCTCCGGCTGGGCGCCC